>VGRU01000075.1 GCA_016875255.1 Deltaproteobacteria bacterium
GGAAAGAGGAGAAGCTAAGTTGTACAGTGCGACGAAGGGACGGGAAGGAGCGCGCGGAAGGGCCGTCGTTGGGTACTTGGCGAGGAGGGCGGGGGGCCATACGGTGAAAGAGACAGGCGAATATTTCAGACGGAGCGCGGTAACGATCGGTGAAGGGATAATGAAGGTGGAAGAACTTGTCCGGAGAGACAAATCGTATGAAGAAAGGCTGAAACGTATGGAAGAAAAGGTGATCAAGGGGAGGAAAAGGAAATACCGTGTTTCCGTGGCCTGACCCCAGGAACCGGTCGAGATTCGCTACATTAAGAATCCGGGAAAACTGGATGATGAGCGCCTCGTCCTGAAGGTACTCAAGGACTGTGATATTGGTAGGTATCTAACATTCGACAGCACATACACTGAGGATGGTCAAGTATCGAATCTTGTGCGTCATCCATACTGGTTCCCGGACAAAAGGGTCAAGGCTGGTGATCTCATCGTGCTTTACACTAAAACGGGTGCAAAGTCTACAACAAAGAACAAAAATGGCTCTACATCGCATTTCTTTTATAGGGGTTTGGAACGCACAATCTGGAATAAGTCTGGTGACTGTGCCGTGCTTCTTGAGATTTCAACATGGACTACACGAGGATATGACCTCGACCAACAATGAGGCTCACGTTACGCTCACTTTCATCGGTAATCATCACTTCTCAGTCCAGTCCAACTGCGAGGATTTGTAGGTGAAACCGTTTAGGCGGGTTTAATCTGGGGTTTTACCCTGGAGTTGGCCACAGGCGGCGGAAATATCCGCCCCTTTGCTGGTACGGACGATCGATGTAAGACCGCCCTCCATTAGGATGTCCTGAAATTGTTTGACTCTCTCCTCCGAAGGCTTTTTAAAAGGAATACTTGGCGCCTCGTTGAGAGGGATGAGGTTGACCTTGGAGGGAATCCCCTTCAACATTTTTAGCAATCTTTTTGCATCCCCCGGTGAATCATTTTCCCCTTGAAGCAGGACATATTCGAACGTGATACGGGCTCTCGGCTGAAGAGGAAATTTCCGGCAGATCTCCAGGATCTTTTTTAAGGGGTGGAGGCGATTGACAGGCATGAGGCGGCTTCTCGTGGCTTCGTCCGAGGCATTGAGAGAGATGGCGAGTCGGAATCGAACCTTCTCTTTCCCCAGTTGCTCCAGTTCAGGAAGAAGACCCACCGTGGAGAGAGTTACCTTTCGGGACGAAAATTTGAATGCCTCAGGATGGGTCATCAGTTGAATGGCCCTTAACGTGTTCTCATAATTGGCCAGGGGTTCACCCATCCCCATCAGAACAATATTGGTGATGGATGTTTTATCCGGTAAGGTTTCTCTCACAGCGAGAATCTGATTTACGATCTCAGCGGTGGCAAGATTCCTTTTAAGCCCCTTTTTACCGGTGAGGCAGAAGCGGCATCCCATGGCACATCCAACCTGTGTGGAAATGCAGAGGGTCAGGCGCTTTTTGTCCGGGATGAGCACACTTTCAATTCGATTTCCATCCTCGAGTTGAAAAAGAAACTTTTTCGTCCCATCCCTGCTCTCCTCCACCAGAAGGGGATGGAGGTTGGAGATGAAGCTGACTCCCTCCAGTGCCTGGCGGAATTTTTTGGAAAGGTTGGTCATCTCATCAAAGGAGTGGACGCCTCTCTGATAGAGCCATCTCAGTATCTGGATGGACCGGTATCGCTCTTTTCCGAATGAAGCAGTAAAACTTTCCAGCTCGGAAGGGCTGAGATTTTTCAGGTCGACCTTTTCCAAGCAATCTTTCATGAAGGATTGTCACCCTCGAGCAATAAAAAATTTCCCCTCACCTTTATTCTCTCCCCTCGGAGACTGTGTCACAATAAGGGAATTGATAAAAATGTCATCCTGAACTTGTTTCAGGATCTAATTAATTCAACCAATTGCGAGACCCTGAAATAAATTCAGGGTGACAAAATAGTAATTGCGACACAGCCTCTCGGGGGAGAGGGAAGGGTGAGGGGGTCTCAATATGAAAACATCTCCAGGGCATTGAAGAAATATCCTATTTCAAAGGCGGCGGTTTCAGGGGCGTCCGATCCATGAACAATATTATGTTCGATATCGGAGGCAAACTGACGCCTCAGGGTTCCTTCTTCAGCCTTTTTAGGATCGGTGGCGCCCATTAATTCCCTCGTTTTTGAGATGGCTCCGTCCCCTTCGAGGACCATGACTACAGCAGGCCCGGAAGACATGAAGACAGTCAGGCTTTCAAAGAAAGGTTTGCCCCGGTGGACTGCGTAAAATCCCTCCGCTTCCTTCTTATCCATCCGGATCATCTTCAATCCGATCACCTTCAAACCCCGTCCCTCAAAACGCTTGATCACCTCTCCGGTCAGATTTTTACTCACCCCATCGGGTTTGACAATCGATAGTGTCCGTTCCATTGGTTCCCTCCTGTTCTGTAGATGTTTTGTTTATAATCTATCTTCCCCAAATCTTCCATGTCAAGGTGCGGGAGAAATGTTGACAAAGAAGGGTTTGTTCGACTATACATAGGGTGAATTTTTTGAAAAGGAGAATTCGATGGAGGAAAAACAGGCGAGAATTTATGATGTGATCATTATCGGAGGGGGGCCGGCGGGCATGACCGCAGGGCTTTATGCCTCGAGGGCAAGGCTTCGGACCCTTTTGATTGAAAACGGACTCTTCGGAGGGCAGATGACGACCACGGAATTGATTGAGAACTACCCGGGTTTCCCGCAGGGGGTTAGCGGCGAGGAGTTGAGCCGCTTCATGGAGGAACAGGCCAAGCGATTTGGGATGGAGGCCATCAGTGACGAGGTGGTCGAGATCGGTCCCGAAAGAGACCTGAAAAGAGTAAAGACCTACGAGGGAGAATATTTCTGCAGGTCTCTCATCATCTGCACGGGCACCGAATACCGGAAGTTAGGGGTTCCTGGCGAAGAGAAGTTTAAGGGCAGGGGGATTTCCTATTGTGCGACATGTGATGGAGCCTTCTTCAAGGATAGCCGCATTATTGTCGTAGGGGGTGGGGACTCGGCGCTTACGGAAGCCCTCTTCCTTACGAAGTTTGTCAGCGAGCTGACCATTATCCATCGCAGAGACGCCCTGCGGGCGACAAAGATCTATCAGGAGAGAGCGCTCAGCAATCCGAAAATAAAATTCCTCTGGAATTCTGTGGTCCAGGAAATCAAAGGAGATAGTGTGGTTCGCTCTGCGGTTGTGAAGAATATGAAGACAGGAGACGTAAAAGAGGTGGAGACCGAAGGCGCTTTTCTCTTCATCGGACTTGTGCCGAGGACTCATTTTTTAAAAGAACTGGTTCAAATGGATGAATCCGGGTATGTGGTCACGAATGAGAATTGCGAAACTTCGGTCAAAGGCATCTTCGCGGCAGGGGATTGCAGGAAGAAACTGCTGCGTCAGATTTCAACTTCCGTGGGAGATGGAGCCACCGCAGCCTTCGCTGCTGAGAAGTATCTGGAAGAAGGGTGATGCCCCATTCTCAATGTTCAATTATCAATGGGCAATAGGCGATGATCAATGATTAAGCCCAAACCCTTCTTTTTTTTCCTCATATTGGGGATTCTGGTCATCCCCGCTGCTTCCACCGGCGAGGAGATCAATCAAGAGGGGTGGCCGGTTCCGGAATTGAAGAACCTTTATCCTTACTCCATTGTCATTCAGAGGGTGGATGGGGCAGAAAAGGTCGTTGAGAGATTCCATACTCTTGAGGGTGGACATGTGGCGAGAATCAGTGGAAATGGAAAGATATTCGCTTACGCAGTAGACAGGGACCGGGAACCTCCGATCGATTACCTTATCCTGGATGCAGACGGTTATGGTAAATTTACAAAAAAATTGAAACCTGAAGAAACATACACGATTCCGGAATGGGTCTTCCGTTAACCTTTTTTCATGTAAGTTTTTTCAATTTGCGGCCATAAAAAGTCAATATTTACTCTTGCAGTCATATTTTAGCTTTAACAAAAACCTTTAAATTCAATAGGTTGAATTAATAATTCTTGATTGGCATTATATTTGCTGAGTATATAGGTAGGGAAAAAATAAATATTGTCGATAAAGCCAAACCACGAGTAATCGTGGGACGTCCGTCCCGATCATGATTGGTCGGGAGGGCCCCCTGTTACAGAGATGGAGCAGGCGGGGAAAGCTACGGGTCCCAAAAGAAACCGAAAATTGGTTTCTTACCTTTAGCTAAGAGCTAAGGGTAATCTTAAGTGAATTTGCTGATGCAAATTCCTGGGATCGCCGGGTTGCCGAAACATTGAACGTAGGGCGGACAGGCCTGTTGAACGTCATGATGGACCTGTTTACCGCCAGACCGAAACCAATGTTGAGGGCCCGTGGCTTCATTTAACACGGGCCTTTTTATTAGGTCCCCATTTCAAGGCAGAAGGTGAAGAGGATGTCGGTTTTAAAAAAATGTTCCTTTTATCGTGAATATGGAAATCCAAAGGGGAGCAGTTTTAGAGGATATTGCGACCTTGACCACGACTGGATCATTTGCAGGGGGGATATTCAATCCTGCAAAAAGGTCGACCTGCTGAGAAAATGTTTGCTCGAGGAGAAAAGGAGAGAGGGAGGCACAGGATGGTAGAGGAGAAACTATGTCCCCTTTTCAGAAGACCGGGAGGCCTGGGTATGGGAAAAGGGATCGGCTATTGCGACATCGATAGCAGCAGCACGATCTGCGAGGGAGATGTGTTGTTTTGCGAAAGGCCTGATGCCCTAAAGAAATATATCCGGACGAAATTGGAAGAGATCGAAAAGGAGGAGAAGTAAAGAAAGAAAGAGATTTTTTAAGGTTAGAGCATCCGTTCATAAAAGGCCTTCCTGCCCAGGGTAGGCCTTTATTTTTTCGACATTTCTCATTTTTGTGTTATGATTAATCAAAAGAAAAGCATGTCAAAAAAATAAGATAACATAAAACTGGAGGAGGTGAGAAGAGATGAAGGAGAGCGTGGAAAAGGCATTGGAAAAGATTCGCCCCGCCCTGCAGGCGGATGGGGGAGATATTGAATTGGTCGATGTGGTTGATGGGGTGGTCAAGGTAAGGCTGACAGGCGCCTGCGGAGGATGCCCGATGTCCCAGATGACCCTGAAGATGGGTGTGGAGAGGGTCCTGAAACAGCAGGTCCCGGAAGTGAAGAGCGTGGAGACAGCATAAATCCCGCCTTAGAGGGGGGCTTCAGCCCCCTTCTAATCGCTCAGAAGCAATGAAACCTGTTTCTCATTTCTCCAGTGATTGAGGGATGGTTCCGAACACTTTTAAGAGTTCATCCGGAGCGTGAAAAAAGGGAGAGAGGCTTAAGGCGAAGGAAAGCTCTTTCATTCCCTCATGAACGTTCCCCTCTTTTGCATGGATGAGCGCCAACCCGTAGTAGGTTTCAGCCATTCTCCTGGCAATCAATTTTTCAGTCATATTCTGGACAGTTGACGATCCCCGGTATCGTTCCACGTCCGAAGAAAGAAGGCTC
Organism: Deltaproteobacteria bacterium; assembly: GCA_016875255.1. The sequence goes on from VGRU01000075.1 coordinate 5,506, forward strand.
TTCGCTCTTAAGAAAACGGCTTTTGCCTCTTCCGCTTTTCCCGTCTGATAGAGACACCAGGCATACCGATTGAGAAGAGATAATCCCGCCTCTTTTCCATAAAGCAGTTTCTGATAATGCGGCAAGGCGAGCCTGTATTCTTTGAGGCCGAAGAGGGTTTCCGCCAGATGGGACCGCATCTCTTCGGGGTCAATAAATTGATTGGGCTGGTTGATCGCCGCCTCCAGGTATTTACGGGCCTGTTCCAGTCGTTCCATCCTTTTGGCAATCAACCCCAGACCGTAACTCGCATTTGAATGGACTGAATGGATATATTGCCTGTCCGCAAAAGGATATTCAGACCAGTAAGGATCCCCAAAATGTTTTTCCGCATAGTCGATCATTCGTCTGAATTTATCTTGAGAGGCTTCATTCAACCCTTTCGCATAATAAATCCAGGCGAGGCCTTCAAGGGTGCCGATGTTTCCGGGGTTGATACGGTTGGCGCTCTCAAAATATTTTTCCGCTTCCTCCATCAGACCTGTCTTGAAAAAGACCCAACCTTGTAGGGAGAGCGACTTTTCATCCGTAGGCCTCTGTTGGAGTGCGGATTGAAGGTGGACTTCAGCCTCACTGTAGAGGCCTCTTTGAAAGGCCATCAGGCCGCGCTCATAGTCGACATGCGTTTTCAATGGCGCACAGCCCGTCAACATTAGAAGGAGGAAGAGGAGCCATCGCTCCAAACGGCAAGACATCTTATTTCTCTTTGATCATTTTTATTCCGACGTTGGCAGTCACATGGTTTGGCGCAATCTTCAAAATCTCCAAAAAGATCTTTTCCGCCTCTTCCTTTTTTTCCTGTTTGAGCAGCGACCATGCCAGTCCTGCCTGCATCTCGACATCACCGGGATAGCTCTGTAAGATCTTTCGATAGTAGGTTTCCGCCTCTTTGAACGATTTCATATTGTAATAGATGTAAGCCAATCGGCTGTTGGCCAGGTAGGACGCCCTGTCCAGAAGAAGGATCTCCTTGCCCACCTTTTCAGCCTCGGCCCATCTTCCCTGAGCCATGAACGGAAGCATGAGCCCCAGCCTTGCCTCGATCGAATCCTTGTTGAGCCTTACGGCCCTCTGGTAGGCATTGGCCGAATCGGGGAACTTTTTGGCAAGGTAGTTGAGCCATCCCAACCGCAGATGGAAGAGATAACTCTTCTCCTCGAGACGCTCTGCCTGCATCAGAACGAAGATGGCGTCCGTGTAGTTTCCTCTTCCCTCTTCTTCATAAGATCGCTGGTAAATCTGGGAAACCGATTCCCTTGAAGCATGAGAGAAAAGGGGGAAAAGGGTGAGAAACATCACCAATGCAAACATCTTTCTTTTCTTCATGGACCGCCTCCTGATTCATTTAACTGTGTCTATATTTTCAAGCCTGATCACTTCGATTTTCTTTTTGTTCCAAACGAGATGACCTCCGACCCACCCTTTCCCCTCACGAAAGATTGCTTTTGCTTCAACCAGTGGATAGTAAGATGGGTTTTGGCCGGAGGACCTTCCGGAAACGATGAAGTCGCATCCCTTAAGCTCACAGCAATAGTCCATCTTCAGGCCCTTTCGGTTGAAGAACGGGGCCATCAAATCGGAAAGAATCCTCTTTCCTGTGGGAAGAAAATGTCTGAGGGAAAGCATATCATAAAAGGAGAGATTTTCGGCAGATTCATAAGGCACACGGGGTGCGGATGCATAGAGGATGAAAAGGGCCGAATCGCAACCTCCCTCAAAATCGAAAAGGGTGAACACGCTGTTCTTATAATCAAAATGGAGCAGGGCCTTTCTGGTCAGGGAGATGAGTTTAAGATTCCCGTAGAGATCGATGGTTGATTCGATCTCCTCATTCCAATGCCTGTCTCCGGAACGGCAGGTCAATGAGATTTTCTGGCCGATGGGAAAGGCGAACCGGTCGGCGATCTCCTGATCTTTTCGAACATTACGGACCCGGTCGCCCTCTTTAGGCACATAGGCGCTGTGGAGGAGGGGGGTTCCTCCTTCGAGGACCACTTCGTGAAATTCGCTATGGATGGTAGACGAACCGACACGGGAAGTGTTCTGAAGCTGGAAGTGGAGGTGCGGAATGGAAGAACGTCCTGAATTTCCACAGAAACCGATGACGTCCCCCCTCCTGACGAAATCGCCCTCCCTGAACTTTTGAGGGCCTGCGGCAAGATGGCCCACCAGGGAGAAGAGGAAAGGACCATGTTTAACCATGACCAGATTTCCCCAATTCTCTTTCGAATGGGGTTCTCCAGTAGGATTGTCCGAAATGTGATGGACAACCTTGACGATCTGCCCATCGGCACAGGCAAGGACAGGAAGTTTGTAACAGAAATAATCGGAAACCTCATGACCTTCATTCTTATGGGATTTTCCGGAAGAATCCCTGACTTCAAAATCGAGGCCGTGCTCCCAATAGGCCTGATGGGTAAAAGGACCTGGGGAACCCTGTGTGCAGGTCCACATTCCAAGAAATGGGAGGCTGATCGGATAATCCATGTGAGATCCAAACCTCATGATCCGGGTTTGATAATGGATGAGGTTTGATTCCGGCCCCGAGGATTCAAAGTCGACAACCGATTTGGGGCGGGCGTCCAGTGTTCTTTGACGCATCCCAAAAAGAAACGTCAGGAGGGTGAGGTTAAAGGGGAGGATGAGAACCGGAAGGCCAAAGGAGGAAAGGAGCCGACCGCTTCCCGCCCAGAGAACAGCGCATAAAAGAACAGAAGATATGGCAAGGAGAAAAGACGATTTTTGAGGGACAAACCAGATTCCTCCCATGGCAATGGAGATGAGAATGAAGTTGAAGCCCACTGAGGCATAGAGATGCTCCTGGGGAAAATTGAACATCCAGCCGAACCAAAAGAGAGCGATGGCATATCCGATAAGGGAAAGGAGCGTGGCGATCCGGCTGAAGAGGAGGAGAGCGATAAAGAGGATGATCCCCGCTGTCACATCGGGCATGAAAAGGATGGCCCCGAGCGATTTCAGATATCCTGTGACGATTTCAGGGAATGAAAATTGAAAAACGGAAGGTATGACCTCTTTAAGGGTGGAGGACATCCCTTGAATGTTTGGGGAAGCGGCAAGAACCGGAAAGATGATCAGAAGAAAAGGAAGCGTCAGGACAGGGAGGTTGAGGTAGTAGCCTAAAGAAGCACGAAGCGCGGCCGTTATCAGGACAGTGGCAAAGAGTGCCAGAAGAAAGACGACGAAGAGGAAAAGATTGGCCTTGAAAAAGTAGAAGAGGGCCAGCCCCACAAGAAGCCCGTTATACCCATACATCCCGAGCCTGATCTCCTCGGCGCTCAGATGGAGCAGACGGGCAAAGAGATTGGTCAGCAGAACAGCGATTCCACCTCCGATGAAGAGGACCGGGTGAAAAGCGGTGGCGGCGAACATCGCTGCGCCGACCCAACGGTCCCTGGAGAAGAAGATCTGGGAATAGCTGAGGAGAAAGGAATCGAGAACTTCGAGTCCTCTCTCCTGCCTCCTCAAGCGAGTGGGTTGACTTAAATCCAAGGAGGAACCTCTTCGAGAGCCGTAAGGTGATCCAGCGTTTCCTGATGGCGGATGATATCGCACTGGCCATTGCGGGAGATCATGACCACATTGGGCCTCAGGGTGATGAACTGCATCCACTGCGTCACATTATAGGCGCCGACTGTTTTGATGACGAGGCGGTCTCCCGTTTTCAGGGGAGGGTAGAGAATATTGGCCCGGATCACATCGAGGTTCATGCAGAGAGGGCCAAAGATGGCAGTGGGTTCGAAGGTCCCGCCGAATTCCTGCGCAGGGACAATCTCATGCCGGTACCAGAGCGAAGTGATGAGGTGATGGATACCCGTGTCGACCACCACTGCCCTTCGTCCGTCTGAAAGCCGTTTATTCGCTTGGACCGTCGTGATGAGATATCCTGCCTCGTCAATCAAGGCCCTTCCTGTTTCAAGGAAAAGGAGAGGAAACTCTGACGATGAGCCGTTGAGGTTTTCCAGCCCCTCTGTAATGGCTTCCACATACTGGCTGAAGGAAGGGGTGACCTGGTTTCCCGGAAGGTACTGGGAATGGAGGGTATTGGTGGAGGCAAAGCCTCCGCCCAGGTCGATCCATTTTATGGATAATCCCATCTCATCATGGAGCTGTTTTGCAAAAAGGGCGATTTTGGCCGTCGCTTCCCGATAGGCGCTTGGATCCAGGACAAAGGTGCCGATATGACAGTGGAGACCGGAAAGGGTCAACCTTTTTCCGACCACAAGCCGTTTCACCGCTGACAGGGCCTGGCCGTTTTCAAAATTGAATCCGAAGCGGTCCCAGTTCGGAATGGAGCTGAGAGAGAAATTGACACGGATTCCCACCTCCGGCCTAATTTCCAGTCGATCCGCCACTTTTTCCAGCAGGGAGAGCTCATCGAAATGATCGATGTGGATACGGGCCCCTCCCTTCAATGCTTTCTCAATGACAGACTCGGTTTTGCAAGGCCCGTTTAGTATGATCCGGCTGAAGGGAATGCCAAGCCGCAATGCCTTCTCAAATTCGAACTCCGAGACGACCTCGGCCCAGGAGCCCTCTCTGTCGAAAACCTTACAGACGGCGTTCAGGTAATTGGTTTTATAGGACCAGGCCAATTGAAATTTCGGATAACGAAGGGCCAGCAACTCCTTCAGCTCGCGGCATTTACTGACCATTGTCCTTTCGGAAAAGACGAAGAGAGGAGAACCGTATTTTTCAACCAGATCCTGAACCGGCTGTCCGTCGATATGGGTCATCGGCGTTATGGCCTGCAGCCTTCCGAACTTATCGGACCATCCATTCTGATATTTTACCAGAATGGGTTTTTCATAGGGTGTTTTAGGTTGATCCATGAGGGGTCTCCGGATTCTGCATTTGCCCCGCCGAATGGGTCCTGGTCACATAGACGGGCATTCTTTCTAATAGGGTGAAATTATCTGTAATGTATTTCTCCTTTTGAGATGATTTCTTCAAGCCGGTCGATCTTTACGACCTGTTCAAGGGAGATGCGAACAAACATGGTTCCCGCTTTGGACTCGGGCAGAGATTGTGGTTTCACTCCCATGGCCAGCTGGGCGACGGCAACCGGTAGATTTTGATCAGCCCCCACGCAGAGATAGGTCCAGGCTGGAAAGCGGGGATTAATCTCAATCAGGAAGTATCGTTCATCCTTTGTTTTCAATATCTCCATCTCAAAAGGACCTCGCCACTTCGTGACCTGACAGAACGTTTCTGCCATTGTTAGAAACTTCGGATTATTGACGACGACTCCCGCCCACCCCTTTCCCTTGTCCGTTAAGGAAGTTTTTTTCATGGACAGCCCGCCCACGATCTCGCCCTTTCCATCTCCGACGGCCAGGACATCATATTCCTCTCCGATTAAAAATTCCTGGATGATGACAGGCAGTCCCCACTGGGCCACGGTGCGGTGAAAGGCCATGGATGCTTCATCCATGGTTTTGACAAGAGAGGCGCCGTAAAAGATCCCCTTCAACATATAGGGGAACGAGATCTCCGCTGAAACCTGAAAGAGGGATTCGATATCGGAGACGATCCTGGTCTGGGGATAATCGAAACCTGTCTTCTCGCATATCTCTCCAAGGCGGATCTTGGAACGTATGTCGTATTGCTGTTGCGTTGGTAAAAACATACGGATTCCGATTTCTCTCAATTCTGACTCCAGGGAGATAAAACCCGACATTTCAGAGTCGAGGGTTGGGATCAGCATTGAAAGATCGGTCACAGTTTTAATATATTCGAGGCGTTGCCGGAGTGATTGAACCCCTTCAGAGGGCAGGGGGATGAGATAAGCTGAATCAATGAGGTCTGATGCATATAACCCCGGATCCAGGTAATGGTAAGCCAGGCCGATGATCTTTCCATTAAACCCGGGGTGCGCCCGGAGGGAACGGATGACCGAAATGCCAGGGCCGGGATTATCCGTGGCATTGAGGCCTGTTACACCAATGGTCCACTCAAATCGGTCCATTACTTATCCAAATGTGAAAATGGGAATGGTTTTATCGTTCTTTAAAATTTAAAATTTTTGGGCAGTAACTGGGCTTCCTTTAAGAGATTAATAAACTCATAAATATCACTTTTTAAATCTTCCCCGCTCATGATGAAATGTCTCCCGATCTCGGACTGAATGATTTCCATCCCATTCCCCTCTTTGAGAAGTCGAAGGATGAACCTTCCGGTCTCATTGGTATTGAATGTCCCTCCGGAATAAGGGTCAAAAATAAAACCCGAATCGCTGATGGCGATGTCCTTTAAACGGTTAAGCAGGGCCATGTCCATTTTAATCACCAATTCGAATAAAAGAGATGGAGAAATATAAAGTATAGAGCAATTTTGATACCAAACCTGTTGGAAGTTACAACCCCCCGTATTTAAAGGATAATTGCAGAACTCAACAAAATAGAACGGTTAAAATGAGAGATTTTTTGCCATTTTTTTAATTCGATGGCTAAAAATTGCATAACTCAGGAGGCCCTCAGGAAAAGTGAAACCCACCGGGTCACGATTAAACAAACCACTTGAAAAAAAAGATGGCGTCTCCTATGATAAACAAAAATATTGAAGGAGGCGTGAGATGTTGAAAAAATGGAGGAGTTTAATCTGGGGAGGAATGATTCTTTTTCTTATTGTTGGAGCCTATGGGTGCGGGGACCTCTTCTCTTTTCGGACCGTTCGGGAGAGAGACCCGGAGAAGAAACCGCCAATCGCCACATCCTACCGGTTTGAAGATATTCCATTGCCGGCAGGGATGACTCTCAACAGAAAAGAGTCCTTTGTCTATGAAACCAAGGCAACCCGGACCGGGCTTCTTGTCTATGAAGGAAAAGGGGAGATGGAGAAGCTGGCCAATTTCTTTAAGGAGCAGATGCCGAATCATCAATGGCGGTTGGTGAGCAATTTCGAACTTCACAATGTGATGCTGACCTTTATCAAAGAAGGGTGGAGCAGTGTCATCTACATTTTGCCCCAGGATGACGAGACGAAGAGGATCGAAATCCGGGTAGGTCCCATAGAGATTAAAATTCTTCCCCCGTCAAAATAGAAGTCATTGGTCAGTGGGTTAGGGTTAAGATGCCAGTTTGGTGAATGGGTCAAGTATTTCGTCTACAAATAAAAGCCTTAACCCCTTGACCTAACCCAAACCGGCTTCCTTGCCTTAACCCAATTCCCATTTTTAGAGTTTGTTAGAAGTTTCATTGACTGAATGATTACCTAATTTTGGGGAGTTTAATGAATCAAATGACGGATACCCTACATTTAGAGTCTCCTGCGAAGGTTAATCTGAGGCTGGAGATACTTAAAAAAAGGGAGGATGGATACCATGAGATCAGGACCATCTTCCAGAAGATCAGCCTTCACGATACGCTCCATTTCTCCCTGAGGCAAAGGAGAGGGGTCCGGATTACGACAGACCATCCAGGCCTTCCGACCGGAAAAAGGAATCTGGTCTATCAGGCAGTCAGGTCCCTATTGGAGAGATCAGACTACGGTGGGGGGGTTGATGTTGAGATCGAAAAGAGGATTCCCCTTGGGGCAGGCCTTGGAGGTGGAAGCAGTAATGCGGCCACAGCCCTTGCGGCATTAAACCGACTCCTGAAAATAAACCTGACCAAAAAAGAGTTGATGGAGGTGGGGGCGGAAATTGGAGCAGATGTCCCTTTCTTCTTATTTGGGGGACCTGCGATCGGTTCAGGAATCGGAGAAAGATTGAGAAAAATTGAACTACCTGCCTTATGGTATGTCCTGATCAATCCGAATTTTGAGGTTTCGACCCGCTGGGCTTACCAGAATTTCATGTTGACCCGTTCGACGGGGCAACCTCGGTCTGAGCTTGGGTCGAAGACAAAACCCGCATTTGAAGGTGGGGTAGCGAAGTGCCGCTCAGGGTCAACCCTGAGCAACTCCCAGCCTTCAAGCTGGGGAGCCGAAGGGTTGACAAAAACGAAATATCATTTTAATCTTCGTGAGTTATTAAAAACGCCAGTGGGCGTTGTCAGCCTTCTTCGGAACGATCTGGAGGATGTGGTTTCGAGTGAATATTCAGATATCCTTACCATAAAAAGAATGCTTACCTCGGCGGGGGCAATGGGAGCTATGATGACGGGAAGTGGCCCAACCGTATTTGGCATCTTCCCGGGAGAGGAAAAGGCAACGGAGGCATACCACCAGTTGAAGAGGAGGGTCAGGGGAAGAGGGTGGAGGATTTTTCAGGCCCATAGCATCCCCTAAAATAATATCGAAATCCGAAGCAAGTTCAAAAGTTATCAGATTATCAGGATATCAGGTTATGGATATCAGGACATTAGTATATCAGGTTAAATAATTTTCTCTTTTTTGTTTTCACAGATATCCTGATTCCCTGATGTTCTGCATCCTGATTGCCTGGTTACCTGGTTTCCTTTTGTAGGAAGGAATTTCGATATTCGGATTTATGTTTAAAGATTGGGGTGTCGTCAAGCGGTAAGACACAGGTCTTTGGAACCTGGATTCGGAGGTTCGAATCCTCCCACCCCAGCCAATTTATTGAAGTCTGCGGTAAAGAGGATGAGAACCTTTCCCCGACGTGAGGAGGGGAATCAGGTTCGGCGACCGGAGGGAGGCGGAGAGAGCGAAGCGATCGAGCACATCCTCCCACCCCAGCCAATTTATTGAAGTCTGCGGTAAAGAGGATGAGAACCTTTCCCCGACGTGAGGAGGGGAATCAGGTTCGGCGACCGGAGGGAGGCGGAGAGAGCGAAGCGATCGAGCACAT
>VGRU01000076.1 GCA_016875255.1 Deltaproteobacteria bacterium
CCCCCTGAATCAGGCCACCTGATACGGTCAGAACAAGCCTCACTTCGGTCATTAAAATTACCTCCCTTCTCCGAGAATTTTTTCCATATGCTCGGTATGTTTGCACTTTCTTCCGTTGCGCTCGTGTCGCACGTTGAATATCCATGCCTTGCAATCGCATGACAATATCCAGTTGCCGGCATACTTTTTCACCGTCACTTCATGGTTATTCCCGTCGATCAAAATGATGAACGGGAACCTGTGAAGGAAGGCGAGCTTCAGATCCTGGACCGTCAGCTCCTTGTCTCCCTTGCCAAACGCCTCACAAGCATAGCGCCTTAGTTCTCTGACCCGCATAGCCTTTCGCATTCTCGTTTCGTAGAACACACCGGGCTCCGTGTAATACGGCAGATCGAAAACCTCCTGGTATTGAAATTCCATCACGTCACCTCCTAGTTAAGTTTTTCCTCCCAATCGTCACTGGTCACTCCGTCGCATTCGCAACAGACAAAATCTCCCTCGGGATAGGGACGACCCATCTCCGCCCTAACGGTTATGCTGTTTCCATCGGGGATCCGGTTGGCAAACAATCCGGAACCAGGCCTAACACTTCGGCCACATTCACAGCAGAATTCGTTTAACAACGGTGTTCCAAAGGTGATCATCGTTTTCTTTGCCATTGTTTTGACCTCCTTTTTATGTGATTCCCTTTAAATTACTTTCCGCCTGGGCCAATCTTCAGGATCCCCGACGTATGGAATCCCCATCTCTTCCGAAAGGTCCTCCATGTGGTTCCAAAACGCACCGGACTCCACGTAAACCTCTCCCATTTTTTCTGCAAGCCTTTCCATCTGTTCATCTGTCACTTGCGTAACATCGAACCCCCTATCTTCAAGGTCTGCTCGATGAATAGACGTGATCGGGAAATATCCATCCTCCCGCCTTGAAAGCTCTAACCCTTCATTACCGCCCCCAAGCAGTCTCCTTTGAAGCAGCCTCCTCGCCTCTCTCACTGCATCAAATTTGAATCCAAAAAGATTCATGTCATCACCTCCGTTTTTGATAAAAAAGGGAGAGGACCTTCTTCTATGATCACTCCCCCCTCTGAAAACGTTTTGGCTTTTCTTAAGGCTTATCCGGCTAACTTACCACCAAGGCACTGCCTTCCAATACTGTGTTCCGTATGGAACACGCCCATTTCCCCAGGCGTTTCGGAGAAATTCCAATAACTCCATCTTCGTCATCGGACTCGTCGGTCCATAAGCGTAGACCTGGCCCCTCAGGTGGTAATACCATCTTTGCTTTTTATTCATCCTCTCACCTCCGTTTTTGATAAAAAAAAGGGAAGCGATCCCTAAAGAATCTGCTCCCCCGGGTAATGGTGACACTGCTAAAATTTCAATAGCAGTGATATTGAACATACCAGTCGTCTTTGGACTTGGCCATTTTTATGTCTTCTTCAATCGCTTTCCTTGCCCACTCACTTATCTGTCCGCCGATCTCCGAAAGCATTGCCTTAAGATCATCGACTTCAACCCCCGTCAACCCGCAACAGTCTTCATTCAATGACTCGAAAAAGAATGTTTTTTTCTCAAGCCATTTAATTATCTTTTCGTCATGCCAGAGGTTGAATGATTCCCCGCTTGTCCTAATCTCTTCTACCCGATGTGCTCTTATCGACATTCTTCCTACCTCCTTTCGATTCTTAAAAGGTTTTCTTCGTACTGCTCGCTGTTGAGATTGCCTTGCCGAAAATCAAGTTCAAGAGCAAGGAGCCTTCCGATCCGCTCAGCCTCATCACTATCCAGGGGATCATCACCGGAATTGAAAATGTCCCTTGAAATCCTCTCAGCTAACTTCTCAATCCACAATTTCCAGTTGCCCATAAAAAGACCTCCTTTTCTTTAGATTTCCAACCAATAAGGGACACACTTACCCCATTGGTCTCGCAAGTATTTGAGGAACTCGCTTTGGGTCATCGAACCAACTGGCCCATACGTATGTCCCTCAAAACGGAAATACCATCTACCTCTCTTCATGTTTCACCTCCTTCCAACTTTCGTCCGGTAAAAACCACTGTCGATTAATCACTTTCGCCACTCAAAATAGCCCCAAATGTTCAGAATGATGAACGTGATCCATAGGGGAATTTGAGCTTTCATCTCCGGAACGCACAGCGCTAATGTAAGCCATCCAGCATTGGCGACACCCCAAACGAGGAAGGACAACCTTTTCTTTTTCAGATTCAAGATTGCCCCCAAAATCCCCATTCCACTAAGTATCCATCCTACGTCTGTTGTACTCATGTAGACTCCTCCTTTTCCGACTTCGGCCCGGTCTCAGCACGCAAAGCCTTCGAAAATGAAACAGCCCACAGCGTCGGAATCTCGATGAAGCAACGTCCTCTTTCCTCCTTGGTCGTCACCGGGTAAACCCTGACCACATCCCCGAGGAAACCAAGTTGTTCCTTTTGGTCACCTTTGGGGAAACGAAGCCTCTCGAACTCGAAACCCGTGCAGCCAAAATACCCATTCCGACCAAGAAACTGCGTCTTACCCTTGTCCCACGAAATCTTTCCCATACCTCACACCTCCTTTCTACGGCATCGGTGACAAGTCCCATATCTCCAAGTCCGCCCTTTTTCATCAACTTCTTCCCTGTATCCTTCGGCCTCATAATGGGCTAAAGTCTTAGGGTCGAAGCACCTATAACAGCGGTCAGGAATCAATGGAGCTTGACACCATCTACCAGTTTTAGCGTCTTTGTCCGTGTCGTAAATCCCAATCTTTCCTCCACCTAACGCCTTTATGATAAGCGGCATTTTGCACCTCCTATAAGGGAGACCTGATATTTGCGGCCACATTGTGAAGCCGCATATTCTCCTCCATGTCCGGACGGGGGCGATAAAATACATCCCGTCCAATACGATACACGTCCCAACTTTCTCTAAACGGACTTGATCAGTGGATTAAACAGGGTTCAGCATTTGGTAAAACCGCAGGAGTGGCATTTGAGGCAGCCTTCTTCGGGGATTAACTCTTTGCCACAGTCCGGACACTTCACCCCTCCGTTGACACCGAGGAACCGAAACGCCCGAACAAGCGCATAAGGAACACTCACGACAGACCCATACTTCGTGTTCGCTTTTTCAAGCTGAGAAGTGAGTTTGGGGAGTGGAACATTATTTCTTAATGCCACTGAGAAAACCCTGGCAAATGACTCATAGACTTCCTGATGCTTGGAATCAGCAGGAGTGGTGATGAATATCTCCTTCGGCTTTCCGTCCAAAAAGCTGATATTGAAATAGACCTTTCCTTCCGGGGTCTCGACGCACACCCGTTTCGCCTCAAGGACGGAAGGGATAATATCCTTTGACCCGTGGTCAGGTCTTGACGACTCAGAACTTGCAGAAGAGATCACCTGTTCGCTCCGAGAAGCGTCCCGGTAAACGGTGACTCCCTTGCAACCAAGCTCATAAGCGAGAAGAAAGGTCCTCTCGACGTTTTCCCAATTCGAACCATTGGATAAATTGACTGTCTTTGATACCGCATTGTGTGTGTGCCTCTGAAACGCCGCCTGCATCTTTATGTGACACTCAGAAGATACCTCCTTCGCGGTCATAAAGTGTGGAGGCAGGTCTTTATCGCCATTCTGGGAGACCCACTCCTCATAAAGAGGATGCACAACCTTGTGTTCACCCAATGGCCTCTTTTGAACCGTAACAAAGTCAAAGACAGGTTCTATTCCTGAAGAACAACCCGCTATTATCGATATGCTTCCTGTAGGAGCAATGGTCGTGGTGGTCGCATTCCTCACCCTGAACCCATTTCTCTGCCACAGGGAACCTTCCCAGTTCGGAAATACTCCCTTCAACTCAGCAAGCAGAGACGACTCATTCACGCTGGTCTCGGTTATAAAACCCATGACCCTCTCCGCAAGAAGAAGCGCCTCCCCTGAATTGTAGAGAATGCCAAGCTTTATCAGCACGTCACCCCAACCCATCACACCAAGACCGATCTTACGGTTGCCTTTGTGTGCTGTCTCTATTTCAGGAAGCGGGTAGCGCTGAATGTCAATAATGTTGTCGAGAAACCTAACGGCAACCCTTGTCACCCTTTCAAGACCTTTCCAATCGATAGCCCCATTTTTTACCATCTTTGAGAGATTTATGGAGCCAAGCACGCAGGCTTCATAGGGAAGAAGAGGGGTTTCGCCGCAAGGATTCGTCGCTTCAAACTCACCAAGATGGGGTGTGGGATTCAGTCTGTTTATCACATCGAGAAAGATCACCCCAGGCTCGCCATTTCGCCATGCACCGTCAACAATCGCATCCCAGATCTCTTTTGCCTTGAGGGTTTTTCTTACCTTCCCGGAAAAGCGAAGATTAAAATCCCCGTTGGCCCTAAGAGCCTTCATAAACTCATCCGTAATCCCTACAGAGAGGTTAAAATTCGGAAGCCTTCCTTCCTCTTTCTTCAAAGAAATAAACTCCAGGATGTCAGGATGATCGACGCGGAGGATACCCATGTTTGCTCCACGGCGGGTCCCTCCCTGCTTCAAAACATCCGTCGCCGTATCGAAGACCCTTATAAACGAACAGGGGCCGGATGCAATGCCCTTCGTTGAACCCACCACATCTCCGGAAGGCCGGAGCCGGGAAAAGCTAAATCCCGTTCCACCTCCAGACTTTTGGACCAGGGCCGCCTGGTTGACCGCCCCAAAGATTTCCTCCATAGAGTCACCTACCGGCAGGACAAAACAGGCAGAAAGAGACATCTCAGTCTTACCGGCATTGACCAGGGTAGGCGTGTTAGGGAGGAAAAGGCAGTCGAAAAGAACTTCAAAAAACTCCTTCTCCTCATCTTGATTGCCGGCAATAAAGCCAGCAACTCGACGGCAAAGGCCCTCCCAGTTTTCAATGGGAACACCATCTCCATCTTTTAAAAAATATCTGCTTTTCAGTAAATCTTCTCTCACTTCTTAAACACCTCCTTTGAAATTTCATGGCTTGAAACCAGGATAAAAAAATAGGCCATGAATGAGTTTAGTCGAAGATATTTCGACTTCTTGCCCCAATTCATAGCCTTTTCAGGTTGACCCAACGAAACTAACTATTTGGGTAATACTTCCCACGGGGATAAAAAGGATGGCAACCGGGTCAAAAATATTGTCGGGTAAGGGAAGGATGTCACCATCCCCCCTCCCCTCAGAACCCTGCTTGAAAGTTTCCCTTCACACGGCTCAAGCGGCACGCAACTTGTTCTTTTCCCTGTTCGAGTGCCATTGATAGTGACATGACTCATGGTAGATGATTTTGTTCGATATGTGATCACTTCCACCCTCACTAACGGGTATAATGTGATTGGTATCGACTTCTTCACCATTCATAAGCCAATTGCCACACAAGTAACACTTCCAATTCTGGTTTCTTGCTAATAAGTAGCGTGTGCTACCTCTTGCAAATTGGTCTTTACCGAGCCTTTTACCCCTGTTTTCCCAATATTCTAATAATTTTGGGTCATCAGGACTGGCATTACCTTTCACTTTGATGTGGCGGACTATAGGAATCTTATCGATTCGATATAGCTTTTTGAAGACCATCAAACTTCCTTTACCAGACCTCTCATAATAATTATTGAGAATCCAGTATTTGGATTTATTCGGATGCCTTCTTTTGGCCCATCTCCATAATATCCAATGAACTTTATGTTGGATTTTAGAAAATGTTTCCTTACTACATACAAAGTGATAGTAATTGGCCCACCCTCTGAGGATTGAATTAAGTTTCTTAATGACTGCTTCAGTTTTGACTTGTTTATTTTCATCAAGCCAAGTTCTGATTTTGTCCAAAAGTCCCTTAACCTTTTCCTTTTGAGGTTTGATGATGAGTTTTCCATTTTTATACATTCTGATATGGAATCCTAAAAAGTTGAATCCCTCTTCTCGATGTATAATTCTGGTTTTCTCATCATTCAGTTTCAGTCCACGCTCAAGGAGCCACTGTTCTACCATTGGCTTAACTTCTTCAATGGCTTGCCTGGTTTTTGCCATAATGACAAAGTCATCAGCATAACGGGCGTATCGGTATCCTTTTCCAAGATGTTTCTGAAGTCCATCTAATGCAATGTTTGCCAAAAGAGGACTTATTACTCCACCTTGAGGAGTTCCTATTGTGGTTTCATGGATTTCTCCAAATTCCACAAAGCCTGCCTTTAACCATCTGGAAATCAAGTCTTTAGCAGGGAAGTTTCCCAACTGGTTCAGAATAAATTCATGGTTGATTGTGTCAAATGCCTTTGAAATATCTGCATCCAGTATCCATTCATTTCCACCTGCAACACCATTATTTAATGCGTTGAAGGTTTCTTCGATGGCATCTTGGGCGCATCTACCAGGGCGGAAGCCAAAAGAGTTATTCTCGAATTTGGCTTCGTATTCTGGTTCAAGGGCAGTCTTTCCAATTCCTTGAATTATCCTGTCTTTGATGGTGGGGATTCCTAATGGTCTTTTGGGTTCGTTAGAAAGTTTCTTTCTTGACAACCTTCTTAGCGCCCTTTTTGACTTCTTAGGTTTCTTTAAGATATAGACTCTATTTACAGGGGGAGGATTGTAGCTATTGAGATCAATTTCCTCATTGGCTATTTTCACCCTACCTGCATGATCGTCTATAATCTTACCATCAACACCAGCGGTTTTCCGACCATTATTGATTTGTGTAGCTCGTTTTATCGCCAGCACTTTTACAGCAAAAGACCTTGAGGCAAGTTTTTGCAGGTTTGCGACCTGTTTCAAATCACCTCGTTCAGTTGCTTTGAAAATCCTCCGTTTCAGGTTTGTTACTTTCCTTTCCACTTTCTTCCAATCAATGGAAGTCCATTCAGAAAGGACACGATCACATTTTTGCATTTCTGCCTCTAATCCGTTAATCATAATTGCGTTACCTCCTTTAAGGTTAGATTTTCATGCTACCCATATAGGGGACGTCTGCACTCTTTCGAGTTAGGTCAGAAGACCTTATCCACTCCATTACAGAATGGCCTTCGCTTTTTCCCCAGTCCCATTCCTGCTGGACATTGGCAACGTTTGCACGTTGTTGAGTTTCAATGTAAATCGAAACAGTCCAACAGGGTTTCCATGTTCCCCAGAATTGAGATACGATTGGTTTAGGGCCTTCCTATCCTCCGATGGGAATATGATCTGTTGTCATGATGAACCGAGAACATCATGACCACCCATGCACCATTTTGGTTAAGGCTTATCAGCCACTTTAGCCTTTTCTCAATGACGGAGTTTATCAGAAGTTCGCTTGCGTTACCCATGCCAACCTTCCCCTTGCCCCTTTCCAGTTGTGACTACCGAAATTTGGGTACTTTTATCACCTGCTCCCGCCCAGGTCCGTTGCCAGTCCTGAACTGGTGATATGAGGAATGGTGAACAGACTCACCATAGGCTATAACCTATTAAAATCATAGGCTTATAGCCCGCTCAAATTCTGAGACTTCATGTCACAGCCCGGTCGTTGAGCCAGATACGCGTAATTTGAAATTCCGTACCGCAATCGCAGGTGTATGGATCCTCCGGATCGAAAAAGCCAGAGAATTCCATCCCTTTTCCACATCCGGGACATTCAACACTCCATTCATCACCTGCTTCATTGAGCGCCTTTCCCATTGCTTTGATTGGCATTGGTTCACCTCCTCAAAATTGAAGCTCGTTTTCATCGCAGGCTTCAAAAGCATCAGCAGGAACCAGAAAAGGCTCCATGCCTTTGTCCATCCGCATCTTGTTCGCTAACCTGACGCAGTTTCCACAGATTGCCTGTTTGACTCCGCCAGAATCTCTGATGGACGGCACTTTTACGGGATTGAATCTAAAGAGCGTGCCGCAGGTCCAGCAATTACCAGTCATAAACGCAAAACCCATTCGTATCACCTCCTTGCCGATCCTTGTTTAACTTCAAATATTCATTTAAGCGGTCGGGCAGATGTTACACGTCCGCAGCCCCGTATACGTTTTAAATCAGTCTTCATCCGTGATCCGCTGACAAAGATACTGCCGTTCTTTGTCGCTGATCGCACCTTTGCGCCATAACCTTTTGACCATTACGACGAGGCTTCCCTTATCGTAATTTTCCCGCACCTCCAAGAACATTCTCTCGACATCGCAGTAATGAGAATAGTCATTAAGGTAAACCGCTTGCATTTGTTGTCTAAACATATTCTTTTCTCCTTTCTCTCCATGACGGAGTGGTAGAAAGGGCCGAAAGCGTTAACTCCGGCCTCTCCTGGTTAGGGTTGTTGGTTGGAAATCTTCTCGTAAACATTAACTCTCTCGGTTATGAGAGTCTTTGTGCCCTGAATGGTTGCCTTCACCATGTAAAGGCAAAGAAGGAAAAAGACCAACAGGACAACTGTTGACAATCCAAGCTTCATACTTTTCTCCTTTCTCTAAAAGTGTGAGTCGAAAAAGCTCGACTAAAATGGAGCAATAAAAAAGGCCGCAAGCATTAGCCTCGGCCCCATGACGGGTAAACAACCATTAAAAAATTATCCTCCTTCTAGTGAGACGAAGAACCGTCGTCAACAGAATGATCCTGAGCCGAAGGGACAAGAAATTGAGTTTGCCGACAATCCTTCTTAAAATCCCTGGCATCATCGCCCGCCCACCTCCTTTTGGCTTGACTTTTAGGTTAATGTTCGGTAAATTTAAAATATGAGGCTTACCCCTGAAGAAAAACTTCTCATCGCCATTTACAGCAAAGAGGTCTTCGAAGGAAACTTCATCCGGCAGGAAAAACCCAGATGCTGTGGAAACGAAATTGACCTCTACAACACCCCCGTCAACTTCAAATCCATCGAGGTCGAAGAGAAAGAATTCACGCTCATCGAACCTCAATGCCCCAGATGTGGGAAGAGAATTAAGGCTTCCGCGCATATAGTCGGTTAAAGGTAAATTGTGGACATGTATCCCGCAGAAAAAACTGAATGCGTAGTTGACACTACCCAAACCTGCCCATACTGCAACCTACGGACTAGGCTGGATACCCAAAATGGCATTGAAAAGGTCGTAATCTCAAAAGGAATGCCATATATACTCTGTGACTGTAATAGGCAATACCCAATTGAAATCGACAAAAACTAACCCTTCATTCTACTCTCTCGAAGGTTAAGAAACCCTTTGAAGGATCGTCTTTAAATCTCCGAAATGAAATTCGATTACCTTCTCCAACTCCATAAATAAAATCTTTTCCTAAAAATCTCTCGACAACTGATGCATCCACTACGCCAGAAAGTCTCTCAATTCCTCCCTGCATCCGGCCTAATATCCCGGAAAAACTCCTTTTCTTGTCCTTCATTTTATTTCTCCTTTCTCCCTAAAAAAGGGTACTCTAACGGTGATTCCGGTGAATCCAGATAAAAAAGAGGAATGCAAGCCCTGAAGCGAGCATTCCCCCACCTCTGCCAAAAACCGATTTAGTCGATCTTTGCCGACTCTCCCCGAAGGGTCAAAAAACAAAAAAAGACCATTAGGGCATTAATCTTGTCTAACAGTCGAAAAGAGATCGACTGAACAGGCAGACAATGCCTCAAGATGGTCTGTTTCGGAGAAAAACCCTACCTAAAATACTTATATCTATGTATTACTTTTTTTAAGAAAAATTGGGGAAAAAGGAGGGGAGGCTCAAAAGGGGCAACATATGTATTCCCATTCTGGTTGGCATCGATATTAGTCCCTATTGTATTCTTAATAAGTACAATGGGTGTTATGCTTGGAACTATCTTAGCCGTTAAATCTCAATTATTATATATGTCAGGAAAAATATTAGGTTTCGCATTTTATGGCAATTGGGTTGCTGGAACTGCAACAGGCAAGGGAAAATCTTCACTAGAAGGTCTTATATCCCCGGGGATCCCTATGTTGGTTATTTTCACATCTGGTCTAATCTTTGATAATGGTCTCAACGGACTCCTAAACCTCTTTAGTTTAAATTACTCACCGATAGCTTAATGTGTTGAAAGAATTAGAAAACGCCTTAAAAAAACAAAAGTTTTTGGCCTTTTCTTTTAAGAAAAAACTTTGAAAGTTGAGCGAAAGGTTTTTGGCTGTTTAAGCAGCGCCTGTTAACAATTTATGGCATTTTCGGTGTAAAGGCGAGTCTATTTTCAACATTTAAGTGATCGGCTCGCCGTTTGTAATCCTACCTTGTTCTTTAATAGTGCTTCAAAGGAAGGTCTCAAACCGAAATGGTTTTTACCTCCCCTTCCTTCGTCTCCTGCAAAGTTGTTTTTACCAAATATGATATATCAACCTCAAGATCTTTTTGGGAATAAATCGGCAGGAGCAAACATTTGAGTCTCGTGAATTCCTTGTTCTCCATGAAATGTTGAAAAATCTTTTCCACTGCAGAAGAGTCGGCCTTCCTCAAATGGGTCATAACCCCTCGGAGCTCGTTACTATCCGACCGCTCTATGACATCGTGTTCTCGCAATCGGATCTGGGTTTGAAATTTATCGAGAGAGTGTGAATCCCCATTGAAAAGGAAGAGACTGAGGGTTCGCTCCCCAGTCATCTCTCGCCTTTCCTCACCTATCACTTCAGGAGTGGGCTCATAATCCAATTCCATTAAAATCCTCAGATTTTTTATAAAGCTGACCTGATTCTCCTTAGAGCTAAACCATTGGAACGATTTTCTCTGGTGATCCACCTTTGGAAGGGTTTCCCTCTCCCTTGACTTTTTAACCGCCTCTATCTGCGTCAAAGTATATTCGAATTTGGAATAGCAATATTTAGCTATGGATCCGAATTCCATGATCTCTTTGTCGCGAAGAAGGCTCCTTCGATAATACTGTCGATATTTTCCCTGAAGGATTTGCTGGATCGTCTTAATTTCGGCCAATCGGTCCTGAATCTCCTTATTGATCTTATGGATATCAATGATGATATCCCGTGGAACCTTTTTTTCAAGGGTAATGAGCCGACACAGTTTCTGAAAGTCTTCTGTCGTTTCCTTCAGGTAATGATAGTTATTCTGAATCGTCCTTTCTAAACTTTCAACAAACCTTCGGACCCGATCCTCTCCCATGGTTCATTCCCAAACATTTAATCTAATAAGGGATGGTCCCCCTTATAGAAGAATATCCTTCTTATCCAGTGTCCCTTCCATTTTACAATGGCCATCAAAGATTCCACCTTCGTTGATGGTGATTATCGGGGTAATAAGGTTTCCGTAGAACCTACCCGTAGAATGGATCTCCACTCTTCCACTGGCAAAGATCTCGCCTTCCACAAGACCATGGATGATGATCGTATTCACTTCGATCTTCCCTTTGATGGCCGACGATTCACCGATGATTAGTGTCCCACTCTCCAATATTTCCCCCTCGAATTTCCCATCTAATCGTAACTCACCCTTAAAAGTCATCTTTCCCCCAAGAACTATATTTTTCCCTAAAAAGCAAATGTTCTCCTCTGGGGGAGGCGAGTCTTTTGAGTTACCCTTTCTAAATAGGGATTTTCCACCTAACATAACAGGGAATCGGAAAAAAGGAGAATATTAAAGCATGAAAAAAACAATAACTCGCTCCGTTTCGCGATTCAAAAGAGAACTGGGACAATTAAATCATCTTCTGCAAGGGCTTTCTTTTACAGGAATCCGACCCGGAAAGGAGTTGATCACTAAGTAAGTCAACGTAGATTTTAGGAGGATATCCTCTTCGATGCAATAAGCCTGACTCACTCGTATGAATTTACTAAATGGTCCTTCATGTCCTCTGCGGCAAATTATTTTTAATGGAAATATGGCCCTGCCGTATTCTTTGACCATTGAATACTGGCTTACTTTTTCGGGACGAGGATGACGGTGCTTAGCCCAAGCCTCCACCCAAGCGACATGCCCCGATCTACTGGTCAGAGTGACATGTTTCTACCAGTTTCCATGCGTTCAAACAAGGGCTATTCAATCTTTTCAGAATGTGTCAACGTCTCCCGTTTAAGAGGAGAAGTAACATAAACCAAGTTGATTTCTATCTTCCCCAGGACCTTTTCCTTGATAGCCTTCCTCGGGATCGTGGCATCCAGACTCCCCTCAGTAACTTCTTCAGGTTTGAGAGTCCCCCAAAACCCAGAAGCCTTTGAAACTTTTCCCCCAGAACTGAAAGCGATCGGCTTTCCCGCTTCATCCAAGTATTCTCCTAAAGTGACCCCTTGAATAACCAATATATCTTTCGATATATTGGTTACCTTAATATTTCCCCTCAAACTCGGAGTCGTAGTGATCTTTGTAGATACCCACGGGCAAGCCCATGGGTATCTACAAAGTTGTAAAGCCCTTAGCCTTCCTTCTTCTCGTTTGACTTTTCTTTTCATCTCCCGATGCATTCCAAATAGCGCCTTTAAATCAGCTCATTTAATTTCCTTTTCGCATAAGTCACAAAAATACAGACTTTCTTCTGAATTCTCCGCTGTAATAGCCCTTCTAATTTTTTTCATTACTTCACTGTCTTTTTTAATGCATTCTACACAGTAAATATGTCCATCTTCGGTGTAATAACCGACTACTACTTTTTTCCCTGTCATTTCTTATCCCCTTGCAACCTGGTGAGGACTTCGTTGTTCCTCATTTCACGTAACTTCCTTTGAAGGAACGTAATGGTTCTTAAACCTTGCTTCCTCCACATCATGCCTAATAGGTATTTTAAATGCCATATACAATAAAGCAAAATAAGACCGCTAAAGCGACTAATATAATTCTTTCTAATATTTCGTTCGTTTCTCTCTTTTTCACTGCTACGCCCGAACCCTGGATAGACCTCCGAATAATGAGCGTACTGCTCGCTCAAGACCAAGATTCATAAGGCTCGTTTACCTTTTATAAAGACCCTGGAGGCTTTCGACTTTTCCTTCCAGCCCAGCTTGGGAGAGAAAGAGATCTTGAAGCTCAGTTCCCTGGATTTCATTGAGAAGAAAGAGAATCTGATCTTTCTGGGTCCGCCCGGGGTAGGCAAAACCCATTTGGCCACGGCCCTCGGAATCAAGGCTTGTTCTGCCAAATATCGGGTCCTTTTTATAACCGCTCAAAAATTGATCGAAGACCTGATGCTATCGGTCAAAGACGGGACAATTACCTCAACACTGTTAGCCTATTCGAGGCTCAACCTGTTGATTATTAACGAGCTGGGATATATGCCGATTACGAAAGAGCAGGCCAATCTCCTGTTTCAGCTCGTCTCTGTTCGAGAGAACTGGGGGCAAGTCTTCCAAGACAATGTGGTGGCAGCAGCGATCATCGATCGAATTGTTCACAACGCAAGGATCTTTTTTATTAATGGATCCAGTTACAGGCTTAAAAGCAAACTTGAGAAAAAGAAAAATTGAAGGGGGGTCAATTTTATTTGCAGATAGGGTGTCAAATCTCTTGACAAACAACATTCTTCAAGTCGGTCTTTCTCTTTGTATGGGTCAACGGATATCCCGATCCCGTTCTGCTGAGACGTAAATCTGTAGTAGTCAGCCTTCTGAGCAACGACTTTCTTCAATTCAATCGGCGTGCAAGCATTTACGGCAAACGCGACGATCGTCACCACTGAAGTCAATGCGACCTTTCGTGAACTGTATAAGACTCTCACTACGTATCCTCCCTTGGGTAATATCGGTGGTCTCCAAATGTCTGCATGCACGCTCAGTGATTCGGCATAGGCATACTATAGACCGTGACCCAGATTAGGGAATCCATACAACCGTTTAAGGCCAAAATAAGATCCAAGAATTTGGATGTCAACCTTTTATCCTGTCCTGTATTATTTGCAGTTGCGGGCATGTTCTTTTAAATGCTATCTGACCGTATTTTCCCTTATTTTCCCTTTTTACTCCTGTAGCACCCGTTTCCTCGGTTACAATAACAGCGCGATTTCCTCTTTTTTCTCTTTGTCCATCTTGAATAGCCTCCTTCCGTGGGTTTTGATCCATCCTACCCCACTCCGGATGGAAAACTCACCGCAAGCCTACGGTGGGGAGGCTCCTCAAGGGGTGTCCTCTCATAATGGGTCAGCGAATGAGTGGCCAGAAGATGTTCTGCCTCAAACAACCTGACCAAGGTAGCCAAAGCGGTCTTAGGACCAACATTTCGTTGTCTCAATGCATGCTTCTTAAACCCCCTCCACTCCCGCCTTAGGCGGGACTGTCTCTGGCGGCTGATTCCCGTAAGCCACTGGCCGATAGCGATCTTCTTGAGGAGACTCAAAAAAATCGTAAACCAGATTACCTGAAACCGCCGATCAT
>VGRU01000077.1 GCA_016875255.1 Deltaproteobacteria bacterium
CGGAGACGGAAAGCTTCGGCTTGGAGTTCGGTTAAAGGGGTTTGGATAAGTTTGCTAATCATGATTAATAGATGCTGAACCAAGCATGACTAAAGGGTGTCATTCCGGACTTGATCCGGAATCCAGTCTTTTCAATGCCTGATCCCCTACCTTCATAGGGACGGTATCTGGATTCCCGCCTTCGCTGGAATGACGAAGAGGCGTTGATTCCAATTGCTCTCTTATCTCTTCAATATCTTCGGCTGCCGGCATGAACGGAAAATTCCGGATTGGGCCGGAAGGTCGCTCATTGCCATAGGGACGATTGCAGGCCACTTTTCCATCCCTGCCAGGACATCCTGATGTCATAAAGGGTTCGCCCTCTTCGATGAGCGGGAGAATATCTGTTCCGAAGTCCGTGAGCCTTCCTGCTTCATTGAATCTCATCTGTTCGATTGAGCCCAGCGCCTCATTGATGATCCAGCGAGCAAGCTGAATTCTCCGATATTGATCAAGGGGAGGGGAGGGATGGTCTTGCATGGGACTTCCTTTTTCCGGAAAGAAAGAGAAGAGATGCGTATAAGCACCCCTGTCCTGTCCTTTCTGAATGGCTTGGACCATCTCCCTCTCTGTTTCGCCCAGACCCACAATGAGATGAATTCCGACATAGAATTCCCCGAAGACTTCCACGGCCATCCGGACCACATCCCAGTAATGATCCCAGCGATGGGGGCCGTTAACCCCTTTCCCTCTCAATTGATCGAAAAGTTCGGGTGTCACTGCATCGATGGCGATCCCGATCCGATCGGCTCCAGCCTTTTTCATTGCCTCGAGGGACTCGATGTTATGAATAAGAGTTGGTGTGATGAGGACACTGATGAAGAGATCGGTCTCCTCTTTAATCTTTTTGATGACATGAGTTGTATCTTCAAGGGCTTTGGGATGGGTGATCATTGAGATGCAGACCCGATGGATCTGGTCCTTACCCTTCGTTCTTCCAATGATCTCCTCGAGCGAATAGAGGGGCCAGTCGACACGGATGAAGGTCTTTCCCTTTGGTCCTTCAATTCTCGACCTTGAAAGTCCGCAGAAATGGCATTTTCCCAGACACCCTTCCTCGTAATGGAGAAGGAGATTCAGCCCCTTCAATTTTGCATTGCGATGGAAGAGCCCCTGTTGAAAGCCCAGCGTGAGAGAGGCGGCGAGACTGGTCTGGATATATTCAGGACTTGTTTTATCCTCCATAATCTTTCCTTTCAGGTTCTCATAAATCACGCAACCTGAAGGTTGCGACTACACCATCCGAATTTTTTGTAGCCGCAGGCTTTTAGCCTGCGTTTTCAAGATTTTCTTCGATCCTTATAATATTCTTTAAATCCTACCCAGGTTTTTCGGATCAGGCTTACAAAATCGATTTCCGGTTTATTCCAGTTCTCTTCAAGAAAATCCCGCTTGAAAGCGCCATAAGAGAGGGAAGCTCCAAAAGCCTCCCTCCACTCCGTCTCATATTGCCATAAATGGTTGAGATCTCCTCTGGCCAATGACTCCGCAGCAATCCTTCCAGCCATCTCTCCTCCGAGGACCGCATTGAGGATTCCCGCGCCCGTAATAGGATGGGCATGTCCTGCGGCATCTCCGGCAAGCATGATGTTACTAAAAACGGTTTGTCTTGGCTTTTCGCAAGGGATGGCGCCACCTGTCTTCCCGATGATTTCAATCCGGCCCATTTTTTTTAAGTCAACGAGGCGATTGAGAAAACCTTCCATCAGATTCGGGAGCAAAGACGTTCTGTGAGAGACGACCCCTATGCCGACATTTGCCGTTTTCCCTTTTGGAAAAAACCAGGCATAACCTCCTTCGAAATCCTTATGGAAGTATATGTCCACATGATTCTGGGAATGAGGGAGAACGACTTCATACTGGAGGGCAATGGTTGTCCTGCCGGGAGGCAATCCAGCCCATTGGGCAACGGATGAGCGGACTCCATCCGCACCGATGATTACCTTTGCCCGGACCCATTCATGTTTTCCTCCCCGTTCAATGGCCACTCCTTCCTGAGAGCATTTCATGGCCCTTGTTCCCATAGAGATTTCTGCACCGGAGAGAACGGCTGAAGCAGCCAACTCTTTGTCAAACAAGGAGCGGTCAAGCATAAACCCGGGACTCTTCATCTCATAAGATTGTTGATCGGGGAGATGGGTGATCATGGTTTCAACGGTTTGAGCAATGCATTTTGAGGAGAAATTAACATAACGGGAAATAGCCCGGGGCACAAATTCAGCACACTGGACAGGCACGCCGATCCGCTGTCTCCTGTCGACCATGAGAACAGCGGCCCCTTTCTGAGCCGCAGCACGAGCCGCACTTGACCCGGCAGGTCCGGCCCCGATGACTAGAATATCGTACGTTCCCGCAATAGGCATTTCAGCCGTGGACATATTTTAAAACCCTTTCAAGAAGGGAAAGGTTGAGGTGGGTCTGGTTTTCGAAGCTTCCTAAGTGAGCCTCCTTCTCCCGGTTCAGGTCGTAACAGGTGCTTCTCTCCACATCCACAAGAATACCGGGGAGCCCGATCCTTTCAAAATCGGGCCTGTGTTTGCCATAGAAAGGCTCACAGCAAGAGCCAATGAATCCGGTAGCGCCCGAACGTTTGGTCCGGCGAAGCGTCGTTTCAAGATCTTCATAATTCTGGATGGTGATGGAGTCCATCCCAAAGGATCTTGCCATTTCCACGGCCTTCCCTATGGAACAGCGGCCGCATTCCTCACAGCCTCTCTGATAGCGGTAGGAACAGTCCACCTCCTTGGCGCAATAGGGAAGGAGGAGGACTTCGGGCTTTTTTACTTCTTTAAATGGCTTCAAGACGGGAAAGAGATGGTGGGTTTCATTCTCGCCAAAACCAAATGGGAGAAGTTCCGTTTTCTGAAGCGCCTCTTCAACGGCCTGAATAAGATGATCCTCTTTGACTCCGGGGATTTGGGGTTTTTCCTCGGAGAAAAAGCTCCGGATGATTCGCTCGATATTGGAAGGCGTGGCCTTCGAATTTTTAAGAAGGCTTTCAAGATCGAAGATCGTCCTCTTGGGATAGGCGAAAAAATCGCCCGTGATCAGGATCTGGTTGATCACCTGCGTTTTCGTATCGATGGCAATCGAGATCCGGATCAATCCGCCAGGGGCCTTCAGAATGGAGGTCAAGGTCTTTCTTCTCGGCAGGGCCTCCCTTATCTTAAAGATATGGACCGGAGAAGAGAAGTGAGGGAGTTTCTCTTTCAACAGGCATTCTTCTTCGGGAGTTAAAGGTTCGGGAATGAAATGGACTCCAAAGGTTTCTTGAAAACCTTTGATCAGGGAATCTTTAATGCTCGATAACGAAAGGGTTCGACCCAGTTCCCATTTTAAACAGGTAACCCGCTCTTTGACTGAATCGATTTCTTTGTCTTGAAGCTTCTCAGTCGGAATTCTCAGGGCCCTGAGCATCTCATCAACATCGAAATCGACAAGGATTGTTCCCTGAAACAGAATAGCTCCGGAAAACTCGGTTCCACCTGTTCCCGAGATCTTCCGGCCGCCTACTTCCACATCATTTCTCGGACGGAAATGAGCTCTCAGGCCAAGGCGCTGAAGCCCGCCAGCCGAAGCCTCTCCCATCTTTCGGTAAAGGTCTTCGATCCTCGAAGGAATCCTGGGATCTTTTTTGGAAATAAAGATCTCCCAGCCAAGCTCTTTTGTCCCCCAATAGAGAGCCCCCCCTCCGGTCAGCCTACGGTTAATCTCGATGCCTTTATTACGGCAATAATCGAGTCGAGCCTCTTCTTCGACGGATTGGTGATGGCCGACCAGGACCGAAGGGTTTGAGAACTGAAGAAAGCGAAGGGTGTTTGGGATGGCCTCTTTCGATTTTAGTTCGAGGAGCGCCTCATCGAGGGCCATATTTTCGGCCGCTGAGCGAGCACCGGTATCCAAAAGTCGCCAGGTTTCCATAAAAAAATTTATAAACTATTTTTAGTCGGTCTTCAATGGGCCTTAACGCTGTCTAAAACAGCACGGCAGAGAGGGCAATGACCTTCCTGCGAACTCTGTTGCAATTACTAATCAGTCCATAATAGATCCCGATTTAATCGGGGTGAAAATCTCCCCTAACCCCTGGTTTCCAAAGAGGGGTATTGTTCCTCCCTTTGGAAAAGGGAGGTGAGGAGGGATTTTATAAAACAATGTCGTTATTATTATGGACCGATTAATAACTAATGGATTGTTTCTACTCCAGAAGGTGAATCCCTTCCATCTTCACTTTTTCTTCTTTCAGAAGGGAACGAATGGCTTCCATTTCTTCCCATGGGATGCGGAGGCAGACCCCGCAATCCGAGCTGAGGTGCCTGGGAACAGGGATGAGCCTTACGGAGAGTCCTTTCTCCTTGCTCTTTTTTTCTGCCCGAAGGGCAAAGTAGATGGAGGGAAAGAGAATGACACCGTAAACCATCGTCAGTCCTTTTGATGCAATAGGTGACGAACCGCCTCAATAGACTGTTTAACCTCCCCATCGCTGGTAAAGGTGCTGAAGCTGAATCGAACGGTTCCCTTCGGAAAAGTTCCGATGGTCTTATGAGCGGAGGGTGCGCAGTGGAGTCCGGGCCTGGAGAGGATCCCGAACTCTTCTTCCAGCAGAGATGCAACCTCCGATGGAGAGAGGTTTTGAATATTAAAAGAGAGGGTTGCGATGCGGTCTTTCGTCTCTTCTGGGCCGTAAAGAGTGATGTGAGGAATATCTTTAAAACCTTCGATCAACTTTTCGATCAATTGGCTTTCGTGTCGGCGAATAGATTCCACTCCTTGTTTCAGAACAAACCTGACACCGGCCAGGAGTCCAGCGATGCCGACCGCATTGGGCGTTCCGCTCTCAAACCGGTCGGGAAGGAAATCGGGCTGTTCCTCAAATTCGGAGCGGCTTCCAGTCCCTCCGTGCTTCAAAGGGGTCAGGTCTTGAATATTGACATTTTCTCCGATGACCAATCCTCCTGTTCCCTGGGGTCCATAGAGGCTTTTATGTCCGGTAAAAGCTAAAAGATCGACCCCGTCCTTCTCGACATCGATGGGGTAAGCGCCAGCTGTCTGGGCAGCATCGACTAAAAAGAGAAGGTGGCGCTCTCTCGCTATTCTCCCCACTTCTCTGATGGGAAGAAGTGTTCCTGTGACATTCGATGCGTGATTGAGGATAATCATCTTGGTAGCAGGTTGAACTTGTTTTTCCAACTCTTCCGGGTTCAACGTCCCATCTTTAAAACAGGGAACAACCGATAACGCGATTCCTTTTTTCTCCAGATGCCTAAGAGGTCTCATCACTGAATTATGTTCCATACTGCTGGTGACAACATGATCGCCAGGGCGAAGCATACCCTTTAAGGCTAAATTAATAGATTCGGTGGCATTCAGGGTAAAGACGATCCGGGAAGGGTCTTTTACATTGAACAGTGTTGACAGGGCTTCTCTGGCCTCGTAGATGATTCTTGCCGCCTCAATTGAAAGCAGATGTCCGGATCGGCCCGGATTGGCTCCGATCTCATCCATGAACCTGACCATCGCCTCTTTCACCTCGGGAGGCTTTGGCCAGGAGGTGGCCGCATTATCGAAGTAGATCATAGCTTTAAGCCTTTTTAAGAAAAAGCCGGATATCCCCGCCTTCCTCTGTTATCTCAATGTTCCACCCCGACTGTTGAGCCAGACGGGTGATGTTCTCCTTTGCCGTCTCGGTATCGACAAGGACTTCAAAGGCCCCTCTCCCTATTTCCTTCATCTTCTTGTTTGTCATAATGACGGGCTGGGGACAGGATAATCCTCTTGCATCTATCTTTTCGGACATATTTTCCCCCTTATCAAGCTATTTTTTCTTTCATTGTATATCCCACGGCGAGGCAGAAGATTAAACCGATGATCACACTCGCCGGGCCATAGGCTCCAGGGCCCGCAGGCGAGGAGGCCATTGAAAAGTTGTGGGCAAACCCCGCTCCCACAATCATCCCCGTTGCAAAAATGGCAGCATCGCCATCTCCTTCGCCCGAGAGGAAGAGCTGTCTTCCTGGGCAGCCTCCTGCCAATGCGAAGGCCAATCCTGAAAGGACCATTCCGAGAAAATTCCAGAGGTGGTTAGCATGGGCAATGGGTTGATCCGAAAAGCCTGGTTTAAACTGACCCAAAATGAGATTCATGATGAAGGCCGCAATCACGATTCCCAGGATGCCGCTTAGAAGGTGAGTGTTTCGGATCAGGATAACATCCCGTATGGCTCCCATCGTGCATAGTCTTGTTCGCTGTGCCAGAAACCCCACACAAAGGGCAATGATAAGGGAGACGACCAAGGGAGCATGTTGTGACCCCGGGCCTTTCTGGCTGAAGAAGACCGGGCCTGTGGGCATTCCTTCCGGCGTTCTTCCGAACTGGGGCGCAAAAAGCAGGAGGAGAAGGAGAACGACCATGACGATAGGGAAGACGAGCCCTGAAAATCCGCTGGCCTTCGTGGACCGACCCAGTGTATAACCCGACTTGAGGAAGAGAATCCCGATCCAGATTCCAAAAGCAAGACCGGCCAGTCCGACGATGGCATTCCAATCTCCTCCGGACAGGCGGAGCAAGGCCCTCCAGGGACACCCGAGGAAGACCAATGCACCGATCATGGCGAAAAATCCTAAAAAGAAACGGATGATAGGGGATGAACCACCTCTCGGTTTAAATTCTTTGAAGAGAGCGGCTGCGATCAACGCCCCGAGGACAAAGCCGATGATCTCAGGCCGGATATACTGAACCAATGCGGCCCGGTGAAGACCAAGCGCCCCTGCAATATCCCTCTCCATGCAGGCGACACAGATGCCCATGTTTTTGGGATTTCCCCAATGCTGGAGAAGGGGTGCGAAGATTCCCACAAATAGACCCGCTGAGATGATCCCCCATCGGGAGCCGAAGAATCGGACTGTTTTGCGCATCCTTGCTCTCCTTTTTTGAGATTTCTGAAAAAGCCCAGAAATCTCTGATTACAACGATTATGAAACGATTACACCGATTAGAAATTCATTGAAAACAAAGAAAAATCTATGTAATCATTTTTTTAGAATCTCTGTAATCAAGAGAGCAAAAGGTAGTTTTTCAGAGCTCTCTTGGTGAAATGTGGACCGGACAAATTTTCATTCGAATTTTTCGATAAGTCAAATCGATTATTTCGATAGAGAAGTCCATTCGTATTGAAATAATCAATAAAGAAAAAGGTGTGGTTTGAAAAAAAAGCTTAGTTCATTTAAAATGGATCTAAAATTTCAAAAAGCAGAGCTCATGGAGGAGAAAATGGATGCAAAATCGGTTTCGGAGAAAGCAAAAGGTTATTTTGGTCAGGGGTATAACTGAGCGGAGTCAGTCTCCTTGAGTTTCAAGGAGTTTTTGGGCTATGAGGATTCCTTCATTCCCAGATTAGCTACCGGGTTTGGCGGAGGCGTCGGTCGGAAAGGATCGCTCTGCGGAGCCTTCACTGCGGCGGTCATGGCCATTGGAATGAAGATGGGTAGAACCGATCCCAAAGACAGGGACACTCTCCTAAAGGTTTATGAGAAATGCCAGCAGTTCTGGGAACAATTCGAAAAGGAGTTCGGAAGCAGAAACTGTTATGACCTGATCGGTCTTCATCTCGATGATCCCGAGGAAAACAAGAAGTGGCTGACTTCAGGAGGCCGGGAAAAGTGTACGGCCATCGTAGAAAAGACCGCCGGGATGCTCTGCGATGTTTTGGAGGGATGAAATAAACCTGGGGTAAAATCATTTGGAGCTTTTTAAAATTTATCATCTCTATAAAAAAATCAGCCAGTATCCGAACCTGCTCGGACTGATCCGCAGCACCTTCATGGAAATCCTGGAGAAGAAAGGGATCATCAGCCGGGCCAAGCTTTCCGAACAGGCATTGGAAGAGTTAAAGCATGACGGGCTTCCAGATACCGAAGCCAACCGGCAGGAATATCTGGAGGCGCTGATTGACCACTATTTTGCCACTCATCTTACCCCTGCCGAAATTGAAAACTATATCAATCTTGCCCGGAAGAGGGATAAGGCACAGACACTGAGCAAACTGGTCAATCAAGATCAGGCAAGCTCCCTGGAGATTTTTAACGCCCTCGAGGAGTTCTGTGAGATCCCAAAAGGAGAAGTCTATATCTCCAGAGAAGAAGCCGAAGGAATCCGTGTTGCCTTGATCACTCGATTCATATCAAGCCAGCTTCCCTTCATCAGCCTTTCTAAAAATTACATTACCATTCGGGACTTTCAAGACCTCCTTGAACACACACGATGGAGCCGGAAGCGACCCGGCAAACTCGGCGGGAAGGCCGCCGGGATGATTCTCGCACATAAGATCCTCCTTCCCATTCTTGAAAAGAGGAGTCCGGAGCTTGAAGAATACGTGCGGGTTCCAGAGACATGGTATTTGAATTCGGGCGTTTTTTCGGAGTTTCTGGACCGCAACAACCTCTACCTCTTTCATACCTTTAAATATAAGGATCGGGAAGCCATTGAGAAAGAATATTCACGGATCGAGGAAAGATTCAGGTTTGCCAGCTTTGCTCCGGAGGTGGTTGAAGATTTTAGAAAGATCCTTGAAGAGGTCGGCGAGCACCCGATCATCATCCGCTCTTCGAGCATGCTCGAGGATAACTTCGGTTTGGCCTTCTCAGGCAAATATGTCTCCATCTTTCTGACGAACCAGGGAGATATCGAGACCCGTCTGAACCATTTCATTATAGGCCTAAAACAGGTCTTTGCCAGCACGTTCGGACCCGATCCCATCCTCTACCGTAGGGATCACGCACTTCTGGACTACGATGAAAGAATGGCTATGATGGTTCAGAAAGTGGTGGGCAGGCAATTCGGAGACTACTTTCTTCCTTTTGCAGGTGGGGTGATGTTTTCACAGAATGTCCATACCTGGAACCCGAAGATCAGGAAAGAGGAGGGGCTGGTGAGGCTGGTCTTTGGTTTGGGGACCCGGGCGGTTGACCGGGTGGGTTCGGATTACCCCAGGATGATTCCATTGAGCCATCCCCAGCTCCGGCCCGAGGTGACAGGGGGTCAGATCAAGAAGTATTCCCAGAGACAGGTGGATGTCCTCAATCTCAAGAAGGAAATATTGGAAACCGTTGATTTCAGAACCCTGGTTTCTCAGATTGACCATCCTGATCTTTTTTATGCTGTCTCGATTCAAAAAGACGATCATCTATCTCCGCCTTTTTTCAAAACCCAGAACCTCAAAGAGGAAGAGCTCTGTCTCACCTTTGATAATTTTTTAACCAAGAGCAACTTTGTCCCTCTGGTTAAAAAGATTCTATCTAAGATTGAGGCCACCTATGGAAGACCTGTGGATATTGAGTTCGCCTGGGATGCTAATAAATTCTATCTGCTTCAGTGTCGCTCTCTTTCCATCCGAAAAGAAAAGGAAAATGTAGATTTGCCAGAAGAGGTCAGCCGGGATAAGATTCTATTTACAACCCGAACAGCCCTCTCCAATAGCAATGTTCATAACCTGGATTATATCGTTTATGTGGACCCAAAGGCTTATGACCTGTTACCCACCTATGAACGGAAGATGGAGATTGCCTCGGTTGTGAATCTGTTGAATAAGAACCTTGCCGATAAACGGTATGCCCTGATGGGTCCTGGGCGGTGGGGAAGCAACGATATCAACCTGGGAGTCAGGGTCACCTATTCCAATATTAATAAAACCAAGTTATTGGTGGAAATTGCTTTTGCCAGGAATGGTTCAACGCCGGAGGTCTCCTACGGAACCCATTTTTTTCAGGATTTGGTCGAGGCGGATATCGTCATCGTTCCACTCTACCCGGATGATCCAGGCTCTATTTATAACGAGGAATTCCTCTTAAGATCTCCGAATCTGCTGAGGGAGATCGTGCCGGAAGCCAAGGAAAGCGAAGAGATTGTTCGGGTCATCCATATTCCTTCTGTATGTGATGGCCATTATTTGCAGGTTTTTCTCAGCACACAGAGGCAGGCAGGCATCGGTCTGTTTGGACCCCTCCAGGAGTCCAAATAATCATGTCAATTAATTTTTATATGAGAGGAGGCGCAACGGATGGATCGGATTTTCAGCGGAATTCAGCCCTCGGGCGAGATTCATATCGGGAATTATGTGGGAGCGATTCGCAACTGGGTTCAATTGACAGAGCGTTATGACTGCATCTATTGCGTGGTGGACTATCATGCCATCACCATTGAATATGAGGTGGAGTTGATGCAGAAGAGGATTCTGGAAACCGCCACCATCCTTGTCGCCTGTGGGTTGACTCCGGATAAATGCATCGTCTTTGTTCAGTCGCATGTGCCCGAGCATACCGAATTAGCCTGGGTCTTTAACAGCGTCACCCCGATCGGGGAGCTGGAGAGGATGACCCAGTTCAAAGAGAAATCGAAACAGCACCGGCAGAATATCAATATGGGACTCCTGGGTTATCCCGTGCTTCAGGCGGCTGACATCCTTATCTATAAAGCGGGATATGTCCCGGTGGGAGAGGACCAGACTCAGCATGTCGAACTCTCAAGAGAGGTTGCCCGAAAATTCAATGGACGTTTCGGAGAGACCTTTCCCGAACCCAAGGTTCTCCTATCCACCGCTCCCCGTATTGCGGGGACCGATGGACAGGCCAAGATGTCCAAGTCGATGAATAATGCCATAGGATTACTTGAGGCTCCGGAAGTTATCCGGGAGAAATTAAGGAGTGCAGCCACCTGTCCGCATCGGGAGCGGAGGAGCGATCCCGGACATCCGGAGCATTGCAATATCTTTACCATGCATCAGGCCTTTTCGAAACCGGATCAAATTTCAAGTGTCGAGCAGGGCTGCAGGACAGCAGGGATCGGATGCATCGAGTGTAA
Organism: Deltaproteobacteria bacterium; assembly: GCA_016875255.1. The sequence continues at coordinate 10,891 of VGRU01000077.1, forward strand.
AGAGATTCTCTATAAAAATATGGTTGAGGAGTTGGGGCCGATTCAGGCTCGTGTTAAAGAGATGAACGCCAGACCGGAATATATTATCGATGTCCTAAAATCAGGAGTCGCTCGCTGTAAAGTCATTGCCACGGAAGTGATGGATGAGGTGAGAAGAAAAATCGGCGTTCAATCGGATTGGCTGTAAGGATTTGTAACTCTTTTTACCCCGTTAGAAAGCCCCGCAGCTCTGCTGCGGGGATGGTGACTGTTTCCTTTTCAGCGAACACGGGGTTTAATGCCCCGTGTGAGCTTTCCCGTTAGAAAGTTGAAAGCTTTCTAACGGGGTTTACTTCGCCACATCGCACCACTCTCTCGCATTTTGGAACATTCGAATCCACGGGGATGCCTTGAGACGACCGTTCAAGTCCTCAGGCATCCAAGGCCATTGCCATTTGAGGAAGGCTCGCTCAGGATGGGGCATGACTGCCAGATGCCTTCCGTCGGGCGAACAGAGCCCTGTGATCCCGAAAGGCGACCCATTCGGATTAAAAGGATAGCTCTGTGAAATCTTTCCATCCTGTTGGCCCTCATCGTCCACAAAAACAAGCGGGACAAGTTTTTTATTGATGACGTCGTCCATCAGCGCGGGGTCGGGAAAGACAAGTCTGCCTTCGCCATGAGCCACCCAGATTCCGAGTATGGAATCGATCATGCCTTTGAACATAATCGCCGGACTTTCTAAAATCTTAACCGTCGCCCATCGGGATTCAAAACGCCCGGACACATTTTGAACGAACCGGGGCTGTTGATGATCAGGAATTCCCAACCAGGGCACCCATCCGAGAAGCGCGAAGAGCTGGCACCCATTACATACTCCCAAGGAGAATGTATCGGGACGATGATAAAAATCGTCAAACATTTTCCTCAGCCTTCCACTAAACCGGATGGCTGCCGCCCACCCCTTGGCGCTTTCCGGGACATCGGCGTAAGAGAACCCTCCGACAGAGACGAGCCCCCTGAAACGCTCCAGCGTGATGCGTCCGCTGATCAGATCGGTCATCGTGATATCCCACGGTCTGAAACCTGCCTGATAGAAGGCGGAGGTCATCTCCCGGTCGCCATTGCTTCCTTCTTCCCGGAGAATGGCCACCTCCGGCTTGTCTTTTGCTTCGAGAAGATGCGCCGGCGTCGGTTCGGGGTTAAAAGGAATGACATAGGTTGGCCCCTTGCGGTCGAAGATATTTTTCTTCTCCTCATCGGCACAATGGGGATTCATCTGAAGACGCTCGATCTGATAGGATGTCTCCTCCCATCCTTGGCGAAGAACACGCAAATCCGATTCGAGAACCTTCTGCGAATTAAAGGCGACAGAGATTTTTTTCTCCTTTGTCGTTTCGCCGATCAGGGTCGAGCGGAGATGAAAAGAATCAAGAATCTCCAGAACCTTTTGAACATCATCCACCTGACACTCGATGACAGCTCCCAGCTCTTCGGTAAAAAGCCTTTCCAGGGGGTTCGATGGACCGTCCATTCGGATGTTCAAACCGCAGTTTCCGGCAAATGCCATTTCGAGAAACGTCGTGATGATGCCCCCATCGCTGATGTCGTGTCCTGCGAGAATTAAATTTTCTGACATTAATTTCTGAATGGCATGGAAGGCGGATTTAAGCAGTTCAGGATCATCCACATCAGGAGATTCGTTTCCGATCTGCCCGAAAACCTGCGCGAAAATCGAACCCCCGAGCCGGGTCTTCTCTCTGGAGATGTCAATGAAGATGAGCTGACTGTGGCCCGGCTTCTTGATATCCGGAGTAACCACCTTCGTGATATCGGGCATGGTCGCATAAGCAGAAATCACAAGCTCACGGGGAGACTTCACGATCTCTTCTCCGACTCGAGTCGCCATGGAAAGGCTATCCTTTCCGCCATCAACCGCAATTCCTAACCGGATCATCAGATCCCGCATGCCGCAAACCGCATCGTAGAGGGCCGCGCCTTCCCCTGGAAGTTTAGGCGCCCACATCCAGTTGGCTGAACACTTGATATCTTCCAGGCGGCTGATTTGCGCCCACACGATGTTGGTCAACGCCTCTCCGACGGCCATCCTGGCTCCAGCCTCTGGATTGACCAGCGTTTTAATCGGTTGCTCGCCTATCGAAGTAGCTGCTCCTGTTAATCCGAAGTGGCTCTGGGCGATCACGGCCACATCGCCAACCGTCAATTGAAGCGGGCCGCAACATTGTTGCCGCGCAATCAATCCGGTGACGCTCCGGTCCACCTTATTGGTAAGAAATCGCTTTGACCCGACCGCAAGGTTGCGAAGGACACGGGACAATGCCTCCTCCACAGACAGATCCTTCGGCCATTCAAGGGGTATGAGTGAAGGCTCTATCCTCTCATCCCTGAACGTTTTCTGAGGCATATTGCCAAGAACCTTTGCGAGGTTGAGATTGACAGGCGTTGAATCATCTTTCTCATCATGCACAATGAAGCGGCCCTCTCCGGTCACTTCTCCGAGGATTTCGCAATTGACCTTTTCCCTATCGCAGATCGATTGAAATTCTTCGATTCTTTCCTGGGCGATCAGGAAACCGCATCGCTCCTGATATTCCGCAACCCAGATTTTGAGAACGGATAAGGTTGGATCGCCAAGTTTGATGCGCCTTAATTCGATTTTGCCTCCGGCTTTTTCGACCAGCTCCTTAAGGACATTGGCAGGTCCGCCCGCTCCCTGATCGTGGATGCTGAGGATAGGGTTGTTTTCTCCCATCTCAATGCAGGCCCGGATGACGCGGTTCATCTTCTGTTCCATCTCCGCATCGCCGCGCTGGACAGCATTGAAATCGAGCTCTTCAACATTTTCGCCCTGAAGCTTGCTGGAGGCCGACCCTCCGCTCACACCGATTCCATATGCTGGGCCGCCGACCTGAACGATCAGCATTCCTCTTTGAGCTTCGTCCTTTTCAACATGCCTGGCATCGATCTGTCCGATTCCGCCCGTAAACATAATCGGCTTAATCCACGCCCAGCGTTCGCCGTTTTGAAGCCTCTGGTCAAAGGAACGGGTAAAGCCGAGAATCAACGGCTCGCCGAATTTGTTGCCATAATCGCTTGCCCCATCGCTTGCCCTGATTTCGATGGTAAGAGGGGAGGCGAGATTCGATAAATAGACGACTTGTTTGTCTTCCCAGGGCAGGTCATAGCCAGGAATCAGCAGGTTT
>VGRU01000078.1 GCA_016875255.1 Deltaproteobacteria bacterium
CGGATTGTCCATTGGCATCGAGCATTCCGTCCTTGAGCTGGGAATTGAGATCGGATGACCCTGCATTGGTAATTCGGCCAGGTTTGACCCCGGCGGCCTCAAGAATTTTTGGCCAGTAAGTGGCGGGTGTTCCGCCAACAGGACCGACCCCGATGCTTTTACCGTTGAGGTCCTGGATCGTTTTAATCCCGGTTTTTTTCAGGGCGTACATCTGAAAATAGGTGGCATACATGGGGAAGATCACTCGGGTGTTTTGATGTTTTTTCCCTTTGGCCCAGCCCTCACCGGTCCATCCTTCCCAGACCGGAGCCGCGGTCACTCCCCCGAAATCGAGTTGTTTGGCATCCACCAACTGGGTGTTATGGACAGGACCCCCGGTTGTCTCAACATTTGCAGGAACCCCCACCTTATCATGGAGAAGTTTTGCGAATCCCCCCATCCATACGAAATAGACCCCGCCTACAGGCGCGGCTCCGATGGTTACGGACTTCGGCCACCCCGGTTTTATCTGGGCTTCGCACAAACCGAGAGAAAGGGTGATGCTAAAAGCCACGAGACTAATGAGAATAAATAAACGCTTCATTTGTAAACCTCCTTTTGGATTTATTTACCCAATTTATCTACCATTTAGCCCCTCTCTTGTCAATAGAAATTCTTAATGACTTGTACCCCTCAGTTATGGATTTAAGCCATATAAATGAACTCTTATGCCCCTCTTTGGAAAAGAGTGGAGAATTGAGACTTTCTTGACAGGGCAGGGTGAGAATTTCGGATACGCTTTCCGTCTCTACCCAGACTTCATTTTGGATACAAGAGCTAATAATTGAATATCATTCAAATTTTTAACTTATTGTAATATGTATAAAAAATACTTGACAATATTTTTTATACATATTATTAATGAACATAATTCAATTATGAATTTTATCATCTCTCTATGCCGGACAAAAACCTAAAAAAACAACTGATCATTGAAGCTGCGATAGACGTCTTCAGCAAAAACAATTTTCAAAATTCAACTATTTCTCAAATTGCTCAAAAGGCAGAGGTCGCCGAAGGAACGATCTATCAATACTTCAAAAATAAAGAGGACCTTTTCTTTTCCATTCCTGTCGAGAAAACAAAGGATTTTTGCAGGGAGCTTGAGTTGCATTTACAGGGGATCACGGGAGCGTTTAATAAGATCAGAAAATTTATCTGGTATTACCTCTATTTTTTTAAGATGAATCCTGAATACGGAAGGACCTTGATGCTTGAGATGAGGGTCAACAAAAGTTTTGCCAAGACCAAAGCCTACGACTCATTTAAGAATTTAACCGACCGGATTCTCGAAATCATCAAAGAGGGGCAGGAGGAGGGTATCATTAGAAAGGATGTGAATATTTTTATCACCCGGCAATTGATATTAGGCATTTTAGAGCATGTTGTTACCCGGTGGTTACTCAAGGGTGAACAGTATGATCTGCTGGAGCATTGTGATGAGGTGAATAAATTGATCATCCATGGGATAGGTTTGACAACAGACCTGAATGGACTTAAGCGATGGAGGGAAGGGCAATGAAAAACTCAGGATCAAAATGGGTGGCTACGGATTGCACGATTTGTTACCACAGTTGCGGGATGAATGTCCTGGTTGAGGATGGAAAGATCAAAAAAGTGGAGGGGCTCAAAGACCATCCCCTGAACAAAGGTAAACTCTGCCCCAAAGGTGAAAGAGCCATTGAGATGGTCTATCACCCTGATCGCCTCAAATATCCCCTGAAGAAGGTGAAGGGAAAGTGGGAGAGAGTGACGTGGGACGATGCCCTGTCAGACATTGCTGATCAACTGCAGGGACTGAAAAAGGAATTTGGGCCGGAGATCCTGAGTATCTTTTCCGGGTCCATTGGAGTGGAAAACTTCGAGATGATGGAATTGGCCCAACGGTTTAAAGGAGCTTTTGGCTCTCCCAATTTCATCTCTGTAGAGGGGATCTGCTATCGAATGCGTATCCGGGCCAGGCAGATGACTTTTGGAAAGTATCCGGTTGAAGAAAAGGATACCAAACTTTATGTGCTCTGGGGCCACAATCCCGAGCAATCTGACTTTCCCCTGGATCTGGCCATTCAAGAAAATCTTCCGAAAGGATCGAAGATTGTAGTGATCGACCCCAAACGAATTCCCCTCGCAAAAAAGGCTGAAATGTATCTGCCCATTCGTCCAGGGACAGACGGAGCCCTTGCTCTCGCCTTGATGCACGTCATCATCAAGGAAAATCTTTTTGATAAGGATTTTATAGAGAAGTGGACTCATGGATTTGATAAATTAGTGGTTCATATCGAACCTTATACGCCGGAATGGGCGGAGAAAATCACATGGATTCCGGCTGGAGACATCAAGAAACTTGCGCGGCTTTATGCCACTGCAGAAAACGCCAGTATTTTCCAGGGGACGAATACTCAAGACCAGACGGCAAACGGAACGCAGAATAGCCGGGCCTTTGCCATCCTTCAAACGATCACAGGAAATATCAACAACCCAGGGGGCTGGGTGGTGAGTCCCAGGCTTTCCCTGACAGGTTTGGGCATTACTACCGATAGAACTCCCATTGGCGCAGAAGATTATTCACTCTTTTATGAGATCTGGGGCAGGAAAAGTCCTTACGGGCAGGTGATGTGTTTTCCTGACAGTGTCCCTGGTGTGATCAAGTCGCTGATCGTGACCGGGGGAAATCCAGTTGTCAGCATGCCCGATTCGAATGCCTTCAGGGAGGCGATGAAAAGACTCGAACTTTTAGTCGTTCTGGATCTGTTTATGACAGAGACCGCCGAGCTTGCTCATTATGTGCTTCCGGGATGCACGCACCTTGAGAAGAACGGGCTGGCTTACAGTTACAACGTCTGTCACGGGATGCCCTACCTGATGCTGCGGAAAAAGGCGATTGAACCCCTGCACGAGAGCAAGTCAGAGTTTACCTTCTGGAAGGAATTGGCAAAGAAGATGGGGATGGCAGAAGTTTTCCCGTGGGAAACCGATGAAGAGGTGGTGGAACTCGAACTGAAGCCGTCCGGCCTGAGTTACAAGGAATTGAAGGAGGACAAGATAGCGGGCGCTTATTATATGGCCAAAAAATACGGAATGGATGGATACGAGATAAAAGGTTTTTCAACCCCATCCAAAAAGATTGAGATCTATTCCGAAACTTTTGAAAAGGCGGGCTTCGATCCTCTTCCTACTTATCGGGAGCCGGATCAGAGTCCATTGAACAAAGACTTATACGGGAAATATCCGCTCATTCTCACAACGGGAGCGCGAATCCTTTATTATACGCACGGCCAGCATCGGAACATCCAGGATCTGAAGAAGCAGTGCCCGGAGCCCTTTGCGGAGATTCATCCCAAGGCGGCAGGGAAATATGGAGTGAAAAGCGGAGACACCATCGTGGTGGAGTCGAATCGGGGTCAGATCAAGGTCAAGGCTTTGTTGACGGAGGACATGGCGGAAGGGGTCGTGTCCATTCCTCATGGCTGGCCGGGAGAAGCAAACGTAAATATATTGACCGACCTTCATCTAAGAGAGCCGATCATGGGCTATCCCCAGATGAAATCCCAACTCTGTTCGATTCGGAAGGCTTAGACTGTGATAAAAGGTTACGGCTACGAAGCCCCTGCCTACCGGCAGGCAGGCGTTTCGTTCAGCGTCTGAGGGTTACGTCAAATTCATTGACCGAAAGACGTTACCGGATGACGATACGGGTCCCGCGAAACGCGGGATTACCCTTACCGTAGAGACTGTGTCGTAATTAGCCATTCACCCTTCGACATACTCAGGGCGAACGGCTAAGTGATTGATTTTTAACATGCCGTATTCCGTTCGTGGTGAGGCTCTCGAACCATGAACGGAATTACGACACAGCCTCGTAACCGGGAGGTGAAGACATGTATTTTAGGGTTTTCTGCAATGCAAAGGAGATCGAAGCCCCGGATATGGAAACTGCCGAGCAAATTGTTAAGGATTCGCTACGAGAATTTATCTGGTTGCTTCCTGTCACAGAGACTCCTGTAGCGCCTCCAGCGAGAGAACCTGGAAGACCCAAAGTAAACGAAAAGAAGGGTGGACATGGTTCAATGACCATGCGCCATTAGAGAGATTTCCGAAAAAGTCCAGAAATCTCTGATTACACACCTGCCTGCCGCAGGCAGGGATTACGGACGATTACACTGATAGGAACGACCACGGCAGTCAAATATCAGACTGCCTAAGAGATATTTAGGGGTAAAAATGAGGTACGCAGAGACAGGGTATGACTTAGAAATTGATCTGTCACGGGGAAGCATCGATAAGGTAGAGACCGATCCAAGAGAAACGGCATTGTATTTGGGGGGCAATGGCATCGCCGCGAAGCGGCTATTTGATCGGGTTCCTCCGGGGACCGATCCGTTTTCTCCAGATAACCTGCTCATCTTCGGGAACGGTCTTCTGAACGGCACACCCGTTCCAGGTGCAAACCGCGTCGCGGTCAATACGATTGCTCCGGTGAACGGATTGATGGGCCATTCACTCATGGGCGGAATGTTCGGGCCGGAGCTGAAACTGGCCGGATGGGACAGAATCGTCCTTCGGGGAAAGGCGCCCGACCTGGTCTACATAACGATACACAATGACAGGGTGGAGATACGCGACGCCAGGCACCTCCGGGGAAAAGGCATGTATGATACGGCCCGGTTGATCAAGGAGGAGTTGAAGGACAACAGGGCCTGGGTGGCTGCCATTGGTCCGGCCGGCGAACACAGGGCTTATTTGGCTTCGATTGATTGCGGCAATTCGAGCGCCGCTCGAACGGTCGGGCCGGTCATGGGAGATAAAAACGTAAAGGCGATCGCCGTCCGTGGAACAAAAGACGTGAATCTCGCCCACCCCGCAGAACTCTGGGAGATGTGCTCACGCCTGAGGAAGGAACTTGATGCGAACCCGAATGTCGGGGATTGGATGGCCGTTGATGAAGATGACAGCTTCCATCACAACAATTTCTCATGGGGCAATGCCCGCGTGCGCCGAAAGACCTTCTGGAGCGCTTCTCTCGAAGAGAGATGGCGGAACCTGAAGCACGACCACATGAGCCGCCAGACAGGCTGCTGGAACTGCCCGAAGGCATGCCACAACGTCATTCAGTGGCCGAACCGCAGAAGATTTTCCTATAAGTGTTATGGAAAAGACACCTATCACATGGCTGCCTTCCAGGAATTGGACTTCACCTACGAGATCCTCCCTATTGCTCAGGACTTAGGGCTTGACTCCTACTCCACCCCCCAGACCATCGCCTTCGCCCTTGAGCTTCTGGAGGCCGGGATTCTGGCGGAAAAAGACTTTCCAGGGATGCCCTCCGACGTGAGGGGAAGATTCTATTATCTCATTCATAAAATGGCCTTTAGAGAGGACATTGGAGATATCCTGGCGGATGGCGTCTCCCGGGCAGCGGCGCGGATCGGCAAGGGCGCTGAGAAATTCGATCACAACACGGTCAAGAAATTCGAACAGCTGCCCATCAAGCTCGGCAAACTCAATCCGGCCTATTTCCTGATGATCGCCACCGGTGAGGATATGGCGATCACCCAGATCGAAGGCTCCTTCCCGCAAGACCCGATCACTGATCCGGAGCTGAAGGAAGAATTCATCAGAAAGTGGGTCGCGGTCCCGGATAAGAAGTTTGCAGAGTGGTTCCGGCAGTGGGAGAAACGCGATCAGTTACCCGACGATGCCATGGTCGCTATCGTTGATTGGAATGAGTGCATGCACTACCTGGATGATTCCCTGGGGTTTTGCGGATTCGTGTCCTCATTCAGGGGCCAGTTTGGCGGCACCACAGGATATCACGTATGGAATATGCCGCAGGTCATCACCCTCGCATCGGGGATGAATTTTGACAAAGGCAGGCTATGGGAATGCTTCCAGAGGAACCGGAATCTGGTCAGAGCCCTCAACGCGAGATTGGGCCTGAGAAGGTTCATGGAGAGGCCGCCGGAAGATCACTGGGCGGTCAGAAACGAGGAGTATGAGCAGCAACTGCTGAGCAAATATTATGACTTTAAAGGCTGGACCTTTGATGGGATTCCCACCAAAGAGACCCTGGAGAAATTGAACTTGGGCTACGTGGCGGATGACCTCATCAAGAGGGGCGTTTTGAACGGGAATGAAGTGACCGCCCTCAACGATGCCAGGGCCAAGAAGGGGAAGGAATAAAGGTAATGGTTGGGGTAGTTCCGATATTCGCTCTAAAACTTTGACAATCCCCCCAACCCTGAGGGCCGGAACAATGTTGATTCTAAAATGGGGATTTTTTCTCACTTTCTGAAACATTGCGAATAAAGGAAGGGGCGTCGCCGTGGACAGCAATGGGAAGAAAACAAGAATCGTCAAAGACATAAAGGTGGATACCAAGAAATGCGCGGGCTGCAGGGCGTGCGAGATAGCGTGTTCCGCGTTCCACGCCGTACCGAAATTTAGCTCGGTTAATTCCGCACGTTCCCGGATCATGGTCGTCATGGACGAAGTTCGAGATATCTTCGTGCCGATACGGGCCGGCGACTATGCCCAGGCGGAATGTAACGGCAGAAACCGTTACGTGATCGACGGCAAGGAGTACGACGAATGCACCTTCTGCCCGGCCTCCTGCCCGTCCAGGGACGCCTTCAAAGACCCCGATTCCGGCTTTCCCCTCAAATGCGATATGTGTGAGGACGTGCCGCCCCTGGAAAAGCCTATGTGCGTGGACGCATGCACGTTTGGCGCCTTGACGTACGAAGAAAGGGAAGAGGCAGTAGAGGCGGAACCGCAGAAGCGTGAGGAGATGGAAATCGGCTTAAAATCATTGATCAAGAAATACGGACTGAAGAAAGTGACGGATACGATTGCCCGGGTCTCAAAGGAATGAGAGCGATTGCTCTTTGATTACAGCCCTGCCTGCCGGCAGGCAGGGATTATGAAACGATTACTCCGATTAGAAAAATCTGTGTAATCTCTCTTTATGAGGTCATAGAGAAGTGGAAAAAGAACAGGTTGAACAGCTTTATAAAGGTCTCGCAGACAGTATTTGCAAGGGTTCCGCAGGCAGTCATGCTGGCGATGTGATGGTGGTTGGCGGAGGGGTCAGTGGTGTTCAAGCCTCTCTTGACCTCGCCGCCTCGGGTTTTAAGGTTTACCTGGTCGATAGGGCGCCTGCCATTGGCGGCAAGATGGCCCAGTTAGACAAAACCTTTCCCACCAACGACTGCTCCATCTGAATACTTGCGCCCAAACTGGTCGAGGTCGGCCGGCATCCCAACATAGAAATCCTCACCTATACTGAAGTGGACAGGGTGGAAGGAGAAGCAGGTGAATTCAACGTCACCCTGATCAAGAAGCCCAGATATATTGAAGAGGAAAAATGTACGGGTTGCGGCGCCTGCGTTGAGTACTGCCCAATCAAGGTCGAGGATGAATATAATCAAAACCTGTCTTTGAATAAGGCCATTCACATCTATTTCTCTCAGGCCGTTCCTCTGGTCACCTACATCGACGCTAAAAAATGCTCTTTCCTCAAAAATGAGAAATGCGCCATCTGTGAGGGGATCTGCAAGAATAACGCTATCGATCTTTGCCAGAAGCCGGAAAAGATAGAAGTGGAGGTGGGGGCGATCGTGCTGTCTCCGGGTTATGAGATATTCGATCCGAAGCTTCAGGGCGACTATGGCTATGGAACGATGCAGAACGTGGTCACCAGTCTTGATTATGAACGAATCTTATGTTCCACCGGACCCTACGAAGGCGAGATCAGGCGGCCTTCGGACGGGAAGCATCCACACAAAATAGCGTGGATACAGTGCGTCGGCTCAAGACAGGTTAATCCCTTGGGAGGCAACAGCTACTGCTCAGCCGTATGCTGCGCCTATACCCAGAAGCAGGTGATCCTGACAAAAGACCATGACGCTCAGGCCGAGTGCACCATCTTTCATAACGATGTTCGGTCTTTTGGAAAAGATTTCGAACGATTCTATCAGAGGGCGGAAAAGCTTCCCGGGATTCGATTCATAAGAAGCTATGTCTCAATCGGAAAAGAGATACCCGAAACCAAGAATGTGACCCTACGCTACTCCACCTATGAGGACGGGGTCAAGGAGGAGGAGTTCGACCTCGTGGTATTATCCGTTGGACTAAACCCTCCCGATGATGTGAAGGACCTGGCTAAGAAGTTCAGCATCGATCTCACTCCGCAGGGATTCTGTAAAACCAATCCTGTCAATCCCATTGAGACCTCCCGCCGGGGAATTTTTGTGAGCGGGGCGTTTCAGGGCCCGATAGACATTCCGGAGTCGATCGTTACTGCCAGCGGGGCGGACGCCCTTTGCAGTCAGCTGCTTGCCTATCGCCGGGGGGAGCTGTCAACGGAAAGGGAATATCCACAGGAAAGGGATGTCGCGGGAGAGAAGCCAAGGGTCGGGGTTTTCGTCTGCCATTGCGGAGCGAATATCGGAAGGGTGGTGAACGTCCCTTCCGTAGCCGAATATGCTTCGGGCTTGAAGAATGTGGTCTATGCGGAGGAGGCCCTCTTTGCGTGCGCCACCGACACTGCAAAAAAAATAGCCGAAACGATCCGGGAGAAAGGGCTGAACCGTGTGGTCGTTGCCGCCTGCACTCCCAGGACGCATGAGCCCCTGTTCCGGGACACGCTTCGTGAAGGGGGAATCAATCCATACTACTTTGAAATGGCCAATATCAGAGAGCACTGCTCCTGGGTCCACGCTCGAGAAAAAGAGATGGCCACCCGGAAGGCAAAGGATATCGTCAGGATGGCAGTGGCCAGGGCGGCCCGTCTCGAGCCGTTGAAGGAATTTGAGCTGCCGGTCGACAAGAGGGCGCTGGTGGTCGGCGGAGGCGTGGCCGGGATGACGAGCGCTCTGAGTCTGGCCAACCAGGGATTCGAGGTGTACCTGGTGGAAAGGGATTTGGAATTAGGAGGAGTAGCCCGGAAGATTCATTTCACGCTTGAAGGGCTCGATGTCCAGGCATACGTGAATGGTCTCGTCAACAAGGTTTACCGGCACCCCCTGCTTCATGTCTCCACCGATGCGACCATCACAACCGTTTCCGGTTATGTGGGCAACTTCACCACCACAATGAAGGCGGGGTGGATGGCCAAGGAGATACGTCACGGCATAGCGATCATTGCGACCGGCGCCGAGGAATACAAGCCCACCGAATATCTTTACGGGAAAGAAGACGGAGTATTGACCCAGCTGGAGTTGGGAGAGCGAATCGCCAGAGGAGAAGAAAGGGTGATCCACTCCCAGTGTCTGGTGATGATCCAGTGCGTAGGCTGCAGAAATGAAGAAAGAAATTACTGCAGCCGGGTATGCTGCGGCCATTCGGTCAAGAACGCTTTGAAGCTGAAAGAAATAAACCCCCGGATGGATATCTACATTCTCTTTCGGGATATGAGAACGTATGGCCTGGCGGAGGATTCTTACCGGGAAGCGGCAAACAGGGACGTGAAGTTCATCCGCTATGAGCCGGAGAGTAAACCCCAGGTGGAAGCTGTCGAGGAGGGGGGGCATCGTTTTCTGAGGGTTACCGTGGCCGATCCTGTTCTCGGTCAGAAGCTCGAAATAGATGCGGACCTGCTCGCGCTGGCTGCCGCTGTTGTTCCTTCGGCAACGAATGCTGAACTATCCCGTTTTTTCAAGGTCCCCTTAAATCCGGATGGGTTCTTCCAGGAAGCCCATGTGAAACTGAGACCTGTTGACTTTGCTGCAGAGGGCGTCTTCCTGTGCGGCATGGCCCACTATCCCAAGCATATAGCCGAAACGATCAGCCAGGCTTATGGGGCTGCGGGACGGGCGGCGACGATTCTTTCAAAGGATTCTGTCACAGCCTCCGGGGCTGTTTGCGAGGTGAAGGAGAGCGACTGTGTCTCCTGCGGGGTTTGTCTTTCCGTGTGCGCGTGCGGCGCCATAGAGTTTCGTGGCACACCGCAAGGCAAGAAGGCCTGGGTGAATTCCGTTCTCTGTGAAGGAGATGGTCTCTGCACCGCAAAGTGTCCAACGGGGGCTATCCAGTTGAAGCACTTTACCGATGAGGAGCTGGTCGCCCAGATTGACACGGCGATTGGAGATGTATAGAAACCCCACCCCCACCCTTTCCCTCCCCCTGAAGAGACTGTGTCGCAATAGGGGAAATTATAAAAATTGTCATGCCGAACTTGTTTCGGCATCTAATAGAATTAAATAGTTACGAGATCCTGAACCAAGTTCAGGATGACAAAATAGTAATTACGACACAGTCTCGAAGGGGAGGGAATGCGTTATGCACCTCTCATGATTCCTCCCCCTTCAAGGGGGAGGTTAGGCCGCCGGCTCGGAGAGCCTCTGGCTCGGAGAGAGGGGGATGGGAAAATTACTAAGAAGGGGAAAGTGAATGAGCGCTGCCATTAAGTTTACCCCGAGAATCCTTGGTTTTGTGTGCCATTGGTGAGGATACGGCGCTGCTGACCTGGCTGGAGTTTCCAGACTGCAATATACGCCTGAGATCAGGATGGTCCGTGTCATGTGCACCGGCAGAGTCGACCCGGCGTTTATCCTCCGGGCTTTTTCAAACAGAACAGACGGGGTCTTTATCGGCGGTTGCTGGCCCGGCGAATGTCATTATCCTACTGAAGGGAACATCTATGCATTAAGCATGGCGCTTCTCATCAGGAAATTGTTGGAGCAGATAGGGGTGAACCCCCAGAGGTTAAAGCTGGAATGGGTCTCTGCGGCTGAAGGAATCCGTTTTGCCGAAGTGATGAACAACGTCGTCAAAAAACTTCAGGAATTAGGGCCGATCGGGGAAGGGGAAGGAATAGAACAGAATGCTTTGACCTTCAGACTGAAAGCCGTGGAGAATTTGCTTCCCTATATTAAGCTGGTGGAAAGAGAGAGGCTGAGCGTGCGTTTTGAGACGGAAGAAAAAGTGATCGAATTTTTCAAGAGTGACGAAGGCGACCGGTTATTCCGCGAATTGATTGCAGATCCATTGGCCATAAGCCAGATGATGCTCCTCCTGCGAGAAAACCCCCTTTCCGTAGGAGAAATCTTTGAGAGGTTAGGCTTGGACGCGTCCGAAATAAGGAGGCACCTTCACCGTTCCGTAAAACAGGGATTCGTCAAGTTCGATGAAGGCCAGAAGCGCTTTGCTCTCGCCTGAGGGACTGAATCGCAATCCCGTTCATGGTTCGAGTGCCTCACCATGAACGGGATAAGACATATGATCGATCAATGAACCGTTCGCCCTGAGGTTCTCGAAGGGTGAACGGTTCATGACGATGCAGTAAAATTTTAATTACACCCGATAGGCGGGACATTCCTGTCCCGCCTATGTTGGAGGCGGGGTTAGACCTGCAGCAGGCCCCACCTATCGATTTCTGTAATCAATGAAATGAAATTACCCCAATAACTGAGGGGGCGGGATTCGGGGAGAGACGAAGGTTGGGACAGGAATGATGGATAACGATCGAATCGACCAGATTATTGATAAACATCAGGGGAATGCGAGCTCGCTGATTCAAATATTGTTGGAGATTCAGAAAGAAAACCGCTGGCTTTCCAAGGAGGTCTTAGGGAGGATCAGCGCGAAATTGCAGGTCCCGTTGAGCCGGATCCAGCATATGGTCACTTTTTATAAAGCCTTCAGTTTAGTTCCCAGGGGACGGCATGAAATTCACATTTGCATGGGGACGGCCTGTCATGTCCGTGGCGCGCCGCGTCTCCTCGACACGGTTCAGGATCTGATTAGAGTGAAACCGGGCGAAACGGACTCGGATCTAAGATTCACCCTGGAGACGGTGAACTGCCTGGGCTGCTGTGCTTTAGGGCCCGTGATGGAAGTCGATGGGAAGTATCACGGTAAGGTGGCGCCCGCCGAGATAGGAAACGTGTTGAAAAAGTACGATTAAGGCTTAATCCAGCGATAAAAGTGTCATGCTGAATTTATTTCAGCATCTCGTGAGACCCTGAAACAAGTTCAGGGTGACAATAAAACCGGTATTATCACAGCCCTTTTCGTGATTATCGCTGGATTAAGGTTAAGGGAGAATGATGCCAAGGATAAACTCACCTGACGAGTTAGAGAAAGTTAGAAACGGAATCGTGTCCCGGAGAGACCCTAACAGGACTTGTATTTCAATATGCGCCGGCACGGGTTGTCTTGCCTCTGGCGCAAATGAGGTGATCACCGCCTTTAAGGCAGAGATCGAAAAACAAGGTTTAAAGACTGCCGTGGATGCCAAAGGAACCGGTTGCCCTGGATTTTGCGAGAGAGGGCCGGTGGTAGTGATCTATCCTGAGGAAATCTGCTATCTCGAAGTCAAACCAGAAGATGTTCCCGAGATTGTCTCTCAGACCATCCAGAAGAAGGTGGTCGATCGTCTGCTCTATGTTGACCCGGCCACAGGCGAGAAGGCATCCCGTGAATCCGATATTCCCTTCTATAAGAATCAGGTGCGAAACATCATCGGCAATAACATCAGGATTGATCCTAAGAACATCGATGACTATTTGGCGCTGGGCGGTTATTCTGCGTTAGCCAAAGTTCTCTTCCGGATGACCTCCGAACAGGTATTGAATGAAGTCAAAAAGGCAGACCTGAGAGGAAGGGGAGGGGGCGGTTTTCCCACGGGGAGAAAGTGGGAGGAATCTCGAAATGGACCTGACGAAATAAAGTATGTGATCGTCAATGCCGATGAGGGGGACCCGGGGGCATTCATGGACAGGGCGCTCCTCGAAGGAAACCCTCACTCCATCCTTGAGGGGTTGACCATCGGAGCCTATGCCATCGGCTCCCACGAGGGCTATATTTACGTTCGTCAGGAATATCCCCTTGCCGTAGAGAATGTGACCATCGCTATCCAGCAGGCGGAGGAGCATGGTCTTCTTGGGAAAAATATTCTTGGCTCAGGCTTTGATTTCACCGTTAAAGTGCACCAGGGAGCCGGCGCTTTTGTCTCCGGCGAGTCGAGCGCTTTGATGACGGCATTGGAAGGCAGGGTAGGGGAGCCGAGGCCCAAATATATCCACACAGCCGTCAAGGGTCTATGGGAAAGACCCAGCGTTTTAAATAATGTTGAGACATGGGCCAATGTGCCGCTGATTATCAATAAAGGCGCTGACTGGTTTGCTCAGTTTGGAACCGAAGGGAGCAAGGGCACGAAGATTTTCTCCCTGGTGGGCAAAATCAACAATACCGGCCTTGTGGAAGTGCCCATGGGCATCACCCTGAGAGATATTATCTATAAGGTGGGCGGCGGAATCCCCGGAGGCAAGAGGTTCAAGGCAGTGCAGACCGGCGGTCCGTCCGGAGGATGTATCCCTGAAGAACAGTTAGATATGAAAGTGGATTTTGATGAACTCACCAGGGCCGGTTCCATGATGGGTTCAGGCGGGATGATTGTCATGGACGAAGATACCTGCATGGTTGATGTCGCCAGGTACTTCCTTGACTTCCTCAGTGATGAATCGTGCGGCAAATGCGTTCCGTGCCGCGAGGGCATCAGGCAGATGTTCAAGATTCTATCCAATATCGGCAAAGGGAAGGGAAAAGAGGGCGACATCGAGCTTCTGGAGGAGCTGTCCGAGACAGCCAGGGAAGCTTCACTCTGCGCTTTGGGTAAGAGCGCTCCCAACCCGGTGCTCAGCACAATCCGCTACTTCAGAGAGGAATACGAGGCGCACATCAAAGAAAAGAGATGCCCGGCTTACTCCTGCAAGGAACTCCTCTCCTACCATATTGATCCGGAGAAGTGCCAGGCCTGTATGACGTGCCTCAAAAAATGCCCTGCAGAGGCGATCAGCGGCGGGAAGAAACAGGTCCATGTCGTTGACCAGGAGAAATGTACGAAGTGCGGGACATGTTTTGAAGTTTGTCCTCCTCGCTTTGGCGCGGTGAAGAAAATTTCAGGCGAGCCTGTTCCGCCTCCACTGCCTGAAGAAGCAAGAATGATCCTGAGAGAGTAAACCTTAACATTGTACAAAAAGGGAGGTGAGTGTGCTTACAAACCTTTACAATGGCGGATTATT
>VGRU01000079.1 GCA_016875255.1 Deltaproteobacteria bacterium
TTCTTCCTCCACTCGCTTGATGAAGCTTTCCTCCCCAAGAAACCGTTGGTCCTTGACTTCGTAGTATTTCTTCTGGTGGCCGCTATCGTGCCCTTCCAGAATGAACTCCTGATATTTCTGTCTGCTATGAGATTTATTCTTTCCAAATTGCTCCAGCACAAAGTCCGAGTTAACCAGCCCTTTTGGACCCCTCCCAAAATAGCTCAGATGGCTCGTCCACAAATATCTCTCCGGGTCTGCCACTACTCCTGCCCGAATTGGGTTTAAGTGAATGTACCTCACCAATTCCAAGAGATAAGCGTCCTTTTCGCACAGGATCGCCCTATAACGCCCCTGGAAGAGGTGCCCCACTTTCCCATATCGCTTATTGAAAAACCGTGCATATCCAAATAGAAGGGATTGCATGAACCTGCTTAATGGAATCTCACCCACTTCCAAAAGCAGATGTACGTGATTGCTCATGAGGGCATACGCATAAAGCTGAATAGAATATCTGTCCTTACGCTCCGAAAGATAAGATAGGTAGACCGTCCGATCCCTGTCATCAAGGAAAATGTCCTGACGCTGATTTCCCCGGCTGATCACATGATATAAACCACCCGGCAAATGGACACGAGATTTGCGAGCCATGAATGTCAATTATCAAAAAATACACCCCTTGTCAATTCTTTATTACGATTGCCTGACCCTACTTCTTACGGGTTTAGGGGTTGAAACGGGCAGGGTTTTGTTACTCGGTTTTTTCCTGGCGCTTTCGCTCTTCGGCTCTCATTTCACGCCTTAAGAGTTTGCCGACTTTTGATTTGGGGAGCATGTCGCGGAATTCGATATACTGGGGAACTTTATAAGAAGCCAGCTTCTGGCGGCACCATTTGAGCAGATCGTATCCTGTGATGCCTTTTATATCCTCCTTGAGAACGACAAAGGCTTTGATCCTCTCTCCCACATCCTGATCCGGAACGCCCACCACGCAGGCTCCGATCACTGCCGGATGCTCCTGCAGAACCGATTCGATCTCCGAGGCGGAGACCCGGTAGCCTTTATGTTTGATCGTATCGACCGTCCGGTCCACAAAATAGAGGTGCCCCTTTTCATCCATCGAAATGATGTCGCCTGTCCGGTACCACTTCCGTCCTTCCAATTCAACAAAGGAGACGGCTGTCTCCTCCGGTTTATTCCAGTAAGCCTTGACCATCCGATCAGAGGAAACGATCAACTCCCCTGGCTCACCCAGAGGAACCGGCTCAAGGGTATCGGGGTCGACGATCTTAACCTTTTTACTCGGAACGACGAGGCCCATACTCCTGGGAGGATTGTCCACTCCCACCGGACACATGGTTACCCCACCGCAGGTCTCAGTCGCCCCATAGCCCTGATAAATCATCTTCTTATATTTTTCGAACCACCGGGCGCCAATCTCAACCGGCAGAACATCGCCCGCGCAGAAACAGTACCGAAGGGATTGGATATCATAAAAATCGATCCGGTCATGTTCGAGGATCATCCGGTAAAGAGTGGGGACGCCGACGAAGGTCTTTGCCTTAAACCTCTGGATCGTCTCCAGCATGCCATCCAGATTGACTTTGGGCTGTAAAATCAGCGTGCCTCCGAAACAGAGCGTGGCAAGCTCACAGGCCTGGCCGAGGATATGAAACAGAGGAGCCCCGGCCAGAATCGCATTCTCCTCCATCGGGAAGAGGGACGCGCTTATGTTTAATTGTTCCTCTGCCGATTCCATGAAGAGGTCATGGGTAATGGGAACCCCTTTGGGAAATTTGGTCGTCCCACCCGTGTAGAGGATTTCTATAATTCGGCTTTCCTTTGATTCAGTCCTCTGAGGAAGGGAGCCCGATTGCCGCATCAATTTCTTAAAGAGATAGGTCTTGCTATCTTTTGAGACCTTCCCTGACGGAACCTTATCAAAAGCCTTTCCGAACACCCTTTTCCACCAGGGAAGAAGGTCAACGACATTTGTCACGATGACCCTTCGGATGTTGGAACCGGCCATCGCCCTCTGGACATATCCGTAATTGGTGTCGGCACAGATCACGGTCTCCGCACCGCTGTCATTGGCGATATACTGAAGGTCATAGGAGGTATAGATAGGGGTAATGGGAACAGCAATGCCTCCGGCCTTCTGAATCCCGAACCAGGCGATCACCCACTGAGGGGAGTTCGGGATATAGATGATCATCTTTTCCCCTTCATTCACCCCCATTTCATACAGGGCAGCGGCAAATCTTTTTACATACTCCCCTATTTCAGAGTAAGAAAATTTCGTTCCGAGAAAGACGATCGCGGTTTTATTGGGATGCTTTTCAACCCTCGATTCAAAGGCTTCGATGATGGCCTGTGGAGATTGATGACTCATAACCTCTCAATGCTCTAAATATTTTCTATTCAAACAGATTTGAAATCTCTCAGATTTGTCATCCTGAACCATGCCCTGAATCAGGTTCAGGGTCTACGATTTCAGGATCTTGTTTTCAAGACAAAACGAGATGCCGAACCAAGTTCGGCATGACAACATTTTTTTGTTTAAATGTTAGAACCAAATTCTCAGATTTATTATATCAGAATCTAAAGTGTCACGAATTGGATAATTCACTTTAGGCACTTTAGGCAATTTAGTCACTTTAGTCACTTCTTTTAAACTCCAAAATAGGCCGCCCGGACTTCAGGGTTATCCATCAACTCTTTTCCCGACCCGGTCAGGGTCAGCATTCCGTTTTCAATGATATATCCGTAATCGATCATCGGGAGGATGGGCCGGGCAAATTGTTCACTGATGACCGTGGTAATCCCGATCTCCTTCTGAATGCTCTTGATGGCCTGGACCAGTTTTGATTGGATCGCAGGGCTCAATCCCAGAAGCGGCTCATCGAGCAACAGCAAGACAGGGTTGATGATCAGAGCCATGCCAATGGCCAGCATCTGCTGTTCTCCACCGCTTAAAAAACCGGCGCGCCTGCTTTTCAGGTCAACCAGCGCTGGAAATAGATTAAAGGCAAAATCAATTCGTTCTTTCAACTCAGACCTCTTGACCAAATATCCTGCAATTTTGAGGTTCTCAAGAACATCGCTTTCAGGAAAGATAGGGTGCCGTTCCCGGCAGAGGGCGATTCCCTTCTTGGCCCGGTCATAGGGCTCCATATGGGTAATCGTTTCCCCGTTAAAGATGACATCACCCATGACAGTGATCCTCTCACCTCCCCTTCTCTCCTCCTTGATCTTCATGTCGATGATGAGCCCTGAGATGGTGTTCATCAGTGTGGTCTTGCCGGCGCTGTTTGACCCAATCACCCCCACCATCTGCCCCTTCTCCACCCGGAAGCTCAGGTCATTGATCGCCAGGGCATTCTCATAAAAGACTAAAAGGTTTTTGACCTCTAACATATTACTCCGTTTCTGAGCCCAAGTAGGCCTTCTTTACTTCGTCACTCTCCATGACCTCTTTGGGGAGGCCTTCGGCAATCTTCTTGCCATAATTGAGGACGATGACACGGTTCGAAATTCTAAAAAGCTCCCTGAGCCGGTGCTCGATCATGATGATCGTCAAATTTTCAGACATCAGTTTTTCGATGATCGGAAGCATGCTTGCCACCTCTGCCATGCTGAGGCCGGAGAAGAGCTCATCGAGAATGATCAATTCCGGCCTTAAGGCGAGGCAGAGAGCCAGCTCCATTCTCTTCAGGTAGCCATGCGGAAGCACGCTCGCTATCTTAAAGGGCACGAAGGAGTCTCGCTCAAACCCGACCTCCTCCAGAAGATCAATGGCAATCGCATCCCGGTCGCCATATTTCCCGCCTGTCAGTCTCTTCACCCTGGGCGAGAAAAGCGGAATGATGAGGTTCTTAAAGGCGGGGAGCTGATAAAAAGGCTTCACCATCTGAAATGCCCTTGCAATTCCAAGATCGGCTATCCGGTGGGGCATCATCCCGGTGATATCTCTTCCCTGATAAAAAACTTTACCCGTATCGGGTTTGACAAATCCTGTGATCAGATTGACCAGGGTCGTCTTTCCGGAGCCATTGGGACCGATGACTCCGAGGATTTCGCCTTTTTTCAGGTCAAAACTGACCGAGTCAACAGCCCGCACTCCGCCGAACTGTTTGGTCAGGCCGCTCACCCTGAGAAAAGGAGCCTCTTCTTTCATTTCTCGACCTTCACCCATCGTTCAAACTGGTGATACTTTCTCTGAAAATAGTGGAAGATGCCTTCCGGCAGGGCAACCGTGAAGATAACCAGGAACAGACCGTATATGACGATTCTTAATCCTCCCACGCCACGGAGCGCCTCTGATAACGGAACAAGGATAAAAGCGCCAAGCATCGGCCCTGCAAATGTTCCCATCCCGCCCACCACAGCCGAGGCAATCGGCAGAATGGAATAGTCCATTTCAAAAACAGGCATTCCCACGAACATATAGACATGGGTCATCAAAGCGCCGGCAAAGGCTCCGACCGCACTGGCCATAAACAGAGCCTGTGCTTTATACCAGTAGATGTTGATCCCGCTTCTCATCACCGAGCGGTCGTTGTCGCGGATGCCTCTGAGCACAAGGCCATAATCGGTGTTGATCAACCTTCGAAAGAAAAAGAGAACGGCGAGAACTGCTATAATGCTCAGATATAATTCAAACCGGGTGCTCGGAAGGCCGGAGAGACCGCTTAACCCCTCTGTTCCCCCAAAAATCTTTGTGGCCTCTATAATCCTTACCAACATCAACGGGAGGGCCAGGGTGACCATGGCAAAATAGATTCCGCGCAACCTCAGAACAGGAAGAAGCAGCAGGGTGCAGACGACTCCTCCCCCAAGGGTGGCGATGGGGATCGTGAAGAGAGGCGATAGTTTAAAATAATGATTTAAGATGCCGGTAAGATAAGCCCCGACTCCGAAAAAGAGGGCCTGTCCCAGCGAAACCATTCCGGCCGCAGTTAAAAGATCCCAGCTTAAAGCGAGCAGGGCGAAGACAGCGGTAGAGATCAATACCTTCTGCCAGTAAACTCCGACAACAAGCGTCACCGCGAATAACACCAGGATCGGGATGGCCCGTGGCACAAGGAGATAGAGCATCTCCCGGTAGGAGAACAGGGCATAGATGTCTTCTGTCCTCGCCTTAATCCCCCGATCAATCCGTTCCTTCCGATATTCCATAGCGTTTTTTTATCTGAATTCCGCAATCCGCATTCCGAAATCCGAAATTTCTAAATCCTTTCCTCCAACTCTTTCTGTTTTCCAAAAAGGCCCGAGGGTTTGACCACAAGAATAACAAGAATGGCGACCAGACTTACAATCATCATCCAGTGAGAGCCAATATAGGTAGCCGTAAAAGTCTGGGCAAATCCGATCAGAACAGCGGCAACAAGAACGCCTACTGTGCTCCCCAGTCCCCCAACAATGCAGACCGCGAGGGCATTGAGCAGGGCGCTGTAACCCCCTTCTATCGCCACCTGTCCAAGGGGAAGAATCGTAATGGCGGCCACACCAGCCAATCCGGAACCGAAGGCAAGGCTTAAGGTGGCCATTTTATCCGAATTGATTCCGAGGATCAGGGCAGTTCGTTCTTCCTGGGCCATTCCCCTGAAGGCAAGCCCTGTCTTGGTGTAATGGGTGAAAAGCCAGAGAAAGATCACCAACACAACTCCAATGCCAACGATCAGGAGACGCTGGACGTCGATATAAGTTCCTCCCAGAGAGACACTGCCATCAATAAAGACGGGCAGGGTATATTCAGATCCGACAAACCCCAAAAATCGAAAGAATTCGAGAATGGCCAGACCGATTCCAAAAGAGGCAATCACCTCTGAAATGGGCATTCCCCTGACGCGAAGAAGAATAAACCTGTAGATGAGTCCGCCGATGAACGAGGTAAAAAGAACGGCCAGAACGATGGAGAGGAAATAGTTTATCTTTAACCACGTCAACAGCATCCAGGCGGTGTATGCGGCAAGGATATAGAGAGCGCCATAAGCAAAATTAGCAACGCCGCTGATCCCGAAGGTGAGATTAAACCCGAGCGCAAGGAGCGCCAGGATCACGCTGTTGACAAATCCATAAATCAGAGTTCCCTGAAACATATGCCCCGCTTCGTCTCGATTCAATCGAGAGGGATAAAATGTGGGAGGCTGTAAAGCCTCCCACATAGAATTTTATCCTACCAAATTCGTTGATTGATTAGGAGTAAACGATTATCCACTACTTAGAGTCAATCCATAGATGAATGTTTTTCAAAAAGGTTGTCATTCCGGCGAAAGCCGGAATCCAGTTCTTTTAATCCCGCCAGGGGCGGGACTGGATGCTCCCGTATCAATTACGGGACAGGCTCCTCAAGTCCGGCATGACGGAAAAGACACAAGACATAAACCGACATTATTTCCCTGGCTTCAACACCCACTCCGGAGCCCAGACCTTCTTGTCTGCGATGGTCAGTGGGTAGACGATCTTTTGTTCTCCGGATTCACTCCACTGAAACATGACAGCAACAGCTTCCTTTGTTGGGTCGGTGCCATAGACGACCTGATTTCCTGCGTCAAATTTAATTCGACCCATGACCCCCGCCCGGTCAGTCTGCTTGATCGCAGCCACTAATGCATCTGGCTCAATCGTCCCGGCTTTTTCGATTGCTTCCTTTAATACATAAACGGATTCATAGGAAGGAGCAGGTCCATGGCCGGATTGTAAGGGGGCTTTATACTTCGTCTTATAAGCATCATAAAAGGCTTTCGACGGAGGATATTTTGCCGAAGGGACATTGCCCAATTCCCAGACCGCCTCCAACAATCCCCCGATCTGGCCATCAAAGGTTTTCCAGGCCACCTCGCCTGTCATCGGAGAAATATATCCGGCCATCAAAGCAGGTACCTTCATGCTCTTATATTGTTTTACCAGGATACCGCTCTGTGGCATATCGAAACAGACAAAAAGGACTTGAGCTCCTCTGGCTTTGGCTTTCATCAAAGCAGATGAGAAATCGGATGCGCCCGTTGGAAATTCATCCTGTCCCAGTACCTCCCATCCGTTTTTTTCATACCATCCCTTGATGCCGCCCGCCGTGGCTCTTGCCCACAAGACATCCTGGTTGATCAGATAAGCCTTTTTAAACCCAAAATCCTTAGTGAGTTGGGTCATTGTTCCTGCTAATAGCTCAGCCGCATATCTTGAAGTCAGGCAGGTTCTGAAAACATATTTATACTTTTCAGGGTTCTCTCTGATTCTTGCTTCGGATGCAGGGGACATGGCAATCGTTCCCAGCATGGGAACTTTATACTTGGCCAATAAATCCATTGATGCAAGCAAGGCCTCTGATCTAAAGGGACCGACAACGATTGCATGAACCTTCTTATCCAGAATCGTTTTCTCAATTCCAAGAAGCGCTTCTGGCACCGGGACCCCAGGCGCTCCATCCCGGATCTCACTCGCCTCAATCTTGATCAGATGCTTGGCCCCCTTAATGGTGACGCCGCCTTTGGCATTGATCTCATCGGCCGCCATCTGGACCGCCTTTAAGCTCTCCCCTCCCTCAATCGAACCTAAAAAGGTGGGAACTCCGATGATGACCGGGTCGCCGGGTTTAAGCTGGGCATGAGAGCCCATGGGAAAACAGATAAGGAACGCCCATACTATGAAACTTGAAAAAATGACTCTTTTCATAACCCCATCCTCCTTTAAATGATTTAGAAAATGCGACCTAACTATTACAAACTTTAGAACCTATGTCAACAGTAAAAAAAGCTTCCACTGGTTCCTCAATGCACCTGTGAGTCCATGATCGCCCTTTTCATTAGGGCTTTAGTGATCTCGACCTTATAGGCATTCATGGGGAGAGGCATGGCGCCGGCCACGGCCTTCTCTGCGGCCTCATGAGCCAGCCGCTCGTCGATGGGCTGGCCGATGATCATGTCCTCAGTCGCCCTTGCCCGAACGGGCTCCGGGGCTAAAGCCCCAAGGGCGATGCGGGCATTCACACACACCCCTTGTTCAACCGTGATGACCGATGCGACGCTCACGATTGCAAAATCGATCGGGGTTCTTAAGCTGTATTTCAGGTATTTCTGTTGGGCCCCATTCCGTGGCTTTGGAATTTGAATTTCCTTGACCACCTCGTCCGGGTCCAGTAGCGTTGATCGTGTTGCGCTCGCCGTGAAAAAGCTCTGAGCATCAACGGTCCTCTTTGTCGTTACGATCTTAGCGTCTAAAGCAGTCAGGACGATGCCGATATCGGAGGGGCTAACGGCGATGCATCCGCAGTTGAAACATCGGCTGGCCTCTGTTTCGATTTCGCTTAAACCAAGGCCCGGCGTATCCTCAACCTCGATGCCTTTGATACGCTCGGATACCGGTGACTCGGGAATCCGAACCCGGGGCGTTGTCTCAAGGGAGACGCTCCTAACCGTTGGCTCTATCCCTCCTGCTTGAGCAGGCGGTTGGCGCCCTTTCAAAGATCGCTCGATAAGGTCGGCCGCTTCCCTGCCCGAGGCCATGGCCTGGACAACCGTGGATGGCCCGCTGATAAAGTCGCCTCCCGCAAAAAGGTTCTTGCCAAGCCAATGTACTGAAGCTGAACCTTTCAGCGCTTTCGGTCGAAACGTTGCAGGGAGAAGTGAGGTGTCGGACTCTTCGCCGACCGCTTTGATGATCGCGTCAAACGGCGCGGTAAAATCTGAACCCTTGATCGGTATGGATTTTGGCCGGCCCGACGCATCCCGGGAGCCAAGGCGCATTCGCACACATTTAAGCGTTATCTTACCATTAGCCTCTGACGCCTCGGTTGGTAGCGTAAGAAACTCAAATTCGATTCCCTCCTCCTTCGCCTTTTTTACCTCATCCCTGAATGCCGGCATCTCAGCTTGAGTGCGCCGGTATATTACCACTGGCTCTCCACCCAGCCTTAGCAAGGTTCGGGCGACATCCAGGGCCACATTGCCGCCGCCGATCACTGCCACTCTTTTCCCCGGTATATCTCTGGAGCCGTTATTGATCCTGTTCAAAAACTCCAGGCCGGACAGGACGATCTTCTCCCCTTTGATGCCAAGCGGTCTCTCTTTCCAGGCTCCGCTGGCAAGAAAGACGGCATCAAAGCCGCCCATCAGTTCGGCCATGCTAACATCTTTGCCCACATTGACTCCAACCTCAAACTTGATCCCCATCCCCTTCAACGCTTGAACCTGCTTTCGAACCACATCCTTTGGCAAACGATACGCCGGGATGCTGTGAAGAAGCATACCCCCCGCTTCCGGACGCTTCTCAAATACGGTGACCCGGTGACCTGATCTCCTGAGGGTGTAGGCCGCAGTCAACCCTGCCGGTCCAGAACCAATGATGGCGATGTTTCTGCCGGATTTGGTCTTGGGTGGCGTAAAAAACTCGCTCATCCTTTCCAGGATACCATCACCCAGGGATCGCTCGATACACCTGATGGCTACGGGTTCATCGAATTCGCTCCGATTACATTCCGGCTCGCAGAAGATGGGGCATACCCGGCCGGTGATGGCTGGAATTGGATTGAAGTCCAGCAATACCCGTGCTGCTTCCATGAGATTGCCATCGCTCATCCTGTTCAGAAAGGAGGGGATATTCGTATGAGCCGGGCAATTCGAAGAACAGGGATAAACAGCGACGCTGGCGGTGCCGAATATGGAATGATACCGATGATCCCCGGTCAGGGCATTGCAGAGCTTGCCGCCCTTTCGCAGGCACACGATACGTCCGCCGATGTGGTCCGGATACCGGTAGTACCAGCAGCGCACATCCTGACATAGATTGCCGCCAAGGGTGGCCGTATTGCGGATCTGGGGGGTGGCCACGGAACAGGCGGCCTCAACCAGCGCTTTGCAACTCTCCCTGAGAAGGGAGGATTTCGCGATGTCGGAGAGCTTCGTGAGAGCGCCTATCTTCAGTGTCCCTCTCTCCTCCTTGATGTAATCGAGACCCGGTAGGGTCTTGATGTTAATAACGGCTTCAGGATAGTTTAATAGATATTCTCCCTTAAGGGTTGAGAGCAACTCAGTCCCACCGGCGTTGAGTATGGCTTTGCCCTTGTATTTTTTAAGAAGTGCGCCAGCTTCACCGACTGTCCGGGCATTGATATGCTTGAAGGATCTCATGCTACACCTCCCTTTCGGTCCCTGGGCCTTACCTTGCCCAGCGCCTTGAGCACCCGCTCCGGTGTCGCCGGATATTCGTGCAGCCAGACGCCGATGGCATTCGAAACAGCCATCAGCACTGCTGCCGGGCCTGGGGATGTGGCTATCTCACCAACCCCTACCGCATGGAAACGGTGACTCGGAATCGGTGTTTCGAAGACCACATTGTCGATGGGCGGAAGCTCAGAAAAAGTCCGCCACTTGTAGTCGATCATGTTGGCGTTCAGGATATGGCCTGAAGAACGATCAAGGATTGTTTCCTCGAAGAGGGCGCTGTCAATACCCCCGGACCCAAGACATCCGTTGAGCTGGCCTTCGAGGCCGGGAGGATCGATCACCTGGCCAACATCCGTTGCGTTCACAACGCGTTGCAAGGTCACCTTCCCAGTTTCCGTATCGACCTCAACCTCCACGAATGTCATCATGCAATTCGATAGTGTATAATCAGGCTCAAAGCGTCCGTAGCCGGTGATCGTACGGTCAATACTCATTGCCTTCCATGGGATCTTCTTTTCCGGACGACTCTTGATGAAAACCACACCATCCTCGGTATCCAGTTCAGAAGGGTCTGCCTGCAGCTTAGGTGCCAGCAGTTCAAGGAGTTTTCTTTTAGCGTCCTCGGCTGCTGCAATCGCGGCGCCTCCAATGGCATAGGTTCCTCTGGAACCCGCTGGGCCAAACTCGTAGGGGTTGATCAGTGAATCAGAGGGTGTTATGGAGACGTTATCTAAAGGCAGTTGCAACACTTCGGCAACCATCTTGACGAAGTTGGTCCTCTGTCCTGTGCCGTGCTCCGTGACGCACGAGAAGAGCATGGCTGTTCCGTCCGGATGAAGTCGCACATAGGCCTCTGAAGCGTCTTCGCCAATATCGGCATTTCCGTGGACGCCCACGCCGATGCCTCTCCGTTTTGTGCCCTCCACCGCAGTGGGCTTCAGCCATCCCTTCCATTTTTCTTCCCAGCCGAATCGCTTGGCACCTTCCTCCATCGCCTTTGAAAAGTCCACGCCCCGGTAGGTATACCAGATGCCGTCCCGCCAGAAGTACCCATCGCCGGGCTTGACGAAATTCTTTTTGAGAAACTGGAATGGGTCGATCTCCAGTCTCTCCATGGCCAAGCTCAAGAGCGGTATCAGCGAACACTTCAACTCCTGGCCGCCAAAGCCTCTCACAATGCCTGAAGCGTTCCGGTTGGTGCAGACAATCTTCGGCTTCAAATCCCAGTTAGCGCACCGGACTGCGATCTGGACCTCGCCACAGCCCACAGCAACCTGGGATTGGGTGGTCATGGAGTAATAACCCGTGTCGATGAGCCACGTGCCCGAAACGGCTGTTACCGTCCCATCCCTCTTCATACCCACTCTGGCCGTCATACGCGATGCAATCCGCATCGTGAATGCCGCCAGGTGCTCTTCCTTCGTGAAGATGAGTTTTACCGGCTTGCCCGTTGCCCTGCTTAAGAGCGTCGCATAGGACTGAACCTGCCAGGACATGAACTTTGATCCGTAGCTGCCGCCACAGGGACCGCCGATGCTTCTTACTTCGACCTTCCTTCCCATCACATGGAAAAGGGTGATCTTGTCCATGTAGGAGGCCTGATTCGACACCCAGAGCGTCACCTTGTTGGGTTCCTCCCATAAGGCTATTGCCCCTGGAGCCTCAGGTGGTAGAGGGTTCGGAATGTTCTCGTAGCCAAAGGTCCCTTCGGTGATGACATCAGCCTCCTGGAATCCCTTTTCTACGTCGCCCATGACCACATCCTGCAGGCTTTTGGGCCCGAAAAAAGGGACACCCGGGGTGACCACGTTCCCGTGAAACTCGTCATACAATTGGGGAGCGTCTGGCTTCAATGCCTCTTCCATCTCGAAGACAGCGGGCAGGACCTCATATTCCACCTCGATCAGACCGAGGGCCTGCCTTGCAATCTCTTCGCTCGTTGCGGCAACAAGGGCCACGGCGTCACCCACATAACGCACTTTACGGTCGAGGATACGGGTATAGCGGGGCGTTCCCCCTCTCCAATCGGGAACGTCCTCCCAGGTCAGGATTGCTTCAACTCCTTTAAGCTGCTCTGCCTTGCTTTTGTCAATCCTCTTGATAAGGGCATGGGCGTGGGGGCTTCTCAACACCTTTCCGTAGAGCATGTTCGGCATTTTAATGTCGTTAAGAAATCTTGATCCGCCCGTGACAATATCGATTGCGTCTTTTCGGGGCGTTGCCTTGCCTATATATCGGTACGTGTTCGCCATTTTCCTCACCTCACCTCTTCGG
This sequence comes from Deltaproteobacteria bacterium, assembly GCA_016875255.1. Next base: position 12,417 of record VGRU01000079.1, read on the forward strand.
ACGCTGACATCACGGCCTTTACCACCTGGTAGTGGCTGATACACCTGCAGAAGTTACCCGAGAGAGCTTCCTTCACATCTTCTTCGGTAGGGGAAGGATTCTCGTAAAGAAGCGCCTTGGCGCTCATGATGATGCCTGGCGTACAAAACCCGCACTGAAAAGCGGTATGGTCGATAAATGCCTGCTGAAGAGGATCGAGGTCTTTGGTTTTTGGATCTTTCAAGCCTTCGATCGTTGTGATCTTCTTTCCATCACACTCAACGGTCAGCGTCATGCAGGAAAGCGCTGCCTTGTTATCCATCAGCACCGTGCAACATCCACATGCGCCGTTATCGCATGAGACCTTTGTGCCGGTCAGACCAAGGGTCTCCCTGAGCGTATGGGCTAGCGTATGGGAGGGTTTGATCTGACCGGGCCTGATTCCCACTTCAAGCTCATGAATGTGGCCGTTTACGACAAGTCTTATCTTTCTCGATTTAATTCCTTTCATCCCTGTTCCTCCTCTTCTATCTTTCCCCCATTGCCTTGAAAAACACCTTTAGAACTGTACAACAGGTAAACCAAATTGACAACAGATCGATGCTGCAGAAAAAAACCGAATAGGAGGATATAACCTGTTGGTTTGTCAGTGGGCCAAAGGGGAATGTACGTTTTATTACTGGGAGCATAAAATTGTTTACATTACATAGGGCAGGCTTAAAGGCCTGCCCTATGTAATGGTTTTTTAGATGCAAACAATATTATGCTCCCCTTAATATATTACACCCCTTCTTAAAAGAGATTTTTCCCCAGACAAGGTTGACAGGACATCACCAGGGTCTCTTCTCAAGAAACCGTTTTCTCAATTCCCTCTTCAGAATCTTTCCGGTAGGGCTCTTTGGCATCTCATTCAGTATGATGTACTCCTTGGGAACCTTGAAGGGAGAGAGGCGGGATTTCAGGAAGAGTTTCAGTTCCTCCGTCGAAACGGTCTGCCCTGGTTTGGAAACGATAAAGGCTGTCACCCGCTCCCCCCATTCCTTGTCTGGAAGTCCCACAACAGCGCACTCCTGGATTTCAGGCCGAATGTAGAGCGCTTCTTCCACTTCCCGGGGGTAAACATTTTCACCTCCGGTAATGATCAAATCCTTGAGACGGTCCACGACATAAAGATAGCTCTCCGAATCGAAGAGGCCGATGTCTCCTGATCGAAGCCAGTCATCTTTCCAGAAGGCGGACTGAGTCGCTTCTAAATTGTTAAGATATCCCTTCATCACATTCCGCCCGCGGAAACAAATCTCACCCTCCTGGCCCTGCTCTAACAGATGACCCGATGCATCCCTTATCTGGACCTCCACCCCGTGAATCGCCTGTCCTACGGATCCCACCACATGCCTGTCCGGGTAATAATGGTTATAGGTGACAGGCATGCCTTCTGTCATTCCATAAGACTCAGAGATCGTTATTCCAGTCCGTTCTTTCCACTGCTTGACGATCTCTTTGGGCAATGAGGCGGCTGCCGAGAAACAATAGCGAAGTTTTCCCAGCCTACTCCTTAAATCGTCAATGCTCAGCATGCGCACATAGATCGTAGGAACCGCAAAACATTTCGTTAAAA
>VGRU01000080.1 GCA_016875255.1 Deltaproteobacteria bacterium
GAGATGATTCCCAAGATCAAGAAGATCCTTTATTGCACCGACCTCAGCAAAAACTCTTCCTATGCCTTTCTTTTTGCCATCGATATGGCTAAAAAGCATGATGCGAAAATTGTCGTCCTCCATGCCATCGACCCCATTCCTCCTTATGTGGATTTTTATACCGGCCTTACGGATGAGAAGAGGCAGAAACAGCAGGAAGAAATGGTGAAAGATCTTAAGAAGCACCTCCAGGGGTTTTGCAAAAGGGCAGAAACCCACATCGGTCCTCCTTGCACGGAGTTGGTTTCCAACATCCTTGTCCCCAACGCTCATCCTCCTGAAGCCATCCTGAAGGCGGCGGATGAAGAAGATTGCGATATGATCGTGCTTGGAACCCATGGGAAGGGATTTTTAACGCATGCCTTTATCGGGAGCGTTTCGAAAGCGGTCCTTTATCGAACCCGAAAGCCCATCTTTATCATCCCATTGCCGTCCGAAAAAGCTTCTTTTGACTGGGATGGCATTTGATCAACCCGATTGTCTTTAAAGAGTTAAAGGAGGTCAGAAGGGGAAGAGGATTCCACTTAGGAGGGGGTTCCCTTCAGGCCGATGGATTCGGCGACCTCCTGCATTCCTTTGATCGTATCGTCGATCAATTCGTCCAGCCCGACGTGAAGCATCTCCGCACCTTTTTCGATGATCGACCGGTCCACGCCAGCAGCAAACCTCTTGTCCTTCCATTTATTCTTTACGGATTTGACCTGGACATCGAGGACACTTTTTGAAGGGCGGATCAAGGCCGTGGTGACGACGAGCCCTGTCAGCTCATCGATGGTGTATAGATACTTTTCCAGATCGGTTTCCGGCATGACCTCGGAACAGATGCCCCATCCATGGGAGACTGCCGCCCGGATATATTCCTCAGGCCATCCCAGTTCGTTGAGGATCTCCCCAGTTTTTTTGCAATGCTGATCGGGAAACTTTTCGTAGTCGAGATCGTGGATCAAGCCGATGATTCCCCACTTCTCCTGATCCTCCCCCCGTTTCCGCGCGATGTAGCGCATCACTCCTTCAACTGAATAGGCATGCTTTCGAAGGCCATCGCTCTCGTTGTATTGATGAAGAAGTTCTATGGCTTCCTGTCGTGTTGGAGTCTTTTCTGTCATAATTATTCCTCCTCTGTATTCTTCTTTATCATTTCATTTCCATGCCGGTCAAGTGGTAATAAAATTGACAGAATCTCTCTGTTGGGTTATTCGATTTAAGAGTCCATAAAATTGGAGGAGAACCAATGCCGAAGATTATCGAGGGTGTCTATTTTATTCCGGGGCAGGACGAGATGATGCCGGATTCGCACACCTGCGTCATTGGAAAACCATCTTCAAAGGACCTTTCCATCATCGATCCGGGTCTCGTCGGAAAGGGGAATTATAAGATTGATTCGATCAGAAAACTGGGGATCGAGCTGGAGGATATCAGAAGGGTAATTATGACCCATACCCATTTCGATCATATCGGCGCTCTCTCTGAGATTCAGAAGAGAATCCCCTGGGCTGAGCTGTGGATCCATCAGACAGAAGGCGACCCATTGGAACAAGGGGACGAAAGAACGGTCTATGGCATGGAGATGTTTCAGCAGGTCTGTCAGATGCAGTTTGGGATAAAATCCGGATCCTTCACTTTCAAGGTCGATCGAAAGCTGCAGGGGGGAGAAAGCCTGAAAATCGGAGGGATGTCGTGGGAAGTGATCCATATCCCAGGACACTCATTAGGCAGTATCGGCCTCTACTATTCACAAGAGAAAGTTCTTATCCCTGGCGATGTCCTCTATGCTGATCATGCGATCGGTCGCTTTGATCTCTTCGGCGCGAATGGGGCGGCGCTCAGGGATTCCCTGAAACGGCTTTCCGAGCGAGAGGTAAAAATTCTTCTGCCCGGCCACAATCAAGCTGTGACGAAACTACCAGCGGGCTACATCCTTGAAACCTTAAAACAGTGGGAACCTTATCTGGGTTGAAAGATCGGAGGTGCTCAATGAAAAAGGTCATTTTTTCAATTTTAACAGTTATCTCCATTGCGATCAGCCTGCCTGCTTATGCAGATCAGGAAGCAAAGGAGATTCTCAAGGCTGTTGTGAAGATACGATCGGTTATTCCCAAGGAAGCCCATTCAGCGGGGACGCTGGGAACGGAGCGGGAGGGTAATGGCGTGGTCATTGATTCCAAGGGCCATATTCTTACAATCGGCTACCTCATCATCGAGGCGGAGAGCATCGAAATCACCCCTCCGGAGGGAAAGCCTGTCAGCGCCACCTTTGTAGGGTACGACCATGCCACGGGATTCGGGCTCCTGAAAACAGATATCCCCTTAAATGTGAAACCGATGAAGATGGGACAATCGGCAAAAGTGAAAGAGGGAGAGCCTGTTGTGATTGCAGGATATGGAGGTCAAGAAGAAGCGGTTCAGGCTGTAGGGGTGATCAGCCGGAAGGAATTTACGGGGTACTGGGAATATATTATTGAAGAGGCCCTCTATACCGCGCCCGCTTTTTCTAGTTACGGAGGAGCTGCATTGATTGACCGGAACGGTCTGCTCGTGGGCATCGGATCTCTTTTAAGCCAGGTGGTGATCCCCGGGTTCGGCACCATTCCCTGTAATATTTCTGTTCCGATCGATCTCCTTCCTCCCATTCTAAATGACATGATCACAAGGGGCCGTTCCCAGAAAGCTCCAAGACCCTGGCTCGGCATTAATGCAGAGGAGGCGCAGGGCCGGGTCTTCATCACCAGAGTGACACCGGGAGGCCCGGCTGAAAAGGGAGGCCTGAAACCCGGCGACCTTATTCTAACCGTTAAAGGAAGAGAGATAAACGGACTGTCCGATTTTTATCGCAAGATTTGGGCACTGGGCAATGCAGGAGTGGAAGTCCCTCTTGCCATCCTTCAGGGAATTAAGGTCCGCGAGATCACGCTCCGGTCTTCAGACCGCTACCAGTTTCTCATGCTCAAACCGCAGAAGGTCTTATGAGGGCCTCGAGGCTTTCTTAGGATGCCAAGAAAGCAAGAATGGCATGAAGAGTGGCGCTGATCAAAAGGGTCATTCCGCTCTTCTTATGCACTCCAAAAGGCGCCTTGATCCATCGAAGCCCCGTGCTCAACTGAAAGAGGATCAGAAGAAAGTTCAGAATCCCCAGTATTAGAATAATTGATACTCCACCGATGTTCATTTTGGAAATCTCTCCCATCTATTCTTTAATGGAGATCTTTACGGTTGTCGGTCCTGTGCTTCCGTGAATGTTGCAATTAGCCTCGGCAGTGACCTCCAGGTCTTCCATTGCTTTGATTGCGATTTCCTTGGTGAAGACCCCCGACTCAGGTCTCTGGCCTGAAGTGAAATCCCACCGGGCGATTTCTTTCTTGTTGGCGACCACCTGCAACGATTTGGTGTAGTGAATAAAACTGTTCCCTTTGTGCGTAACGGTCACCCGGATCATCACCTCCGAACCCTTTTGAACGGTCTGCGGAGCCTCAATGGAAGTGGAAGATTTGTTTGCGAATGCTACCCCTGTGCGCAGAGCAAGAAAAAAGAAAGGAATAGATAAGAGAAAATCCCTTCTCCTCATAGAACACCTCCTGATCGAATTTTCCGTACACCATCATTTTAACCCGTCTTTTTCCGAATGCAAACAGTAAAGTTGCCGAACAGGGGGGTATCTGTTACACATTAAATAAATAGGAATTGCCCATGGCCGATAGGCCACTCACAAACCATGAAAATGGACTGTGGGAAAGGTTATGGTTACGAAGCCCGTTTCGTCATTCGGTAACGGTTACGTAAAAAAGAATTAAAAGACGATAAACGTAGCCTTTTATCAACGATACGGGCCTCGTTGCCCTTACCGTTAAACTTAATTAAATAAACTGAAAGTCAGGCCAAAGATCATGAATTTGACTCGCAGGGATCTTTTAAAGAAAACAGGTAAGATAGCTCTTGGTTTTGGGTCGATGAGTCAGATCCTTTCGGGTTGCACGAGCAGGAATATGGGAGGGCCGAGTCGAGATGAGATATTATGGAACGATCATTATGAAAAGTTCACGAGACATTGGGATCCTATTTATGGCCCTCCCATTCGCCGGTCATCGAGTTACGGAGGACTCAGCAATTTTCAGGGGCACATTGAAGGAGGCGCCACCCCGGGAGTGGATTATGATGTCCTGATGAACACGCCGCTTGTTCCGATGATGGCTTCCTATTTAAGGCAGGCCACTAAAGATGAACATGGCTCCCTGTATATTCTGCTGGTCAATAAGTTCCATCCCTCCTATCGAATCAGCTACGGTCACTTGAACAGGGTCTTTCCTGACAGAAGGTACTTTTTGGCGGGAGAGGTGATGCGAGCTGCGGCAGAAGGAGTGAAACCCTTGACGAGAGAGCAGGTCGTTGCCCTCTCCGGAAATTCAGGCGTAGGCCTGCTAAAAAATAGATTTGTTCACCCGCCGCACCTGCATATTACACTATACTATCTCAACGTCAGGAACAGAACGATGGCCTATCTCGACCCGGAAAAATTCGGCCTGGACGGAGGGCGGCCTGTGTTCTGGGACGGAGAGACGATTCTGGATGTCCAGCCGGAAGAGAGAATTTCGAGACTTGAACTCACTCTGGAAAACCTGGAACAGGAACTTAACCTCTGGCCCAGGATATCCGGATTGGATGAGGTGGAGGGCAATTTAATGCAGTACAGCCGTCTTCTAACAGGGGTAAAAGGGAAGCGGATTCTGGACTCGAAGCATTTTCACGACATGAGAACCCTATTGAAAAGGGTCACGCTGAAGGAAAAGAGATTTATTCCCGGGACCAGGCCTTATTCTCTCATGCTGAAGGTCGTTGGATATAGCATGGACGAGCAACAGGAGATTATCCTGACACTGCCATTTATCGCTCCTGGTCCGGTAAATATTTATAAAAAGTTGGTGTGAGGTTGCCACTCATTATGGGTCATTAATGGTTATCGAGTTGTGGCGTCCCGATTTAGTCGGGATGGACTACGCCCTCAACCTGCCTTCGCCGAAACGCTCTCGCCTGCCAAAGAACTTGTTCGGCGAGCAGGTCGTGCAGGCAGGTAAATGGAGGCGCAACTTTAAAGGAGGAACCCATGTTTATTCAGGCAAATGGTATCAAGATCAATTATGAGCTTTCCGGGAGAAAGGATGGTCCTGTGGTCATCCTGAGTCACTCTCTGGCTTCCAGTTTGAAGATGTGGGAGCCTCAGATGGGAATACTGGAATCTCACTTCCGTGTTCTCCGTTACGATACACGGGGCCACGGCCGAAGCGAGACAACTCGCGCCCCCTATACGCTGGAAATTTTAGGGAAGGATGCTATCGGTTTGCTTGATGCCTTGAATATTGAGCAGGTCTACTGGGTAGGGCTTTCCATGGGCGGAATGATCGGCCAGGCTATTGCCTTAAATCACCCCCGCCGGCTTAAAAGCCTTGCCCTGTGCGATACCGCCGCCGTTATTCCTGCGGAGGCACAGCCGATATGGGATGAACGGATTGAAGGGGTGCGAACCATCGGGATGAAATCCCAATTAGAGACGACGATGGAGCGCTGGTTCACTCCACCGTATCTGAGGTTGAACCCTCCGATGTTCACCCTGATCAAGGAGGAGTTTTTAGCCACTCCGGCAGAAGGTTATATCGGATGTGCCGGAGCGATCCGGAGACTCAATTATTTGGAGCGCCTTGGCGAGATCAATCTTCCAACTTTCATCATAGTGGGTGAGGATGATCCCGCAACGCCAGTTTCGGCCTCCCAAGCCATTCATGAACAGATCAAAAATTCAAAACTGATCATCCTTCCATCCACGCGCCACCTCTCCAATGTGGAGCAGGCAGAGGCATTCAATCGTCATCTGTTGGAATTTTTGCGGAGTGTTGCTAAACTTTAGTCCATCGATTTAGAAAAGAGTCAACATGTCTATCTTCTTCAATGCGGATGAAATTTTTCAGATGGGGCTTCGAATCGAGACGAATGGAAAAGAATTCTATGCAACCGTTGCTCAAAACAGTTCTGATCCTGCAATGCAGAAGTTTTTTTTTGATCTTTCCAGATGGGAATCCGAACACATCCATTATTTTGACCGTTTAAGACAGGCCTTGCCAGATTCAGCCAAACGGGGGGCTTCTTTCGATCTGGGCGAGGAACTTCTCCTTTATCTCCAGGCCAGCGCGGACAGCCATATGTTTTTAAGAAATAAGGACATTCAAAAACTGGCGTCCCAGTGTAAAACGCCCCTCGAAGCCCTGGAGCTTGCGATCGCTTTTGAAAAAGATTCCGTAGTCTTCTACACCATGATGAAAAAAGTCACACCGGAGGAGTTCGGGAAAAAGGAGATCGATCTCCTGATTGATGAAGAGGTCGGACATATCGCTCTGCTCCACCGGAAGAAGAAGGAGTTGGAAAAGAGATAAAGGAAGGTCATTAAAAAAAGTGAAGGACTTGATGCGGCCGAGTTTAACGGCGCAGAGCGCCGTGAACTCCAAGAAGAATAAACATTCCTCCGAGGATCTGTTGCGGAAAGACCTTCTCCCCCATCCAGAGATAGTTAAAGAGGATCGCCCACAGGGGGATGAGGTAGAGATAAACCATGGACCGGGTGACACCCAGCCTCTCAATCCCTCCATAATAGAAGACATGGCCTACGATGCCCGGCAGCAAGATGGCATATCCCAGGGCCCACCAGGAGGCTGCACGGACCTGGTTCAAAACAATAGGGGCTGCCAGCAAAGGAACGGCAAGCCATAGCACCAGTGAACCGATTATCATGCAGTAGCCCATCAGACGGAGCGGAGAATAGATTTTGAGAAGGGGTTTTGACCATGCGGTAAAGAAGACAGCCGCAAAGAAGGCAGCGATCAAGGAGATCAGGTCGCCGGGGAGCGTATCGGGAGAGAACCGGAGACTCACCGAGGGTTTCAGAATGACCAGCATCACGCCGACTAAGGAGAACAGCATGTAGAGATATTGCTTCCTTCCGACGGACTCCTTCTCAACGAGATGGACATAGAGAGCACCCCAGATGGGTGTGGTTGAAAGGATGAGGACAGAGTTGGAGGCCGAAGTCAGGTCCAGGCCGACCAACCAGAGGATTTGATAGACCCCGATTCCAAGACTTCCTACCCATGCCACTTTCCAGAGATCCTTCTTTTGGATCGCAATACTTTTTTCCCATTTCCAGGTGAGCAAGAGGACCAGAATGCCGCAGAGAGTGAACCGGATGGCTCCAAAAAGGACCGGCGGTAAATCCACAAAAGCAGATTTGACGATTCCGTAATTGGCCCCCCAGGTCAACACGACGATGATGAGAAGGAGGTGGCCGAGGTTTTTATTTTTTTTAGACATATCGAATGCTGATTTCAAGAGGCCAATGTAGTGGGTCTAACACTTCTTTATATAATCCGTTCACCCTGAGCCTGTCGAAGGGTGCATCATATCGACTGGTTCCGTTCATGGTTCGACATAGCCTGTTCTGAGCAAACCGTTCACCCTTCGAGAACCTCAGGGCGAACGGTGGTCGTAGGGCTCACCACGAACGAACTGCAAAGGAATTTATGACGTACTATATCAATATCTTGCAGAGTTCCGCCACCCGCTTTCCTAATTTGCGTGCATTCTCTGATGCCTTATCATCCGGAGCGCCCACACAGGCCACACCATAATGACCTGTTGCCTCCATGGGATCTCCCACCACGATCATCCCATAGATGAGCATGCATTGGATAATGGAGAGCATGGTCGTCTCTTTTCCACCTGAGAGGTCTCCCGAGGTGGCAAAGGCGGCTCCGACCTTATTCTCCACCTTCTTTCGTATTCCCACATATTCATCGAAGATGCGTTTCAAATCCCAGGCCATGGCGCCGAAATAGACCGGAGAGCCCGCGATGATACCGGAAGAGTTTAAGAAATCCTCTTTTGTAACTTCCTGAGTTGATTTAAGAAAGGCCTGCGCCCCTGAGACCGAGTTCACTCCCTCAGCAATCCTCTCTGCCAGCTTTCGGGTGTTTCCACCTTTTGAATAATAAAGGATTAAGACCTGCATTGTTTTCCTCCTCGTTTTTTTTCACGAATAACACAGCCGAAAGATCTTTGCAAGAAAGAGGAAGGGCTTTTTCAACCCTTAAAATGCGGTGTGTTCCTATTGGTAAAAAAGTCGACTGAATAGTTGTCTTTATACCTTATTGGGTTCTTCCGGAAGTGGGGTTTTCGCGGTAAATATAGGCGATGGCTTCAAGGAATTGTTTCCGCCCCGAAGGAGTAAAAAGGACTTTTAAGGTTTTGTCTCTTTCAACAAGGAATCGGCTTCAGTGAGAACAACGTCGAGATCATACCCCTTGCCCGCCTCGATCTCCTTTTCGCCACGGGCAAGATGACGTAAAAGTTCCAGTTCATGCTGGGAATGCTCATAAGCTTCCATGCTGACCATTACCACAGCGGCCCGCCCTCGCTGTGTAATCACAAGAGGCTCTTTGGATGAGGTCACCCGCTTCAGGATGGTTGTGGCATCCTGCCGCAGATCGGTAATCGGGATGATATTCGGGATTTTAGTCATTGAAGATACCTCCTACGATAGTGTTAATCATACTTCTAACCCTATCAAAAATCAAGGACGATTTGGGTTCCCCCTCAATCCCTCCCTCTCCCCGGTGGAGATTGTGTCGTAATTGCAAGCAAAGGGGGAGAGGCAGTCAGGTTCCAAAGCTTTAGAATGCGGGTCTTTTAGATTATGGGGAATTTTTATTTATATAAAAACGAATGTTTTCATACACTTGGCATGCCTGAATCCGAACGGCTAAAGGTTGCCGCCCTAAATCTTTTCCACCCGACCGCGACCGCCCCTCCCCCTTTTCAAAAAGTCGGTTTTTTCATATTTCGACACAGTCTCGTGGGGAGAGGAGAAGGGTGAGGAGGAATTTCAAATATTTTTGGGTAGAGTTTAGGAATCGTTTGGCGTAAAAAGATTTATTAGTGAGTTAATAAGCCGGTTTCACGGAAGCTGTAGTAGCCTTTTCGATTAACGATGATATGGTCAAGAATTTGAATGCCAAGAATCTTGCCTGCCTCTGTGAGCTGACGATGGATATTTAAATCAGATTCACTCGGTTCCAATTCGCCAGATGGATGGTTGTGAACAAAGATCACGGCGGCCGCACAGTCAGCGATGACATCGGCAAAGACCTCCCGGGGATGGACCGGACTTTTGTCGAGCAACCCGATTGTAACGATCCGTTTTTCAATTACTTCATTTGCCCCGTTGAGGGAAATACAAATGAAGTGTTCCTGTTGCTTTCCGGCAATGTCGGCGACAAGCGGCAGGACATCATTAGCGCATACAATCTTGATCGTTTCCTTCAATAAATGCCTTCGCGCGAGTTCAAAGGCAGCTAAAATCTGCGCCGCCTTGGCCAATCCCATACCTGGGACTTTAAGCAGATGGTCCAGCGATAGCTTATCTTTATGCTCTCGGATTAAGCCTGCCACCTGTTTAGCTATTGTCCTCACATCAACACCGGCTGTTCCCATACCGAGAATAGCCGTAACAAGCTCCTCATCCGTGAGAGCCTGGGGTCCCTTTTCCCGCAATTTCTCGCGCGGTCGTGCATGTTCCGGCATGTCCTTAATGGTTTTCACATTCGTTTCTTTTGTTTTCTTTTGTTAATTCAATTCCTTGTAACACTTTAGTGCTTTGAAAAAACTGATCTAATCCCCCTTCATCCCCCTTTGTCAAAAGGGGGAAACCTTTCTCCTCCCTTTGGAAAAGGGAGGTTGGGAGGGATTTTACAAGACGATTTCAAACAACTAAATTGTTACAATTCCTTACAACCAATTTTAACAATGGACTAACAATTTGATTTATAAGGACTTTTTAAATAATGTGTCTATGTTTTTCTTTGTTTGAAACAGTTTTTTATTGTTTAACACCCTTTCTGATCTTCCTCTCCCCTAACTTATGCACCAGTCTCAATTGGTTATGCACCAGTCTCATTGTTCTGAGGTGCATTTTGAGGGTGGTGCATAAACCGTTCTCTGTCCACTCCTTGAGCATTCGGGAAACTGTGTTTATAGTGTAGTGTCTCTAACATTTCTTTACATACCCCGTTCGCCCTGAACTTATTGAAGAGCAAACTATATCGAGGGGTTCCGTTTATAGTTCAACACATTTTAAAGTTAAATGACCCCATCCAATTGTTGTAACAGTGCAACGACAATTTTTTCATCAAGAAATGCCCTCACGGTTTCTTGCAGGGGCGATTGGACTCCGGCAGATCTTTGATAGTTTTCATACTTATCTTTTTTGTCGGATCACGCCAAAATGGCGCGTTGTTTGGCGCGGTAGCCGTCCGTGCTGGCACAAAGAGAGATTATCGCGCCACTCCTGCGTGTTTTCTTGCGTGACCGGACTCCAAAGCCATTCTGAATAAAGTCCTTCATGCCACTGACAGGCACCGATCATGGCGAAAGCACCTCATATCTTGTAGTTGGTCCGGAGCCAACAGGTTTGATCAACTTGAGTTCGGTAAAATGCTTGAGGTGGTGCTGTGCCGTCCTCTTCGGGATGTTCATGGCATCTGCGTAATCTTGCGCCCCAACTATGCGTTGCGTGGCAAGCCATTGCCAGCCTTTCAGCTCTGACTTGCTCAGGGATTTAAAAACATCCTGGTCAAGCGTCTTGGCTGCCGCTTGAGTTGATCGGTACAGTTTGAGAACAAGATAGGGAGCATCCCACAAATATCTCGGCAACGGCAAACCGAGTTCCTTTGCCCGGTCTCGCAGTGATGCGATGCCCAGGCCCTGCTCCTCTGCCATACCCATCCGCGCGAAGACGAAATGTAATTCAGGATTCCGACTCAACATTGGCGCAGTAAAGGATTGAAGTTGCTCAAGGGTGATTGGAGGCGGTGGCATGCCAGGACTTTTTACTGTAATCGTGTCTTCCGTGACAACAATCTGACACTTGCCGCCTTCGATGCTGTAGTCACGGTGAATGAGGGCGTTGATTACGGCTTCGCGCACCATCTCGAAAGGCAGAGCCGGTCGTTCTTCCCGATGCATTTTGCTCCGGTCAAAAACATTGGGAAGCTTGTTTCTGAGCCATTTCTCCAATAAATCGGGAATCATGACTGCAGGCTCGTCAAATTCCTTCCGTTCCTGGTCCCCGTTCGGGTATTGAATCGTCCCAAGGAGTCCCGCCTGAGGCATGGCCCTGCGCGGTTCTTTGCCAAACAACAGGATGCCGAACCCAGTCGGAACCAGCCGGTCGCCTTCTTCTTTCAATTGTCCTTGCTGCAGGAGACGCCTGTTGAACTCATCGGAACCTACGGCATCGGCAATCCTGGCGCGTTCACGGTAGACCGCCAAAGCCTTCTCGGAAAAGTCCGTGAGGACAGCAGCCGGGAGTCTGTTTTCAAGTGGAGAAAGAACGATTTCAATCGGCGCCTTCTTTACGGCGGCTGCACGTTCCAGTGCTTGCGTCAGGAATTCTTTGTTTTCTTTCTCAATTACCTCCTGCAGGTCGCGGTCAAACATGTGTACCGTGATGCCATTCTGCTCCAGATGTGCGATACCTTTCCGGGCAACCTTGGGGTCGGGGTCCTGGATGCCGATCCAGACCTCCTTGATTCTGGCGAGGCGAATTCGCTCCGCGCAATCCACTTTCGGATCGCGACGAGCACCGGGCGCGCAGGGCTCAAGTGTGGTGAACAAGATGGAACCATCCAGCTTGTTGCCCCGGTTCTTCCGTTCCAGGAGTGTGAACTCCGCGTGATCCCCATGCCGCAATTCGGCGCGAGATGCAGTTTCCACCAGGCCGTCCGGCTTCACCAGTACAGCCCCCACCTTTGGACTGGCCTTACCATCAGTAAGGGGCTCTGCCACCGACTGCCGCATTACCTTGATGGCCAATTCCATAAGCTTGCGCGAATCAAAAGATGCTTTAGGTGGCATCGTTGGGCTCCTCCCAAATCTCTGACAATTTGCATTGAATCTTCTGTTCGTAAATCTTGATCAGCTTACGATTTGCCTCCAGCAACTTCCTCTCTGCTGCAATCTCTTTAGAAAGTGGAAGGTTTCGCGAGGGGAATCAGGGTCACAAGCATCATTTAAAAATAAGAACCCATCCCCAATTATTCTCAAGCGGTCGCCCATTCCTGAGATAGCACCTCCGCTTGCTCCAAGACGGTCTGTGTTGCTTTCTCTTGCTTGTCGGGAGGGTATCCATACTTCCTCAGGATTCGTTTCACAATAACGCGGAGCTGAGCGCGCACGTTCTCTCGAACCGTCCAATCAATCATCACGTTCTTTCTTACAGATGTGACGAGCTCTCTTGCAATGGTACACAGCGTTTCATCGCCCAGCACCTTCACCGCGCTACCGTTGGTCTCGAGGGCATCATAAAAAGCTATTTCGTCTTCGGACAGACTAAGGGATTCACCTCTGGCATCTGCTTCCTTCATTTTCTTCGCCAGGGCGATAAGTTCCTCGATGACCTGGGCCGCCTCGATGGACCGGTTCTGATATCGTCTGATGGCCTCCTCCAACATTTCAGCAAAAGAACGAGACTGCACAATATTTTTCCGCCGTCTTGTTCGGATTTCGCCTGCAATCTGGCCGTCGATGCCACGGATGGCAAGATTCATTTTTGCCAGCCGCCAGGTGGTGTAATTAGATTCCTGGCCGTAAATACTAATATCCCCAATTCGGCCCCCATGGGCTGCAATGAACTCCTCCGACTGAACGAACATGCCCGAGGAACCGCAACACGGGTCATATACTCGTCCTTTGTAAGGCTCGAGCATCTCAACAAGCAGGCGGACAACGCAACGAGGCGTATAAAATTCACCGCCCTTTTTACCTTCAGCGCTTGCGAACTGGGAAAGAAAATATTCGTAAATACGACCGAGCACGTCTTTAGATCGAGCCTCTCGATCTCCCACACGGATATTTGTAATGAGATCGATGATCTGGCCTAGCCGCTGTTTATCGAGGGTCGGCCTTGCATAATCTTTGGGCAGGACACCTTTAAGGGATGGATTGTCTCTCTCAATACCCGCCATTGCATCATCAACGAGTTGACCGATGGTAGATTGTTTTGCTTGAGCCTTGAGATAAGGCCAGCGGGCTTCGGGTGGTACCCAAAAGATGTTGACAGCCCTATACTCGTCCAGGTCCTCGGGATCGGCGCCCTGGCTACGTTCGGCCTCAAGCATCGAGTGTTGCTCCTCAAAGGCGTCGGAAATATCCTTGAGGAAAGTCAGACCGAGCACGACGTGTTTATACTCGGCCGCGTCCATACTGCCGCGGAGAGCATCGGCCATCTGCCAGAGCTGGGCTTCGTAGCCCACGTTAGCGCCGTTATCTTTCGTGCCCATTTTTTGAATCTTTCTTGTTTTTGCTACATTTCACCTCATCTATTCTCAAGGAGAATAGAGCACTGTATAAATGGGCATCAGGTCTACACTATCCACTATCTCCTCGCCCTTCAATTTTTTTGGAGTCCACCTGTTACCTGAATCACCCTCTCAACAAAGATGCTCTAACCTACAAAAAATACAGTGAAAAATCAAGATATTTCATCTTTGCTTTTCTTGATTACTAAGAAGTCCATAATTGATCCCGATTTAATCGAAACGAAAATCTCCCCCTGCCTGTCCAGCCCCGGTCCCGACCGAGGACGGGGCAGGCAGGCTGACCCCTCTTTGCCCTCCGGGCCAGAGGCCCTATGGGCTGGAGGCCAAAGAAGGGGATACCTGATCATACAATGATGGACTGATTAATAAGCAGGAAGAAATAGGGATTGGGTTTACCCCGTTAGAAATAATGCCCCGCCTGGTTTGGAGTTGCAACGACCGGAGTTTCTAACGGGGTTTACATTTTGAGGTTTCTTTTGGTAGAATGGCGTGAGTTAAATGCCTCG
>VGRU01000081.1 GCA_016875255.1 Deltaproteobacteria bacterium
AATCATTAGTAAAAACCAAACAGACCAAACAAACCAAATAAACCAGAAAGACTAAAGAAACCAAATCAGACAGGTGCCCTTTAATGGGTGACCCCCTACTTTCTCCCTGTTGAATATTGAGACCTGAGATTAGTGTTCTTTGCGTTCATAACTTTAGCGGCCTTCGCGGTCACTAACTTTTGCGGTCTTGGCGTTTTATGAAAGCTCTTATCCTTGCAGGCGGTTCCGGTACCCGGCTCTGGCCTCTTAGTAGGAGAAACTATCCCAAGCAGTTTCTGAAGCTCAACGGGAATGAGTCTCTCTTGCGGCAGACCGTGAACAGGCTTCTCACGGTCCTCTCTGAAAATGATATCATCGTAATGACAAACAGCGAGTACAAATTCTATGTCAAATCTGACCTCAGACAGATCCATCACATCATCCTCGAGCCTGAAAGCAGAAACACGGCCCCTGCCATCGCCCTCGGCGTAAAATACTGCACAGAAAAGCTTGGCTGCGATGAAGACGAGGTGCTATTTATCTCTCCCTCAGACCATATCATCCGGCCTGTTGATCGATTCGCCCAATATTTCAGGATGGCAGAAGAGATAGCCAGGAAGGGCTATCTTCTCACCTTCGGCATCAAACCCGATCGGCCTGAGACAGAATATGGATATATAAGAACCAGTCATCAGTCATCAGTGATCAGTCGCCAATCAAATCAGGGAAACCAGATAAACCAGACGGGCCATACTTATCTTCCTGTCGATAGATTCGTCGAAAAACCCGATGCTCTTACGGCCAAACACTACCTCGAAGAAGGCGGTTACTACTGGAATTCGGGAATGTTTGCGTTCAGTATTGGGACCATTACTGATGAATTGAAAAAATTTGCCCCAAAGATCAGCCAGATGCTCAATAAGAGTTTCGATGAGATGATGGTTCAATTCAATGAGATGCCCGACATCTCTATGGACTATGCCATCATGGAAAAATCGGACAGAGTCGCCCTGCTCCCACTCGACCTCTACTGGAACGATATTGGGTCATGGGATTCCCTGTGTGACATTTTTTCTTGCGACAAAGACGGGAATGCAACCGTAGGCGACGTCATGACCTTCGATACGAAAAACTGTCTCATCTTTGGCAACAAAAGGCTTCTATCAACAATCGGACTTGAGGACTGTCTCGTCATCGAAACAGACGATGCCGTTTTGATTGCGAAAAAGGGCGAGACGGGGAAAGTCAGGGAAGTTGTGAACCGGCTGAAGGAGAGCAAGAGGAAAGAGGCAACGGAGCACGTCACAACATACCGGCCATGGGGGAGTTACACGATTCTTGAACAGGGTCCGAGGTATAAAATCAAGCGGGTCGTTGTCAACCCGGGAGAAAAACTCAGCCTCCAAACTCACTCACACCGGTCCGAACATTGGGTGGTGGTAAAGGGTACGGCGAAAGTTTCGATCGGAGGGAAGGAAATCTTTACTCACGAGAACGAATCGGCGTATGTCCCCAAATCGACTCTTCACCGGCTTGAAAATGCGGGCAAGCTCCCTCTGGAGATCATCGAAGTCCAAAACGGCGAATACCTGGAAGAAGACGATATTGAAAGGTTTTCTGACGTCTATGACCGGTCTTAACGTCGGTCCGGTGGATATTTCTTTCGCGACCTTTGCGGAAAACATTCAGCGGTCTCATGCGTGAAAAATTAAATGATCTAAGCCACCACATCATTGGTATTGCCGTTGATATCCACAAAAAGTTGGGCCCGGGATTCCAGGAGAAGATATACGAAGAGGCACTCTTAAAGGAACTCAAGAAAGCTGGGATTGAATATGAGAAACAGAAAATCGTGCGTGTTGATTACGAAGGTCAAGGTCTTGGAAACCAGCGTATCGATTTACTTGTAGATGAAGAAATCATCCTGGAAATAAAAGCCTGTACCAAAATTATTCGGGTTCACAGGGATCAGGTTATTTCATATTTGAAGACTGCCAATGAAGTACCCCGCAGCAGAGCTGCGGGGTATCCAATTCCTTAAAAAAACTTTCCTCCCTCTTGATGGGGGATTAAGGTGGGGGTGGTAAGAAGATCCTATCCCCCCTCACCCTAACCCTCTCCCCCCCAGGGGAGAGGGAATGCCATTCATCCCCCCAGCAGAGCTGGGGGGTATTCTGGCACATTTTTATAAAAGGCTGGGATTAATTTTGAATTTTGGTAGAAGCAAGCTAGAGATCAAACGTGTTGTCTATAATTTTTAACTTTGCGCTCTTTGCGGACCTTTTGCGTAGAATTCTTTAGCGGGGAAAACAGATGAAAAAAGCTTTAATCACCGGCATCACCGGGCAAGACGGTAGTTACCTCGCTGAGTTTCTTTTAGGTAAGGGCTACGAGGTCCATGGCCTCATCCGAAGGTCAAGCACCTTTAACACCGATCGAATTGACCATATCTACATTGACCCCCATGATCCGAAGAGCAAACTCTTTCTCCATTATGGTGACATTACTGATTCAGGTCAGTTGACCAATCTCATCTACAACATTCAACCCAACGAGATCTATCACCTTGCGGCACAGAGTCATGTTCGAGTCAGTTTCGATATGCCAGAATTCACAGGGGATGTAACGGCCATTGGGACTACCCGGCTATTGGAGGCTATCAGAAGGAGTGGGATAAAGACTCGTTTTTATCAAGCCTCCTCAAGCGAGATGTTTGGGGTTTCCCCACCTCCTCAGAATGAGGTAACCCCTTTCAAGCCGCGAAGCCCTTACGCCGCTGCAAAAGTATATGCCTATTGGATGGCCAAAAATTATCGAGAAGGTTATAGGATGTTCACCTGTAACGGGATCCTCTTTAACCACGAGTCCCCCCGAAGGGGAGAAACCTTTGTCACACGCAAGGTTACGCGTGCCCTTGCTCGAATGAGATACGGATTGGAGGAAAAACTCTATCTGGGCAATCTTGAGGCAAGAAGGGACTGGGGGTATGCTCCAGACTTTGTAGAAGCCATGTGGCTCATGCTCCAGCAGGATCAGCCTGACGATTATGTCATTGCAACCGGCGAAACCCACTCGGTCAGGGAATTTGTCAATCTTGCGTTTGCTCATGCCGGCATCGAATTAGAATGGAAGGGCAACGGTGCTGCTGAAAAAGGAGTCATTGCTTCCATTGACACTAAGCACTATAAACTAAGCACTAAGCAGGATGACGGAGGTCAGGGGTGCATAGTTCCTAGTGCATACTCCATAGTGAGTCGCCAGCTAAAGCCTGGCGATGCTCTAATTGAAATCGATCCCCGCTACTTCCGTCCCACCGAGGTGGAATACCTCCTGGGCGATTACAGCAAGGCCAGACAAAGACTTGGCTGGGAACCTAAGGTAAAATTTAACGATTTAGTGAAAATGATGGTTGACGCTGACATAAAGAACCTCGAAGAGATGAAACAGTGCCAGGATGTGATACGGAAGCTTTCAAATAATAGAAAATCAGATTAAGGTTTAGGTTAAGGATAAGAGAAAAGTGTGGGGACTCAAATATCTATCTGATGTTGACATCTTTATAGTTATTGCCATGGATAATATTCGAATTATTCCATTAGGAGATAAAAGATGACAGAGAGGACTCTTTTAAAAAGAATTGTTGTTGACCCTAAAATCATGCTTGGGAAGCCAGTGATAAAAGGGACCCGGTTACCTGTAGAAATTATTATTGAGAAGGTTGCTTATGGTGCCACCCCGAATGACATACAAAAAGATTATCCTTTTCTTAAATAAGACGACATACGAACTGCTCTCTTGTATGCAGCCAAAAGAATTGCCAACAAAAAAGTCTACAAAACATAAATTTTATTTTAAAGTATTCCCTCCAAATTATCGACATGTCCTTTTGGTCTAATAAACGCGTTTTGATTACTGGCGGGGCTGGTTTTCTTGGCTCTTTTGTGGTCAAGAAACTCAGAGACCTGAGGTGTAACGAGATATTTGTTCCGAGAAGCAGGGATTACAACCTCGTAGAGATGGATGCGGTAAAAAGACTTTACCAAGACGCACACCCAGATCTTGTGATTCACTTGGCCGCAAGGATTGGCGGCATCGGGGCCAATCGTGCCAATCCTGGAAAATTCTTTTATGAAAACCTCATGATGGGCGTTCAGATGATGGAAGTTGGAAGGCAGGTGGGTATAGAGAAATTTGTTGCCATTGGCACCATTTGCGCCTATCCAAAGTTCACCCCTGTTCCTTTTCTTGAAGAAGACCTCTGGAATGGCTTTCCCGAAGAGACCAATGCTCCATATGGACTTGCAAAGAAGATGCTTTTGGTTCAGGCCCAGGCATACAGAGAGCAATACGGTTTTAATGCGATCTATCTTCTCCCTGTAAATCTCTATGGTCCGAGAGACAACTTCGATCCCGAATCCTCCCATGTCATCCCTGCCCTGATTAAAAAGGTCATTGATGCCATCGGCGGAGAGGAAGCTGCCTACCGCAGACTTGCCCAACCAGATAAACTAAATCAACCAGACAGACCAGAAAGACCAGATAAACCAATAACCGTTTGGGGAACAGGAAAGGCCACAAGGGAATTTCTCTATGTTGAGGATGCCGCAGAAGGGATTCTCCTGGCTGCTGAAAGATACAACAAACCCGACCCTGTGAATCTCGGGGCTGGTTTTGAAATCTCCATAAAAGATCTGGTTGCACTGATAGCGAGATTGACAGGGTTTAAAGGTGAAATCATCTTGGATACCTCAAAACCCGACGGTCAGCCTCGGCGGATGCTCGATACAACCCGAGCCCAGAAAGAGATCGGCTTCAAAGCCAAAGTGAACCTTGAAGAAGGTCTTAAAAAAACAATCGACTGGTATATCAACTCAAAAGAGGAAATGAAAGAAACTAAATAGACCAAAGATACCTGAGAAACTAAAAAGACCAGACCAACCAGAAAAACCAGACAGATTTATCCCGCCTGCCCTGTGGAATATTGATTGATTATCGGGGTATGTAAGGGTTACATCCTCGCAGGCAATCCGTATGCCTTGTAAGGTAATCCTGAAAAACTAATTCCACGGGGCCTGCCCCGTAGCAATGCGTACGGGGTGACATGAGAAACCCATGTCACCGGGACCAAACACACCAGAAAATGGTGCTGTTGAATGTTGAGACCTGACCCCCTGAGACCTGACCCCCTGCTTTCTGCTGCTTTCTTTATCAGTTTCTGTCTTTCAGGGTTTAACTGTAGCTCTGAGGTTCAGAGGTTCTTACATCTGAGATTTAACTCGTCCCTTCGGGCTTTCCCGTTAGAAAGTTGAAACCTTTCTATTAGGGTTTACTTTTCAGCCCGCTAATTGTAGAATAGGGTTAAAGGCCTCGTTTAGGAGAGATCTATGGAATTGGAAAAGTATTTCGAATTCGTTGATAACCAGGCCATCCGCATTGCAGGTACAAGAATTGGCATTGAGGCCATTTTACGCGATTACCAACAGGGTGCAGGTCCCGAAGAGATTGTGCTCCGTTATCCAACCCTTTCCTTGGAGCAGGTTCATGCCACAATTACCTACTATCTTGCCAATCAGGAAAAAGTAGAGTCCTATCTTGAACAAGTTACCCGCCGCCAGGAAGAAGCTTGGCAAGAGCAGCAGCAACATCCCTCGAAGTTTGTGCAGGAGCTTCGCGAGCGTCTGGATAAGCAGCGGCAGAAATTGCTTCGCAGAAGCACTGAAATGACTTCCTCGGTGAGGGGATGAAGCCGCGCTTTCTGCTCGATGAGCACATAAATCGTGCCATTCAACGACAATTACGTAGACACGATTCAACAATTGAGGTTTTGGCCATTGGAGATATGGGAGCTCCTGAAGCAGGAACACTGGACCCTCCCCTGTTGGATTGGATCGAAAAAAATGGTTATATCCTTGTAACAGAAAATCGGAACACTATGCCGAAGCATTTAGCGGATCACTTTGTTGCTGGCAAACATATTCCCGGTCTATTTTGCGTCCGGCCTGGCGTTGGCATTGGGCGCATCGTAGAGGAACTTTATTTGATCTGGATGGTCTCCACGGCGGATGACTTTAAAGACCGCACACTATTCATCCCACTCGATTGATGAGTTCCTTGTCAAGTCATAAACTTATAACCTTTTTCGGCCCTTGCTGTTTTCCTTTTAAACTTGGCGGGCTTGTTGACCTTTCATCCTCCACCCAGAACCGCAAACGAGCTAAACCAGACAAACCAGGTCAACCAGAAACCGAGTTACCGTCGCCTGATCCCACAGGCCTCATTTGAAGAGAAAAAGAATTGGATCGAAATTCAAGGCGAAGCCTAACTTCCATCCCGAGCTTGTCGAGGGATCATTTCCAGTCGTTTTAATCGACTCACTTCCATTCACGCAGTGAATAATGTTTCCAAACAACCCAGATACATGCTCCATGCCCCATGCTCCTTTTCGACGAGATAAACCAGATAGACGAGATCAACGAGATTGACGAAATCGAAATTGCAACCTTGCAAGCCTGACCCTGAGCTTTTTCATTGAGCTTTTTTCAAACAGACCAGAATACAATGAAAAGTGATCATTTTTAACGGTGTCCCCCCTCCTGAGTGACCTCGGATATTACCTGGGGGGTGGACTCGAAATTGAATAAAGAAAATGATATAATAAACGTCAATTTAGAGAAAAGAGGTGATTCTGTGGGAATATCTGTTAATCTTCCAGAAATGAATATAAAAGAGGATGAGGTAAAATTGCTTCTGGCGATGAAGCTTCTTGAGGAGGGTATCGTCTCTCTTGGGAAAGCCGCTGAAATAGCAGGTTATTCGGAGAAAGCCTTCGTTGAGATTCTTTTCCACAAAGGTATTCCGCCTATAAAATATTCAAAGCTTGACCTTGAAAAAGAACTCCAAGATGCCTGAGCCAACCGTTATTGATACGTCTTCACTGATTGCCTTGGAGAAGATCAATCTTTTACAGATTCTTTGTAAAATTTACAAAGAAGTTGTCATACCCGAGTCTGTTATCAAAGAATTTGGAAACCTATCCCTACCCTGCCTTTCGATAAGAAAGGTTGAGAGCAACCTCCTGAAACTTCTCATAACAGATTTGAATTTAGGGAAAGGCGAAGCTGAGGCCATCGCATTGGCTAGCCAGAAAGGCTTGAAAGTAATTATCGATGATTCAAAGGCGCGTAAAGTGGCGGAAAATATGGGATTGAAACTAACGGGTACCATTGGTGTTCTGCTGAGGGCAGAGAGGTTAGGACTCATAGATAGTGCTCAAGAAAAAGTCAAAGAGCTCAGAGAAAAAGGGTTCTATGTTTCTGAAGAATTATTAGAAGATTTATCCAGATTCGAGCAAACGAAATAAACCCGAAAAACCAGACAGACGAGACAGACCAGAAAAACCAAACAGATTCCAATCGAAGCCTCCTTAGCGAAGGCGGCCCTTCCATTCCCGAAGTGAATAATGTTTCCAGATAAACCAAATAAACCAGAAAGACTAAAGAAACGAGAGAAACTAGAGAAACTAAAAAGACCAGACAAACCAAAAATATTCCATTGCGCCCCGCCCTGTGGAAAGTATGTACTATTCCACGGGGAGCAATAACATCCATCCCGAGCCTGTCGAGGGATCATTTCCAGTCGTTTTATCGACTCCCTTCCATTCACGAAGTGAATAAATGTCTCCAGATAAAATAAATAGACCAGGGTAACGAGACAGTCCAATTGCTTATGGCAGACCCCAGATTTGTCTTTACTTTATCGTGAAGATAGCATAAAATTTTATCACTAACTCAGTTCATCAATTTCAGGGGGTAAAAAAAATGGTTAAAAGCATAGAGGTCATATATGAGGAGGGGGTTTTAAAACCTTTATCTCCTTTGAAACTAAAGGAACATGAGAGACTAAAAATTATGCTTGAGGAAGGAGAAAGCGTTGTCAGAGCTACGAGTGGTATGTTTAGTGGTCTCGATGAAGACACCATAGAAGAGATTGCCCTTTCTCCAGAATTTCTTCCTGAAGAGGCCTGATCATGTTTCTTTCGCATTTGGAAAAGGGAACCTCAATCTTCATTGATGCCAATATTTTTATCTATCACTTCTCCAAAGAATCCAGATTTAATCAAGCTTGTTCAAACTTCTTAGAATCCATAGAAGCGGGGGCCATTATTGGTTTTACTTCTATATCCATTGTCCAGGAAGTAATCCATCGGATGATGATAATGGAAGCCGTAGGGTTTCTTCCAGGGATAAAGCCAAAGGATATAGTCAAGCGCTTAAAGAGAAATTCCGAAATCGTTAAGAAATTGGTCAATCATCAAAGTATTCCTTCAAAGATTGCCTCATTTAATCTGGAGATCGTATCTCCTAACATTGAGACCATAATAAGAAGCCAGCAGATGAAAAAGAGATATGGTTTTCTTTCTAACGATGCGCTCACCTTACAGATTATGGAAGACCTAAACATCAAAAACCTTGCTTCTAATGACACTGATTTCGAAAGAGTAGATTTCATTACTCTTTATCGCCCATCTGAATCACTCAAATAAACCCAGTAGGCCACAAAAATTCCATTGCGACCTGCCCTGTGGAACGTGGGTGCTATTCCACGGGGAGCAATAACTTCCATTTGCCAGAGCGAATATTTTCCACCACCGAACCTTTGGTGCGGGGGTCACTTCCATTCCAAAGGAATAAGTTTTTCTCCAGATAAACCAAACAAACCAGACAGACCAGAGAAACGAGAAAGACGAGAATATTGAATAATGTAGACACGACACATCAGTCAAAAGACCAGATCAGACAGGTGCCCTTTGATGGGTAAGCCCATAAGTTTTATCAGTGTCTCCCATTTGAATATGCTATTGTTTTGTGGTAAAGTAGAATTTAAATGGAGGGATTATGGAGAAAATATTAGTTACCACAGATGAATTTAATGGTCGCTATGTGGCGATGAAAAGTATCGAGGATAATACAATTGTCGGCGTAGGGGACGATCCTGAGAAGGCTCTGAGGGAGGCAGAAGAAAAAGGTTTTAAAAATCCTGTCCTTCTGTATATACCTGAAAAAGATCTTGTCCACATTTACCCTGTGGTTGATCAGACCCTTTGTAACAACAGGGTATAATAATGCCAATAAGAAATTATCCATTCTCGGTGATAAGACCTGGCGACATTGCACGGCCTTTTCTGCCAGTGACAATCGTCAATCCCGAAACTCATAAGGAAATAAGAGTATATGCATTGATAGATACTGGGGCCGATGAATGTGCAGTACCCGCTTCATTTGCACCTCTTCTCGGACACGATCTCCAGGCAGGTCAATTGAAAAGGATAAGTACTGGTAATGGGATTACGATTGCCTACAGTCATACGACTCGAATCATTGTAGAAGAGTTTTCTACTCAAGATGTGTTAGTAGATTTTATGCCCAATCTCAGTATTCCACTACTTGGGGTGAGGAGCTTCCTGAGTAATTTTATTCTAACGGTTGATTATCCAAGCAAACAGTTTTCTTTAGCATTGCCGAATAAATAACCGAGGCAATTACCTCCATAAACGCAATAACCCAATAACCTCAAAAAGCTAAATCAACCAAATAGATGAAAGAGATCGAATAAACTAAATAGACCAAAACAACTAAAGAAACCAGATAAACCAAACAGACCAGAAAGACCAAACAGACCAGACAGACGAGAGAAACTAGAGAAACTAAAAAGACCAGACAAACTAAATAATGACATCTGAAGATGTGACCCCAAAGCTCTAAAAAGACGAGAAAGACCAAACTCCTTGACAACCCCTTTCATTTTTGATAATCAATAACCATAAATTGGATGGAATCCCCTTCAAAAAATGTGATAGATGCTGGGAGGTAGTTAAAACTCAGGGATAGCGGAAGCCTATTCTGTTTCCAGTCCCGCAGGGACTCCCTTCCATTCACGAAGTGAATAGTATTTCCAGAAAGACCAGAAAATGACATCTGAAGATGTGACCCCAACTGACGTTTTTGTTGTCCACTTCCATTCCAAAGGAATAAATCCATATTTCTCCAAATAGACCAAAAAACCAGACAGACGAGATAAACCAGATAAACCAGACAGACGAATAAAATGATACTTATCGTAGGCGGAGCAGGCTATATCGGTTCGCATGTAAACAAGCTCTTAACTAAGAAAGGTTTCGAGACGGTCATCTTTGACAATCTGAGCCGTGGCCACAGGGGATTTGTCAAATGGGGTGAGCTCTTTGAGGGCGACCTCCTGAACATCGATCAGCTCCGGTCCTGTTTTGAAAACCGCCGGATCGAGGCGGTCATGCACTTCAGCGCCTTTGCCCTTGTGGAGGAGTCCGTCCTCCAACCCGAAACATATTACCGGAATAATGTGATCGGCACACTGAACCTCCTCCAGGTGATGAGAGAATTCGGTGTGAAACATTTCATCTTCTCCTCCACCTGCGCCACCTACGGCCATCCTGAGAAGATCCCCATCCCCGAAGACCATCCTCAGAATCCGATCAATCCCTATGGCTGGACCAAGCTCCTCGTCGAGCAGGTCCTGAAGGACTATGATAGGGCCTACGGTCTCAAGCACATCAATCTGAGGTACTTCAATGCCGCCGGCGCTGACCCGGAGGGGGACATTGGCGAGCTTCATCAACCCGAGACCCATCTCATCCCACTGGTCATTGAGGCGGCCATGGGTCTCCGGCAAGAGATCAGGATCTTCGGGACCGATTACCCGACCAGGGACGGCACCTGTATCCGGGATTACATCCATGTCATGGATCTGGCCGATACCCATATCCGGGCGCTTCAATATCTCATGGATAAGAACCGGAGCGATTCCTTTAACCTTGGCAATGGCAATGGCCATTCCGTGAGAGAGGTCATCGAGGCAGTTAGAAAAGTGAGCCAAAAGGATTTTAAGGTAGTGGAAGCCGGGAGAAGAGAGGGTGATCCACCGGTGCTGATCAGTAGTAGTAAGAAGGCAATAGAAACGCTGAAATGGAAACCGCAATATGAAGATTTAGAGACGATTATCGAGACCGCCTGGCAATGGCACAATCAAAAACTATTATCATAGACTAAAAAGACCAGAGTAACTAAACAAACCAGACAGACGAGACAGACCAGAAAGACGAGATAAACCAGACAGACCAGACAAACTAAACAGACCAAAAAGACCAGAAAAACCAGACAAACCAAACTCTAAACTCCTTGCCTGACTCCTTCTTTTGTGGTAATTTCAATTCAGATAGGAGGAAATATGGAAAGAATTGTGATTGATAAAAACATTAGACATGGAAAACCTGTGATTCGAGGGACCAGGGTTCCGGTCGATTTAGTTTTGGGATCTCTGGCTGGTGGAATGTCTTACAAAGAGATTTGTGAAGACTACGAAATTACAGAAGAGGATATAAGAGCGGCAATCGAATACGCTGCCAAGATTGTATCCAATGAAGAGATACACCTTCTTGAGGCAGTGTAATGCTCAGGATATTAGTGGATGAAGATATGCCACGTCCTACGGGAGGGTTACTTCAATCGCTTGGTATCGATGCGATTGATTTGAGGGATGTAGGATTGAAGGGGGCAACCGATGCTGAGGTCTTTGGGTATGCCCAAAAGCAGGAAATGATCATTATTTCAAGAGACAAAGAGTTTGGCAATATTGTGAAATATCCGCTGGGAACCCATCATGGAATTATTTGGGTTAACCTTCCCTACACCTTTATAAGACAACAAATTTTGGATGCAGTGAAAAGATTCTTTGTTGAAGTGGAGAGAAACAAGCTACTGAATAATTTGACTATTCTGGAGGTTGGAAGATATAGAATTAGAGAACGATCTTTGTCAGAGCCAGTTGGAAGGTAACCCGTGTTGATCCGCTCCCCACTGATCCTCTGATGTCCTGATATGCTTTTTAGACAGACAAGATAAACGAGAAAGACCAAACAGACTAAAGAAACCAGATAAACCAAACAAACTAGATCAACCAAATAGACTAAATAGACCAAATAAACTAGAGAAACTAAACAGACCAGATAAACCAAAAAGACCAAACAGACCAGAAAAACCAAACAGACTAAACAGACCAGATAAACCAAACAGACCAAACAGACCAATTGCAACATTGCAAGCCTGACCCCACAGGCATTCACTGATTACTGGTGGCGCTGGCTTCATTGGTTCTCACTTAGCTGAAGCTCTATTAGTGCAGGGGTGCTATGTTACGGTGATTGATAACCTCTCCACGGGCAATTTCAATAACATTGCCAATTTAACTGAGCATCCTCATTTCCGTTACGCCATTGATAGTATCACCAATGAGATTGTTCTTGATCGATTGGCCAGTGAGTGTCAGGTAATCTTTCATCTGGCAGCGGCAGTAGGAGTAAAACTAATTGTCGAGAACCCCGTACACACCATTGAAACAAATGTGATGGGAACGGAAGCAGTTCTTAAAGCCGCCCTTCGCTATCGCGCCAAAGTAATCATTGCATCCACATCAGAGGTGTACGGAAAGGGTAACAGCGTCCCTTTTCGAGAGGATGATGATGTAGTTCTGGGGCCAACATCTCATAGCCGGTGGGCTTATGCAGCTTCTAAGATGGTTGATGAATTCTTAGGATTGGCCTATTACAAACAGAAAGGGTTACCAGTTGTGATCTGCCGATTATTTAACACAGTGGGCCTCGGCAAACAGGTCGCTACGGTATGGTTATTCCCCGATTCGTTCAACAAGCATTAAACGGAGAGGCATTAACCGTGTATGCTGACGGACAGCAAAGCAGGTGCTTTTGTGAAGTGTCAGACGTAGTACGGGCTGTGATTGGGTTGGCTAATTGTCCAGAGGCGGTGGGTCAAGTGTTCAACATAGGTTCCGCTGAAGAGATAACCATTTTGGAGCTGGCCCGGAACGTGTTGAAAATAGTTGATTCATTGCAGGGTAAACATTCAGTGTCTATAAGAGAAGCTGATCGTATTATGTTTGTCCCGTACGATCAAGCCTACGAATCTGGTTTTGAAGACATGCAGCGCAGGGTTCCCTGCATTGATAAAATCAGGTCTTTTGTCGGGTGGGAGCCAAGTAGTAAGCTCGAAGAAACATTGCGAGGTATCGTGTACCACCTGAACCCTGAGAGGCTAAAGAATAATTACAGGTGCAATTCTTTATGGAGATGATAGTCGAAGGAATTTTAATTGTTTTTATTGGATATTTTGTTCTTAAACAAAAGGTTCTTCGTGAATTCCTTGTAAAATACTGGCCATGGATTCTTATTCTTCTATTGGGTTACCTCGTTGGTAAGGGAATAAGTACTCGATAGGGTTGAAATAATTGAAAGAAAAAGTTAGCAATTCAAAAAGCCATGCCTCGGGTAAGTAATCTAACAACACAAACAACAATCATAAGACCAACAGAAGGTTGGGTTTCTCTCAAATTGCACGAACTTTGGGAATATCGGGAATTACTTTATTTCCTTACCTGGCGCGATATTAAAGTTCGTTATAAACAGACAGTTCTGGGTGCGGCTTGGGCTATCATCCAGCCTTTCTTCACAATGGTAGTCTTCAGCCTATTCTTTGGGAAGTTGGCAAAAATCCCTTCGGACGGTATTCCATACCCAATTTTCAGTTACGCTGCTTTGGTTCCTTGGACCTTCTTCGCCAATGGGCTTACCCAATCATCAAACAGCCTGGTGGGAAGTGCCAG
>VGRU01000082.1 GCA_016875255.1 Deltaproteobacteria bacterium
CCCCCCGAAGGATTATGAAATCCATCTCTCCAGATTGCCGGATGCAAGTGATAAGATATTTCTTCCGGAAGATGATCTGTCTGATTCCGAGGGATTTGAACCATCAGAGGAAAATGAGATTTCATCAAAAAAGAAAGGGTTAAAGAAGAAAGCAACCAGGGGAAGATAGACGTGCCTATTTACGAGTATCGATGCAATCAATGTGAAAGGGAGTTCAGCCAGTTATTTCTCAACTCAAGGGAAATCAGGAAGGTCAAGTGCAAGCTTTGTGGCGGCAATGACCTTAAAAGGTTAATATCTATTTTTTCAGTCCACCAGACCGAAGAATCACGTTTGGCCAGCCTTGACACCTCCAAACCAAAGGGGGACGATTTCTATAAGGACTCCCGAAATGTCGGTCTCTGGGCAAAAAAAAGGATGAAGGAGATGGGAGTCGATTTAGGCCCCAAAATGGATGAGATCGTAGAACGAGGAAGGACCGGCAAGATTCTGGAGGATTACGACAAATAGATAGAGGGAAGGGTTTCGGTTACGAAGCCCGTATGGATTAAGGTTAATAGGTTAAGGCTACGGTTACGAAGCCCCTGCCTACCGGCAGGCAGGCGTTTCGTCATTCGGTAGGGGTTACGTTTAAAAGAATTAAACATGACAGACGTAACCTTCTATTAACGATACGGGCAGCGTTACCCTGACCGTATAACGAAAACCATCTAAACAATATGGAAAACAGAGATTATTATAAGATCCTCGGCGTCACGCGAAATGCCAATGAGGAAGAGATCAAAAAAGCTTATCGAAAAGTGGCGATGGAGTGCCATCCCGACCGGAATCCAGGAGATAAGGAGGCGGAAGAAAAGTTTAAAGTAGCCTCGGAAGCTTATGAAGTGTTGAGGGACCCTCAGAAGAGAGAGATCTATGATCATTACGGGATAGAGGGATTAAAAGGAACCGGATTTACAGGATTCAGAGGCTTCGAGGATATCTTTGCTTCTTTCGGAGATATCTTTGAAGATTTTTTTGGTTTTGGGAGAACGTCTCAGAGGAGATCCAGGCCGCGACAGGGGGCTGACTTAAGATATGACTTACGGATCTCATTCTATGAAGCCGCCTTTGGAAAAGAAGATGAGATCGAAATTCCAAAAAGAGAAGCGTGTGAAATCTGCGGTGGAACAGGCTCAAAACCAGGGACTTCCCCGGTTCAATGCCCCAATTGCAAAGGAACAGGGCAGACGATCCGTTCACAAGGTTTTTTCACCATCAGCACCACCTGTGGCCAATGCCATGGGGAGGGAAAATATATCTCTCATCCCTGTAAGGAATGCCGCGGCTCTGGCTGGGTTAAGAAAACCAGAAAGATCAAGTTAAAGATACCCCCAGGGGTTGATACAGGCTCAAAATTAAGAATACGGGGAGAGGGAGAAGAGGGCGAAAGGGGCGGTCCCCCTGGAGACCTTTTCGTCTTTCTCTTTGTAGAACCACATGAATTCTTTGTTAGAGATGGCGATGATATCGTCTGCCAAGTCCCCATCAGTTTCTCCCAGGCGGCGTTAGGAACAGAGATCGAAATCCCCACCTTAAACGGTAAAAAGAACATTAAAATCCCCAGGGGAACGGAAAACGGAGAGATTTTAAAGATTAAAGCCGAAGGTTTTCCAAAAATAAGAGGGTATGGCAGGGGCGACCTTGTTGTTCAAATATTTGTTAAAACGCCAAAAAACCTAACCAAGAGACAGGAGGAGTTACTCCGGGAATTCGAAGAGATAGGCGTAAAAAAGGGTAGAGAGGGAGATGGCTGGAAGAAGTTCTTTAGACCTGAAAGCTAAAGTTTACATAATATATCTTATCAGACATTATTGGTGGCCTTTTGGAAAAAAGATATGGTGTGACGGGAATCATCCTGTCTGGCGGTAAAAGCGCCCGAATGGGCAGAGATAAGGCTTTCATTGAAATCGATGGCATCCCGATCATTCAAAGGATTTATAATATTTTTGAAAAAATTTTTAATGAAATTATCATTGTCACCAATCAAAAAGAATCGTATGAGAGTTTTAAGGCAAAGATAGTAAGCGACCTCATTGTCAATCACGGCGCCCTCGGAGGGTTGTATACAGGGCTCTTTTTCGCATCGAACCCATACTCTTTTTGCGTTGCCTGCGATATGCCTTTTCTCAAGGAGTCCATGATCCAGTATCTCATCAAACAGGCTGACGGATTTGATGCGATTGTGCCCCGAACGGATGATGGATTGCAGCCCTTGCACGCCATCTACTCAAAAAGTTGCATACCGCCCATAAAAAAACTTATCGATATGGGGAAATACAAAATCATTGATTTCTACCCCCTGGTAAGGATAAAAATCATTGAAGAGCCCGAGTTTATCAATTTAGACCGGACAAAGGAGTCTTTTATCAATATTAATACTACAGAGGATTTAAGCTTACTTAATAAAAGAAAAAAAGCGGTCTGAGATGGTCAAACGAATAATCCCTTATTTACGATTGTTTTTATCCCCCTTTGGCAAAGGGGGATATAGGGGGATTTTAAAATTTTATTGGAAAAATCTCCCCTTCCCCCTCTTTTCCAAAGAGGGGTATAAGAGTTTATTTGTATTACTTAAACCCATAACTGAGGGGTTACACAAAAGAATAATTTTTTATATAATTTTTGCTGTTTTGTTTATGTGGAGTTTTTTCCCTGGCCAGGATGCCTTCGCAAGGACTCTTGGTGAAGATGAGCTGATCTGGGTTGGGACCGGTGCCTTCAATGATGGCTTTTATGATATTGCCGAAAAACAATTTTCACAATTCCTTCGTGATTATCCTGAACACGGGAAATTATATGACATCTGTTATCTTCTGGGAAAAACGCTCTATCTCAAAGAAAAGCTGAAAGAATCCCGATCCATTTTTTTAAAGATCATCAATGAGAACAAAGCATTTGATTATACGGAATACACCCTTTTCTGGTTGGCCGATATTGAACTCAGATTTGGAAACAACGAAGGAGCCAGAAGATATCTCGTCTCCATTCTCAATCGATACCCCAAATTTGAAGGCATGGATCGGGTTTATTATTACCTCGGATTGATTGATGTTGGATCGAATCGAACCTCCCAGGCAGGCTCCCATTTTAAAAAAGTATCCCTTGCCTCTAAAAACAATGAGCTCATTCAAGCCTCTCATTTCTGGCTGGGAATCTTGTCTTATAAGCAGAACCACTTCGAGGAGGCGGCGGGGTTTTTTAAGACGATGACGTCCGATCTTAAACCTGCTTCTCCCCCTTTTTTAAAATACGCCTTGCTCTGGTTAGGCGAAACTTATTTGAAGCAAGGGAAGTTCGATGAAGCGAAGAATATCTACGGGACGTTCAATGAACGTTTTAAGGAGGATGTCGTCATCCCGGAAGTCTTGTGGAAAATGGCCTTTTGTGATTACCGAATCGGTCATTTTAAAGAGGCGATCGAAACCCTCCAATCCTTTAAACCCCAGGCCAAAGATTCTCCGCTCCTTCTATTCACCCATTATTTATTGGGAGAGATATTCCTGCAGAGCAGCGACCATCCCTCATCGATAAAAGAACTCAATCTTATTTTTACAAAATCAAAGGAAAATCCATTCTGGGGGATTGCTTTCCTTTCCCTTTTCTGGAACCATATGCAACAGAACGACCTTTCGGGAGCCCATAAAGTATTTCAGAGGCTCCAAAAATTGAACGCGTTTGATGATGAAAAGGCGGTTCTCCAGTGGCTCAATGGGGAGATGGCCTTTTTAGAGGGCAGAATCACGGACTCCCTCCCCTACTATTTTAACGTCCTGAATACGAATTATAGGGAGAAGGCTCTTTTCCGTATCGGAAAGGCCTATTTTTATGATAATAAATTCAGAGAGGCCATCACCAACTTGGACATCTTATTGCTTGAGTTTCCAAACTCTCCCAATATTGAGGAAAGCCTCTTCATTAAGGGAGAATGCTTCAGTCAATCCGGAAATTGGAACCAGGCCTTTGAGGCATACGGGCTTCTTGCGCAGAAAGATAAATATCCTCATTGGAAACTCTTTGCCTTAACCCAGACGGGAAATATTTACTTATCGCTAAAGGAAAATTGGGAAGCTGAAAAAGCGTTTAAGAAGGTCGTTGAAGATTTCCCGCATCATCCTCTCTCAACCCATGCCGCTTTCCAGTTGGGGAAACTATTTTTTAAACAAAATAGTATTTTAGAATCGATCCACTATTATTCCATGATCCTCAAGGGGGGCCGTCCCGAATGGTTGGGCGGAACTTACTTTAGTTTGGGGGAAATATTTTACCAGCAGGGAAAGCACGATAAGGCGTTTAAAAGCTTTGAAATGGCCCTGAGATATCTTCAGGAAAGCTCGCCGTGGTTCTTTTTGACCCATCTCGAAATCGGGAATCTTCAGAGGAAAAACGGGAAATATGAGGAGGCCAAGCGATCGTATCTGACCATCCTGAACCAGGCAAAAGATGAGGAGCTCAAAAAAGCGGCGTCGGAGTTGCTTCGTCTCATTGAACCCAAGTAGACTATTTTAGGTCAAGGTTACGGTGACGGCTACGATGCCCGTATCGTTTTTAAAAGACTACGTCTCTCGTGTTGGATTCTTTTACATAACTGTAACCTTAGCCCAGGCTTCCAAAGTACTTCCATTGTTTACGGGTGACACTCCATCATGGAGGATGATCAGATAGAGACAAACGGTAAAAAGCTCATCATCAGAAAGATGAAAATCGAAGATGTGGAGGAGGTTCTCCCCATTGCCGCCACCTCTATATTAAATCCCTGGTCAAGGGATATGTTGCTTGGGGAGGTTGCCCACCCCTTTTCTCATTGCTTTCTTATATGCAGGGAGGAGGAAGATGTCCCTCTCGGTTTTATCTGCTTTAGGAATATCGGAGAAGAATCGGAGCTCCTCAACATCTGCATTCATCCCATGCATCAAAAAAAAGGGCTGGGTAAAAGATTAATGGAATTCTACATTGATTTTTGTTCCCAAAAAGGAGTGAAGAAATATTATCTTGAGGTCAACCCTCAAAATATTCCAGCTTTCCGACTCTATCAATCCTTTGCTTATCAGGAAGCAGGAAAAAGAAAGAATTTTTATCAGGGAAAATACGAGGCGCTTCTCATGGAAAGGTAATTTTAAATTAGGTTACGGTGACGGTGACGAAGCCCGTATCGGTTAACGGTAACGGTTACTTACAAAGAATTAAAAGACCATAACCGTAGCCTTTTATTCACGAAACGGGCCTCGTTACCCTAACCGAAAGACGAAGCCCGAGCCTCGATACGAGCTTCGACAACGATAAACGTTGATTGATTTTCCATTCGTGGCATTCGCTGTCATTCGTGCTATTCGTTTCTATTTTCTGAGGAAATATGGCTATTCAAACTGATGGGATTGTCCTCAACAACAGAAAAATAAAATCGATCTATTTCTTGCTTGAAATAGACTGTCCTTCTATTGCCAATGAAGCAAAACCGGGACAGTTTGTCATGATCAGCACGTCCGATAATCATCACCCTCTTCTGAGACGACCGTTTTCCATTTACAAGAGCTTTTCGACCCTGCATCCCAGTAAAGAGAAAAGAGGGCAGCTTTCCATTTTATATAAAAAGGTGGGTAAAGGCACCCAAAAGATGTCAACCTTCAAAGAAGGGCAAAAGGTTAATCTGATAGGCCCATTGGGAAATGGATTTACCTTGCCCCCCCTTCCCCACTCGCTTCCAACAATATTAATCGGAGGAGGAGTGGGCATGGCCTCCTTATCTGCCATTGGAGAGACATCAGGTTCAGATAAATTATATGTATTTATTGGCGGAAAGACAAAAGACGATATCTTATGTGAGGGAGACTTCCAAAAAGGAAAAATCTTTGTTGCTACGGAGGATGGAAGCCGGGGGAAAAGGGGGACTGTTGTAGACCTTTTCAAATCGGAAATCAAAAGGTTTGATAAAGCCCTACCCCACCATGTCTATATCTGCGGCCCGGAAGGAATGATTAAGTCAATAGCAAAAATCATCAAATCAAAGAAATGGGTTGCCCAGGTTTCCCTTGAGGCCAGAATGGGATGCGGATTCGGGGCCTGCTGGGGATGTGTGGTAAAGACCAAGGACTCCGAAATGGCCTATCACAGAGTTTGTAAAGATGGACCTGTCTTCCCGTTATCGGAAATCGTATGGGAATAAACCCCGTTAGAAAGTCTACGACTTTCCCACGGGACGGCTCAGACGAGTATTTAGATATTTGGTATCAATTTAGCTTTTTGAAAAGAAGAGATATATGAGTCAATGGATCAAAAGAATCATCATAAAATCCCCCTTAATCCCCCTTTGCCTGTCTATGACAGGGAAAGGATTACCAAAGGGGGAACCCCTTTCGCCTCCCTTTGGTCTCCGACCCAGCCTCCGGCTCAGAAGAGCCTCTGGCTCGGAGAGAGCGGTCTCTGACCCGGAGGGCAAAGGGAGGTTGGGAGGGATTTTATAAAGTTTTTTCAAACCGCTAAAGTGTTACAATATTTGGTTTGCATAAAAAGGTGATCCATTCCCCCGGCTATAAGCAACGGGGTTTTCTAACGGGGTAAAGATGAAATCGGCTGCTCATCCTGACCTATCTGTCCGTATTGGGAAACTGCTCCTGAAGAACCCGGTGATCGTTGCCTCGGGGACATTCGGATACGGACAGGAATTTGACCCTTTCATAGACTTAAGCCGCCTCGGAGCCGTGATTCCCAAAGGGATTTCGTTGAACCCCATGCAGGGAAATCCTCCTCCAAGAATTTTTGAGACGGATGGCGGGATTCTTAATTCCATTGGCCTTCAAAACCCCGGGCTTCAGGTCTTCATCAAAGAGAAGCTCCCCTATTTAAAAAAGATCAAAACGAATCTCATCATCAACTTTTTTGGAAAGACTCAAGCGGAATATGTCGAATTGGCCAGACGGTTGGATTCCCTCGATGGAATTTCAGGGCTTGAAATGAATATCTCCTGCCCCAATGTAAAACAGGGAGGAATCATCTTCGGTTCGGACTCTAAAATGACGTATCGACTCGTGTCAGAAGTGAAAAAATCCATCAGACGCCCTCTCATCGTAAAGCTTTCGCCAAATGTCACCGACATTACGGTCATTGCCCGAAGCGCAGAGGAAGGAGGCGCGGATGCGGTCTCGCTCATCAATACTTTCAAGGCAATGGCCATTAACATCCATACAAAAAAACCCGAGTTGGGAAATGTGACCGGGGGACTTTCAGGGCCTGCGATTAAACCAATTGCCTTGAGGATGGTCTGGGAAGTTAGCCGGGCGGTAAAAATTCCTGTCATCGGGATGGGGGGAATTATGAAGGCGGAGGATGCGATCGAATTTATGCTCGCCGGAGCTTGCGCCATTCAGATCGGAACAGCAAACCTCATCAACCCAAATACAGGAATAGAGGTGATCGACGGGATAAAAAAATACCTCCTTCAAAATGGAGTGGGCCAAGTTCGGGAACTCATCGGCCTCTTCAAAAAATAACCTCTTCGCATAGACGAGGGGACAATAAGGATTGATGGGCCAAAAACTATAACCCCATCAAACCTGATCTTTAAGGATCTTTGGCGAAATGAAGATCAGCAAATCTCTCCTCTTATCTTCTTTTGCCTCTCTCTTAAAGAGCCACCCGAGCAAGGGGATCTTACTCAGGAGGGGAATGCCTTCTGTATCATCACTTTTCTCTATCGAATAAACTCCGGCAATGACAACCACGCCATTATCTTTGACCAAAACCTCTGTTATAGCCTCTTTTTTGTCAATACTCGGCACTCCATCAACGGTAATACTCCTATCGGGTGCGTCTTTTTTGGCTTTGATAATCATTTTGATGTACCCATCATTTGTTGCATGAGGGGTTACGGTCAATTTGAGATTGGCATCAATGAAATCAGTTGTCACAGTCCCCTCTGTTGTCAACTTCCGATAAGGAATTCTCAACCCCTGTTCGATCGATGCCTCCTTGTTGTGCAGGGTTGCAATTTTGGGGCTGGAAATAATCTTAACATCTCCCTGGTTTTCGTGAGCGGAAATAGCAATATCCAATGCCTGGATGGTTCCCCGGCTGAAAAGAAATTCAACGATACCTGCTGTTCCTACCTTCGGCAAGGCAGGGAAGTTTACAATTTCCCTTGTAACAGTCCCCAGGGTAGTACTTGGTATTCCTCCACCCGCAGTGGCCTTACCTCCTCCAATTTCAAACCCCCATTTGACGCCTAATTCCTTTTGAAACGTCAGGTTGGCCTCAACGATCCTTGCTTCGATTAAAACTTGAGGCGTCTTTGTGTCGAGCGATTTCACCAAAGATTTAACAGCAGGGATGTTTTTCGGAATATCCTTAATGATAAGGATGTTAGTCCGATCGTCCACCTTGACATCGCCCCGTTCGCTTAAAATCCCTTTAATCTGAGGGATGACATCCTTTGCTGTGGCATAGTTGATTGGAATCAATTCCGTTACCATATCCTCCAGTCTTTCCTTGGCTCGTTTCGCCTCCAGTCGGGCCTGGCTCTCCCTGTTCAGGGTTTCAATAGGAGCAATCCTTATTACATTTCCGACCTGAACCATGCCAAGCGATCGGCTCTGTAAGATGACATCGAGAGCTTGATCCCAGGGCACATCGACCAATCTCATCGTGATCTTCCCTGACACATCATCTGCCGTAATGATATTAAAGTTGCTTACCTCTGCGATCAATCGTAAAATATTTTTGATGTCCGCATCCTTAAAATCAAGAGAGACTTTTCTTCCCGTATACATCTTTTCCGGCCCGACCTCTTCCGCAGGTTTTGCAACCGCAGGCGGAGGAGCGGGTTTTTCTTCAACTTTAGGAGGCGCCATCTCCTCTTTCTTGGCTTCAACAGCAGGTTTCTCCTCCACTTTCGTTACGTCTGCTTTTACCTCTGCTGTCACTTCTTCTTTAGGAGGAGGGGGTGGAGTTACCTTAGGGAGTTCGGGAGGAGGCGTGGGAGCCTCTAATTTCGTCACAACCTTCTTCGGCTTTTCAATATCAAAAAAGAGGGTATTGCCTTCCTTGGTGGTTTCATAGGGTGTCTCTTCCCTCAATT
The DNA here is from genome assembly GCA_016875255.1 of Deltaproteobacteria bacterium. The sequence continues at coordinate 9,110 of VGRU01000082.1, forward strand.
TAAACAATATCCTGATGTCATTCTTAACGTTCTTAATGTCAATATGATTGACAGCGCTATCAAACTCGCTCGTATTCATTCCCCTCTGGAGATGTTTCGGGGCAAAAGCGTTCTTGATATCAATGGCGATCACCTTTTCCGAAACACGATAGGTTTCAAATTGTGGATCTCCGCTAAGGCTTAAGACGATTCGTGATTTATCGTTTATTTGTTTAAAATCGGCCTCTTTCAGGGCAATCTTTGCTTTTACCGGCTTTGCGGATACTTCCGGGGATGGCGGCGATACCTTCTCCTTGACAGCAGGAGAAGTCGAAGAGGCCAACTGCAATTTAGGAACGGCTAACTTTTCAGACCCCTTCTCCTGCAGCAAGATTTGAGGCTCAGAGGGCTGAGGTACATTTCCAACCGATACGACCAGTTTATCGTCAATTCGATTGATCTGGTAGGCTGGCAGTTGAGGTTTCGATGAGTCGAAGACCAGTCTTAATTTGTCCTGATGTTGTCCGATTCGGACTTCCTTAATGAACGGATTTGAAACCCGAATTGACTTTTTCGGGTATTGAGTCCCCACTTCCCAGATGTCCAAAACCAGGCGCGGAGGACCGTCCAGTTTAAATAAATTATAATTTTCAACTTTTCCGTCTGCTAAAATATTAAAATCGATGTGATCTATTTTATCTTCCAGGGAAAAATTGATAATCTCTTTTGCCTTGTTCGTCTTTTCCTGGGTTGAAACCATTACAGCAGGAGATGAAGAAACGGCGGCCTCTTTTTTCGTCTCAGGGGTCGAAAGGTCCCCCTCTTTTGCCTTTTCAATCACTTCCTCCTTTTTGACTTCCTTTGTCTCTATGATCTTCTTTACTTTTTCAATGTCAATAAAAACGTTTTTATCTTCCCTGGAGATGTTGAAAGGGGTCATCTGAAGGAGGCCGATTTCGATCCGGCCTTTGTCGTCATATTGAGTGGTTAAAACTTCGGAGATTGTCCCATTGTCCACCTTCAAAGCGCTCCTCACCTGTTTAAGGTCGATATGGGTAAAATCCACCACGATTTTCAACGGTTCCTGGGAGAGTTTATACAAAGGGGGCGGAAGGGTTTCCGATCCTTCGATATGAATTCTTGTAAATTTTTCTTCTTCTGTGAAAGCGATCTTTTGGATGATGGAAGGATTGGCCTTCGCCACCGAGACAACAGGAGGCGAAGCCTCGCTCGGAGGCTTTACCACATCCCCTCCGGTGGCACAACCGCTGATGATCAATGAGATTAAGGTGATAAACACCACTCTAACCATCAAAAAAGCTTTCATGATTCTCCCCCTTCTTCGATTTTGTGAAGCAATAATGGAATTTCGCTCTTTTTCACCTTGCCTAAAACATCCTCATAGAGTTCCTCGATGATAACTCGATCTTTTAAAATTCTTGTAACCTTCCCCTCGTTCTTTCCGATTTCGGTTCCTCTTTTTATAAAATATCCTCTTCCGGCTGAATCTTCGACTAAAGCGACATTCCCATCAGGAGTTGAAATGATAGCAACCAATTTTAGCTGGCTGATATCATATTTCTGCAAAGGTGTAAGCGGAGTGGTCCTCACTCTTTCCCGCACGGGCGTCAATTCAATAAAAGGCTTAAATGGATCCGGTTTACCGGCAGGGGTGTATTGATATTCCGGTTCTTCCTTTTTGAGGGGTTCTTTTTGATCTGCCACCTTAACCGGCTCCTCTTTTTTAACCACGGCCTTTGGAATCGCTCCTTTTTGAGGAGGAGGAACGGATTCTCCTCCACAGCTTGCCACAAAAAAGAGTAAGCTCAATATCCCCCAGACGAAATGAAATTTATTGTTTTTTTGGAACATCGACGTCGTCTCCCTTTTCCTTTGTCTCTGTTTTTCACGGAGTTTTTCCGTCACCTTTCTTTTCTTCGGCTTTCTTTTCCATGAACCGGTAGGTGGTGATGAGGCAGGATGTTCGAATGACAACATCCGCCTCCCTCCCCTTAACATCCTTGGCTCGTGACATATTGAAGTCAACGACATTTATAATTCTCGGGAGCTTCCCGATCTTATCAAAGAAAAGCCCCGTGTTATGATAGCTTCCCACCATCACCAGATCGATGGGGACTCTTGCATAAAACTGCTGAGGCTCTTCAGGTTTGGGTTTGAAGAGGGTGAATTCCAGATTCGACTCTTTGCCAAGGCGTGAGATGCTTTTCAGGATTTCAGGAATCTCCTTCTCATTGGGGAGTTGAGTCAACGCATTCGTCAATTCCACATTCAACTTCTCAATCTGACCCTTAAATTTTTCCAGATCTCTTGTGATCATCTTCCCTTCATTCAATTCCTTGATTAGCTTATCCAATTCCACCCTTAATACTTTTAAATCATTCTGCACCGGAATGAAAAAAAGGTAGAAATACATTCCCGTAATAACGCATAAAATCCCGATCAAAATTAAGATTTTTTTGGATGACGGGAGCTCTAAAATTGTATTTACTGTAATGGCCATCTCCTCCCCCTTTTACCCCGAGATGATTTCACATGAAAGAATAAACTTTTTTAACTTGATTTTGTTCTGCTCAATCTGTTCGCTCACAACCAGATCAACATTTTTAAAAAGTTTTGACTTCTTCAGATTGGTTATAAACTGGACGATGGTCTCATCATCCAGAGCGATCCCTTCAATTCCGAGTTTCAATCCCTCTTTCTTCATCAGTTCCAACTGGAGTTTCTCCGGTTTATCGACACTGATCCCGTCCAGAACCCGGACAGGCGTTTCTTTGCCCTTTCTTAATGAGTTGATGATGTTCAACTTGTCTTGTAAGGTTTTTTGGGCCTCCTTGGCTTTCGTCACCTCAGCCGCCAAAGACTTATAGCGCGCAATCTCTTTTTTCGTCTCTGAGATCTGGGTCGCCATATCCTCTTTTTCTTTCCCGATTTTCCAATGAAGGCCGGCCAGCAGGATCGCCAGGAGCCCCACCGAAACGATGAGGATCACAAACTCCTTCTTGACTCCGACCTTCTTCTTTTCTTTTCTCGTCAGAAGTAGATTGATCTTTATCATCTATCTCCTACCTTTCGGGTGGCGAGTCCTACCCCCACCGCCATCATCGGGCCGATTTCCCTTAAATATTCGAGATCGAAGTGCTTTTCGCTATACTCGATCTTTTTAAAAGGGTTGACGATTTCAACGGGTATGCCGATCTGCTGCTGCAAGAGGATATCGAAGTCTTTAATTTTCGATCCCCCTCCGCTTAAATAAAGTTTGCTGATTTTTTCATAAGTCGATGTCGATTGGAAAAATTCTATGGAGTTTCCTATTTCCATGGATAAAGATTCCGAAGCCGACTTTAAAACATCCTGAATGACCGGCTGTGCAGCGGCATCGATCTTGCTCCCCACCTTAATTTTTTCGGCCTCTTCGTAATCGATGTGGAGTTGCCTCTGAATCTCCTCGGTAATTTGATTTCCTCCCTTAAAAATATCTCTCGTAAAAGCGGTCATGTTGTTCTTCAGGATATTAATGTTGGTGATGCTGGCCCCTACATTCGCCATCGCTACGGTTTCATCTTTTTCAATCTCATAATTCACCGAAAGCATATTCTCGATGGCGAAAGCATCGACATCGATGGTGACCGGGTTTAATCCTGATTCGATGATCACGGAGACATAGTCATTGATGATGTCTTTTTTGGCAGCCACCAAAACCACATCCATGACCTCCGGGTTTTCAGCGCTGGAGCCAAAGATCTGAAAATCGATATTCACATCGTTGATGTCGAATGGGATATACCGTTCGGCCTCCCACTGGATTGATTCTTCCAATTCGGCATCTGACATCAATGGGAGGCTGATCTTCTTGACAATCACCGAATGACCGGAGACAGAGGTGATCACATCTTTTGTCTTTGTCTTTGTATTGCTGATCAATTCGCGGATGGCATCGATAATGGTTACCGAGTCCATCAAGGATCCATCCACGATCGCTTCCGGGGGTAATGGAGAGATCCCCAAATTCACCAATTTGTAAGTGTTTTTACTCTCCCCCAATTCAACCAGTTTGATCGAACTGGACCCTATATCCAACCCAATGACTCCCTTTTTTCTTCCCAAAATCATATGAGTTACCTCAATTCTCCAATTTTGGACTGAATAATTTTATAAATGGTTTCGTAAAAAGTCGTCTCACCGGTGAAAGCCGGTGTCCAGTGTTTTTATGATTATTTGAAATTACTGGATTCCGGCTTTCGCCGGAATGACGGTTCTTATCCTTTTTTGACTTTTTACGGTTCCAACATTTTATAAATTAGTAACACTTTAGCGGTTTGAAAATCTTTGTAAAATCCCTCCCGACCTCCCTTTGCCCTCCGGGTCAGAGACCGCTCTCTCCGAGCCAGAGGCTCTTCTGAGCCGGAGGCTGGGTCGGAGACCAAAGG
>VGRU01000083.1 GCA_016875255.1 Deltaproteobacteria bacterium
CGATCATGACCATCCAGGCCAGGCTTTGCAACTAAGATACGGATCTTTCTCTCCAACGGCGCTACCCCCTTCAGGAAACTAAAAACCGAAATACGAATATCGAAATCCGAAACAAATTCGAATTTTCAAAATCCAAATGTCTTAAACTTCTATTTGTTTTGAACATTTGAAATTTGGTCATTTGAGTTTGTTTCGAATTTTGGATTTCGTGTTTCGAATTTAATGTGATTAAGGAGTCATTCTCCCTTCGGTGATCTCTTTGAGAACGATTTCCATTCCCCTTTCGAGATGGGTCCGGACAAGACCCTCCACAAGCCGGGGGTTATTTATTTTCATCGCTTCGAGCATTTGACGATGGTCTGCAATTGACATCTTAAAGCCGTTGGGCGTCTGGAGCAGGGCAGACCGGTAACGGTAAAAATAGTCTCTAAAGCCATTGATCATTTCGGTCAATTTCTTGCTCTTACAGGATTTATAGAGGAGGTCATGAAATTCAGTATAGAGCTGAACCGCCTTTTCATCCTCTCCTTTTTTAAGGGCCTTCTCCGACTCATTCACTTTTTCTTCAAGGGCTGAGAGTTTTTCTTGTGTCATATGCGTGGTGGCGAGGTAAGCGGCATAGCTTTCAAGGGCAATGCGAATGCCAAAAATTTCTTCCACATCCTCCTTTGTGAATTCCCTGACGGCAAATCCTCCCTTGGGAAGCCGTGAGACAAGATCATCTCGTTCCAGTTTGTGAAAGGCTTCCCTGACAGGGGTCCTGCTGATCCCGATCTGGTTGGCCAGCGTTTCCTCGATCAACCGCTGCTTCGCCTTTAATTTGCCGTGGAGAATGGATTTCTTTAAAGAGTCATAGACCACTTCCCGAAGAGATTTCCTCTTGCCTATCTTCATTCCTCCGAATATGTTTTCCATGGAATTCTCCTTGCCAGTCGGTTCTGTATACTGTATCCAATCCTGGCTTTTTATACGCCAAGGGGGGGAGGTTGTCAAGATTTATTTCGGTAGATCTCGAGGCATTAGACTCTCCATAACACCTTAGCCCTTTGAAGCGGTTATCAGAGATCAGGCGATCAGGAAGTGCCTGACTGCGGTAGGCAGGGCCATCAGGATATTTGGATAACAGGTCAAACCCCAAAACTGTTATTCTTTATCTGAGGTCCTGGTATCCTGATATTCGGCATCCTGATATCCTGGTCACCTGATGCCCGTATTTTCAGCCCAAAAGTCACTGGCCAGTATCAAGGCGCTAAACGGTTACGATCCCCCCGATTTTTCAGCGGTCAGGATGTTTTTTCAAAGAAATAAGAGTTATGGATTTGGATTGATGCCTGAGGATGTGAGCGGCCAAGTCCACCGCTTTCCTGGATCGGTCGATGATGGCGGAATCCGTGGTTGCTACTACTCCGGGAAATCCGTTTAATATCTTCTCTGGAACCTTCATCGCCCGCGCATTGCCCGGGATACCTTCTCTTTTCAACCGTATCCTGATCTCTCGCGCCAATTCACCGCTCTTACTGATGGGTGCATCAAAAAGGAAGAGGGCATGTCTGGGTTTTGCTCTTTTAAGGGCGTTGAAGATAAGCAAAAGCGCCTCTTCTGTTTTTTCCGACCTTCTGAAGTTTTCGGATAGACCCGAGATGTCGCGTGTGAAACCATCATCGGCCAGGATTAAAGGTCGTCCGAAAAGGCCGGCCTCAACCGTTATGATAACATTATAGCCATCGATGGCCAGGTCTCTGCCCCGAATCCGGTAAAGAGGGATCTTTCTGGCCTTCCTCCATTTCGAATCCTCATCAGAGAAGATTCCCCGATGAAGGAGGTGGCGCTCATCCGCATTGAGTTGATATCGATTTCCAACCAGTTCCAATGAAGGTTTTCTTGGGTAGCCCCGGTCGAGGAGGTAACGGAAATTTTCAGCAGCTTCTTGAAGGAATTTGTTCTCCGGCATCATTAAACATTATACCTCAATTAGAGGGGATAAAAAACTTGTATTGACATTTTCACTCTGATGGGTATTATAGTTATAAAGGTTTTTAAAAAGACGGATGTTGTTTGAGAAAGGAGGATATGATGGCGACAGAAGAGATTAAGGTTTATTCGACACCGACCTGACCTTACTGCAAGATAGCGAAAGAGTTTCTTTCGCAGAAGGGCTACGCTTTTACTGAATACGATGTGACCAAAGATCGGGCCGCCCTGGATGAGATGGTTAAAATTTCAGGAGCGAGAAGCGTTCCGGTGATCGCTGCCTGCAAGGAAGTGATGGTCGGGTTTGATAAAACCCGGCTGGAACAGATGCTCAGTTGCATCAAACAGCGAACAGACGTGTAACATAGTGAGGCGAAGGTTAGGGCAAAGATGCCGGTTTCCTGAAAGGGTTAGGTCAATGGGTTTAAATCTTTAGCCATAGCCATTCCCTTTAGACGAAACGGGCTTCCTCACCTTAACCTAACTCACTTTACCATTCTCTGTCTTAGGAACTGTCCTGTATACGATTGTTTCGAGGCCATGATGGTTTCAAGGTCTCCCTCTACAACAATCCTCCCTCCTTCTTCACCGCCCTCCGGCCCCAAATCGATGATATGGTCCGCACATCGAATCAGGTCAAGGTTATGCTCAATCACAATAATCGAATGACCTTGAGAAAGGAGTTTCCGGAAGGTGGCTAGAAGGAGTTCGATATCCGCCATGTGAAGGCCGGTGGTGGGTTCGTCGAAGACAAAGAGGTTCTTTCCTTCCAAGCCTTCCCCGATATGAAGGGCCAGCTTGAGGCGCTGGGATTCTCCCCCGCTTAACGTATTGGTGGGCTGACCAAGCATGAGATAGCCCAGCCCCACTTCTTTTAAGAGTTGAAGTTTTGAGACGATGCGAAGATGGCTTTGAAAAAATGAAATCGCCTCGTCGACTGTCATATTTAAAACCTCTGAAATACTTTTATCCCGGTAACGAATTTTTAGAACCTCAGGCCGAAACCTCTTCCCCTCACATGCCTCGCAGGTGATGATGACATCTTCTAAAAATTGCATATCCAGAACTTGAACCCCTGCTCCCTGGCAGGTGTCGCACCTGCCTCCAGCGGTATTGAAGGAGAAATGGCGGGGTTGAAGGCCGTGCCTCTTCGCCTCTCGAGTTCGGGCAAAGAGGTCACGGATATCTCCGAAAACCTTGATATAGGTAGCGGCATTTGATCGGAGGCTTTTGCCAATCGGGGATTGATTGACCAAGATGAGGTCGTCGATTTTATCTAATCCTTCGATGGAATCGAAAAAACCTTTTTCAAACTCAGAATTCCCATTCCCTTTGGCTCCGGCATAGAGGATGTTATGGACCAGAGTGGTCTTCCCTGCACCGGACACGCCTGTGATACAGACCATCACATTGAGGGGAATACGGACATCCATCCCTTTAAGGTTATGATGGCGGGCATTGCAGATTGTAATCCACTCCGAAGGTCTTCTGACGGGTTTGATTGGCCCAGAGGAGATTCCATCCCTCAGGTATCGGGCAGTAAGGGAGTCCTCTGTTTTGATAAGGGACTCGAGAGTTCCTTCAAAAATGACCCGGCCTCCCTCCCTTCCCGCGCCGGGACCGAGATCGATGATCGAATCAGCCGCCCGGATCATATCCGGATCATGTTCCACCACGACAAGGGTGTTGTTTCTGGTTCGCAGATGTTCAAGCGTCAGGAGAAGACGATGCGTATCCCTGGCGTGAAGGCCGATGCTGGGTTCATCCAAGACATAGAGCGTTTCGGTGAGAGAGGATCCCAGCGCTCCCGCCAACGTAATGCGCTGATATTCACCGCTGGAGAGGGTGCGTGTCTGTCTTGAAAGGGTCACGTATCCCAGCCCGACATCGAGCATAAATTTAATCCGGTCATTGATTTCTTTGAACAGGCGTCCGCCTATTCTTCTTTGAAAATCCCTCAAGGGTATATTCTTGAAAAACTCCTGAAGGTCTGAGACAGGCATGTCGGAAAGTTGAGCAATGTTCTTTCCGGCTAAACGGACATAGAGCGCTTCTTCTTTAAGCCGGGTATGATGGCAGGCAGGGCAGGGGGCGTAGGCCCGATATTTGCTGAGGAAGACCCTGTAATGAACTTTATATCTCTTTCCCTCCATCCAGTCAAAGAAGCCCTTTAGACCGATGAACTCATCCTTTCCATTGAGCAGGATCTCTTTGTGGTGGGATTGAAGATCATCAAAAGGTTTGTGAATCGGAATTCGATGCCGGCGGCAGGCCTTCCAAAGATATTCGTAGAGATCCTCATAGGCAGGTGTATTCCAGGGAGCAAAGGGCTTCTCTTTCAGGGTCTTTTTGGGGTCAGGGATAACCTTCTCCCAAGCAATTCCAATCACCCTGCCGAATCCCTGACAGGTCGGACAGGCGCCTAATGGGCTGTTAAAAGAGAAGAGAAGAGGCTCCGGTTCCGAGAAAGTTTTTCCGCATCGATTGCAGGAATAGCTGCGGTTAAAAGTCATTTTCTTCCCGTCCTCTCCAATGACCTCAACTTTTCCGCTTCCTGCATTGAATCCGCTCTGGATGGCTTCGGTGAGCCTCGATCTGTTCTTCTCCTCGGAGGACAACCGATCGATGAGCAGAAGTATTTGCTGGCGATTCTGGAGAAAGGAAGAGGGAAGGGCGGTAAGGTCAAGCACCTCTCCTTCATCCAAGATTCGATAATATCCATTCTGGATCAGTTCTTTTACCTTAGCCTCTCCCTTTTCGGCCTTTGCCAATGAAATCGGACTGAGAATGGATATCTTTTTTTGAGGATACTCGCTCAGGAGCGTTTCCGAGACAGTTTCAACCGTATCTCCGGAAACCTTTATCTCGCACTGCGGACAGAAAACCTCTCCGATCTTAGCGAAGAGAAGCCTTAAATAGTCGTAAATCTCAGAAGCAGTGCCCACTGTGGATCGGGCATTCTTCACGGTGTTCTTCTGCTCAATGGCTATTGCGGGAGGGATTCCATGAATGGCCTCCACGTCAGGCCGGTCCATCTTCTCTAAAAACTGTCGGGCATAGGTGGAAAGGGATTCGATATAACGCCTCTGCCCTTCGGCAAAGAGAGTGTCAAAGGCAAGGGTAGACTTTCCCGAACCTGAGACTCCTGTGACGACCGTGATTTTGCCTCTCGGTATCCGGCAGGAAATGTTTTTGAGGTTATGAGATTTAGCGCCAATGATTTCAATGAATTTTTCCATCATATCAATTTTGGTATCACTTTAGCATTTTGAAAAAAAGAGTTTTACGAGTCAATTGACCAAAAGATTCATCATAAAATCCCCCTTAATCCCCCTTTTCCAAAGGGGGAAACCCTTATCTCCTCCCTTTGGCAAAGGGAGGTCGGGAGGGATTTTACAAAGATTTTCAAACCGCTAAAGTGTTACCAATTTTGAAGTATTATGCCGCAATCATAGCCCTGATTCAATGGTCTTTGGTCAAGAATATCTTGACACTTTTTATCTATCTCTATATGATTTCTCCATAAGTTAGGAGGCTATCCGCTTTGCCGGTGCGAATAAGAGTGAGCGATTCGCGATAACTCTCTGTGATGACGTATCCCCAGCTATCAGGGCATTCCAACGGATGGCATACAGCCACCGCTGATTGCAGTTGCTATACATAATGAAAATTGAGTCCGGTTACCAAACATCAATGGCGAAGATATAATAAAATTTAGGATATAATGAAATTCTGGAGATAGTGGATGCTTCGTTTTGAATGGGACCCGATCAAGGCGAAACAGAACCTCGAAATACACGGTGTCTCTTTTGACGAAGCAAGTACAGCCTTTCGAGATACCTTGTCTCTGACCATTTATGATCCTTTGCATTCCGAGGGAGAAGACAGGTTCGTCTTGATAGGGAACTCTCACAAAGGCCGTCTTCTGGTGGTTATTCACACAGAAAGGGAGGACAAGATCAGGCTGATTAGCCCAAGAAAAGCAACAAAAAAGGAGAGAATTCAATATGAAGAGAATGCAAAAAGATCCGGACATGCTTGAAGAATATGATTTCAGCAAAGGCATTCGGGGAAAATACGTAAAAAGATATGCTGAAGGAACAAATGTTGTTGTCATTGACCCCGATGTTGCCAAAATATTCCCGGACCACGACTCTGTCAATCAGGCTTTGAGATCTCTTGCAGAAATCATTAAACGGCAGAAAAAAGTTGCCTAACAACAACATCACGCCGATGGGGTTAGCAGCATCAGGTTGAAAGCAATAGTGGCTATCCGCGCAGGTTATGCAAATTGTTCAGGCTATGATGATGTTTCTTGGCGTTTTCAACCGAGGATCTTTGATTAACCGCTCCGGAAGTCGTAAGGAAGAAGTTGTATCCTAACCCTTCTATCTTCCCCAAAAAATCGGACTCATTCATTCTTGAGATTCAATTTTTCATTGGAAAATCTCCAATTTCATTCTATACTTTGACTTAGCACGGAGAATGATTAACTCCGAACTTCAAATAAATGGCACTTGCAATCGAAGCAGAGGGAATCGTTAAGACCTTCCGGTCTGGATGGTGGCGGAGGAGAGTCAAAGAAGTCCTCAAAGGGATTAATCTACAGGTTGAGGAGGGGGAGATCTTTGGCATTCTTGGCCCCAATGGTGCAGGAAAGACCACACTCCTCTCCATCCTCTCCACCTTGCTCCTCCCGGACCAGGGGAGCGTCCGGATTCTCGGCATTGACGGGCTTAAAGATGGGCACCGGATTAGAGAAAGAGTCAATATCTCCAGCGGAAATGCGAACTTCATCTGGAGCCTGTCCGTCATAGAGAACCTCCGGTTCTATGGAATGCTCTATGGCTTGTCGGGAAAGAGAAGGGAAGCCAAAATAGAATTCTTAATCGATCTCTTTGGCTTGAAGGAACATCTGGAGGTCCCCTTTGACCGCCTCTCCACTGGGCTGAAACAGAGGCTCTCTCTTGCAAAATCTCTTTTGAATGATCCCTTTCAACTCATTTCAGGTGCCTGGCTGATCGGCATGGGACGGTCTTTCCTTGTCTTCCTGCTACTTTCCATCTTCGGCGGTATCGCTTTTGGTTTCAATTTTTTTCAATCAGGGGTTATTTCGCTCATTCTATACCTTCTGGGCCTTTTTATGATTGCTGTCTCGATTGGCATAGGCGTCTGTATCCTTGTCCTTCTCTTCGGCTACAAGGCGGAGGTGGCGGCATGGTCCATCACCAGTCTGATGGCTTTGATATGCGGGATATACTACCCCGTCTCCGTACTTCCCTCTCCATTTCCAGATATTGCCCGGGCTATCCCGTTGACCTACTTTCTTGAATACTTCCGCTCTTTCTATGGATTCGAAAGGGAGATCAACGACGTATTATTCCGGGGATTTGGATTGATCGGGCTTTATCTGATCGTTGAAGCCGTTCTTTTAAGATGGGTGATCCGTCATGCGAGGAAGAACGGCACATTTATTAAGCTGTCTGAATAGATGCTCCTGATTCAATTGGCGTGTGGATAAATCTCAATTCCGAATTCCGAATTCCGCAATCCGAAATAGATTACGGGGATTCCCACATCTTTTTCATCTTCTCTTTGCTCATCCTGAGATAGTCCCTGTCTTTGGAGAAGACTTCAATCGTCATGGTCTCATCATAGGAGGTTTGTTTCAGGGCTTTGATGATTTTTTCGAAATCGATGAAGCCGGCTCCTATGGGAAGGTGATTGTCCTCCTTGCCGAAGTTGTCGTTGGCGTGGATATGGCCGATGCGGTAACCATAGCGCTGAATAAATTCGATAGCGCTGTTTCTATCGCCCCCAAGGTTTGCATGCCCGATGTCGAGCGCAAGGCGGATTTCAGGAAAGGACTCAAAGACATCCTGAAATTCGTGAGGCTGGGTTAGGAAGTTGGCCTGAGGAAACATATTCTCAATACAGAGAATCATTCCGAGGCTATTTGCCTTTTTCAGGATGGTTTCGATCGACTTTAGGCCGTGTCCCTTGGCCTTATCGATGACGAACTTACCCATTCCGGTGATGTAACCCGGGTGAAGGACAACTTTTTCGATTCCCAGCTCAGCGGCGGCTTCAAGGGCCTCCAAATTCTCCTGAAGCGAGGCTTTTCTCAGGCTGTCGTATAGGTCTGATGTCCAGACAAATGTTGGAAGGTGTCCGGTGATTCCCATCTTATAACGATTGAGCAGATTCAGGATCGATTTTTTTTGAGCAAGGACCTTCTGGGGAGCCGCTTCGGGCAGGTCCATCGTCAGCTCAACATAATCGAAGCCCAGTTTTCCGATATCCTCGATTTCTTGAAGGACAGGTTTAACCGGAAAATTCATTGCGCCATATTTCATAGTGACTCCGTCAACAATGAACGATTGACCGTTAACTTTTAACTCCGAACTCAAAACCCCGAACTACGAACTTTCCTTCGCGCTTCCCTGATCCAGATTTTTAGTTTTGCCTTTTTGGGAATGGGTTGTCCTGCAAAATTCTGTTTTATTTTGACATAAAGCTGTTCCGAATCTTCAGAAGCGAGAGCAGTGATTGAATGGATTCCCGTTCCTTCCAGAATGCGGAGATTATTCACCCCCAATCCTTTTAACCTGACCAGATGGGCTTTTTCTATCCAAGGGATCAGTTCCTCTTTGGGGATGAGAAGCCGAAGAGCGAGTTCATCCCTTTCCTTTTTGATTCGGGTTTTTATAATGAGATCGTCCAGGGTGGCAATACCGACCCTTGGAAGCTCTTTTTGATATTTGGGGTCGATCCAGTAAGCCTCTTTCAAACGGGTTTCATAGGAGTCGACGGTTTTGAGGTCGATGGCCTTGAAGATGAGAACCGAGAAGGCAACCATCAGGACAGAGGTTAAAACTGTTGTGAGTCGTCTTGTCTTCTTTTCAGGGTTAGATTGACAGGTGGATTCTTCCCATCCTCTTCCGAAACGAAACAGAGAGATGGTATTGTACATCACATAAACCTGCACTGCAAAAGGAGGGAATCCCAAAAATCCAAGAAAAGGCATTTCAAATCCCTTCAACTCCTCAAAGAAAGGGACGGTGTAAATCCACCTTGAACGCGCCCAGAAATTCCAGAACTCCCATAGGAAGCCGCATATCAGCCCGGCAATGAGAAGAAGAAATATCTTCCCCGGTTTTCCTTCTTCAAGGTCCCTCAAAAGGGATTTCCCCCCAAAGCGATAAAGAAAGGGCTCCAGGAGAAATATAAATCCCACCCAGATAAGAGGAAAGAAATACTGCGGAATGACAATGGAGGAGACAAGGCACAGCGTGCCAAGTGCGATCAGGGAATGAAGGCTTCCCTGTGAGATGACCCTTCTTTTATTGTAAGCATTTTTGAACAGGCCGAAGGTTGCCAATAACTCCATCGTTTCGAATATCCCGGGAAGGACAGTGCCGTAAGCAATTGCATAACCCAACCATCTTTCAACAGCGGAGTTCGGCAGATTAATGTAGTACCAGTTCTCCAGAGAGAGATTGGCCGCTTCAAAGATCAGCCAGATAAAGATTGACCAGGGAATCATGAGAAAGAATTCTTTTCTTCGATTGATGAGAAGGGAGTTGCCTTTCAAACGGTAGATGATTGCATCGATAAAGAGGATGTATGACCACCAGGCAAAACAATAAAACCAGCTATAGAACGGTTCCACTTTCCTAAAATGAAGGAATTCAGAGAGGATGAGGATGAGGAATCCAAGAATTCCATAAATTGGAAGGACTCTCTTCATGGACACATAATTTAGCATATTCAAGCCCTTGAAACAAACGTTCATAAAAGAACCCAAATGAATCTTATTGACAGGGGAAGTAAAAAAACTATATTCTTCTCTATCATGAATAGAAAGCCATTTCTTAGACTTATTCTAACCGTCCTCATTCTATGTTTTTTATCTGCGTGCGACCGGCCCCAGAAATCCGGCATCGATTTTGATCAGATTGATACATCCCGTGATCCCATTCAACGATCCTTCCGATCCAATGAATCCATCCTCATCGAGACAAAAGCCGGCCAATTCACCCTCACCCCTGTGGCAGAATATCAATTGGCAGGGGTGGTGGTCAGCAAGGAACCCTACTCCTTTGATTGGAATGCTGAGATTTCACCTGTCGATTTAGCCATTGCCTGGGGGAAACTAACAGAACCCGAAAATGCAAAATATGTTTCTTTCAGTCAAAGAAACCGGTGGTATTTTTACGAATATAAACCGGAAAGTCCTCTGGACCATTCTTATATCCTCTCCCATTCTTCAAACAATCATATCATTCCGGCAACAGAGAATATCTTCCTGGCCCTCAAGACGGTTAGCAGGAAGGAGAAGGTCATGTTGGAGGGATTTCTGGTTAATTTGAAGGGGACCTATAAAGGAGGGACGGTCTACTGGAATACAAGTTTGACGCGGAAAGATTCGGGAGACGGCTCTTGTGAGCTTTTTTATGTAACGAAAGCAAGGGTCGGTTCTGATGTTTATGAGTGATGAGAAGACAAGAAAGGAGAAATTGAGTTGCAATTTACATATACGCAGAAGAGAGAATGGAAGGGTGCGGCAGGGCGTTCGGTGGTGATGGGAACTCATGGGATGGCGGCTGCCAGTCAACCTCTGGCGACCCTTTCAGGATATAAGATGCTTGGAAAGGGAGGCAACGCCATTGACGCGGCGATTGCCATGGTCAGCACGTTGAGCATTGTGGAGCCGTATAATGTGGGTCTGGGTGGAGATGCTTTTGCTCTGATCTATTTGGCTAAGGAGAAACGACTGATAGGAATGAATGGAAGCGGCCGGGCTCCTTATGGAGCGACGGTTGAAAAATATCGAGAGAGAGGAATGAGTGAAATTCCGGAGCGCGGAATGTTGGCGGTGACCATTCCGGGAGCGCTCCATGGTTGGGCGCAGGCTCTGGAGCGGTATGGGACCCTAAAGCTTGCCAGTGTCCTCAGGGAGGCCATCCATTACGCTGAGGACGGGTTTCCTGTGACAGAGGTCATCGCAGGAGAGTGGAAAGAGGCCGAGAGCCTCCTACGCTCTTCAGAACCGTCATCAAAGGCCTATCTTATCAATGGCAAGGCTCCTTCTCCGGGACAGGTTTTTATCAACAAGGACCTCTCAAAAGTTTATCAGAGGATTGCGAGGGAGGGCATAAAAGTCTTTTATGAAGGCGACATCTGTGATGCCATCGTCAATACGTCGAACCGCCTCCAGGGACTCTTTTCCCATCGGGATTTTAAGGATCATACCACATCATGGGTTGAGCCGATTTCAACGGACTACCGGGGTTATACGATTTATGAGCTTCCCCCGAATGGTCAGGGACTGACAGCGCTTGAGATGCTCAACATCCTTGAAGGATATGATATCGGCCGATTAAAACCCAACAGTCCGGAATATCTTCATTTACTGGTTGAGGCAAAGAAGGCGGCTTTCGAAGACAGGGACCGATTCATCACCGATCCTGAATTTGGGAAGATTCCAATGGATCGTCTTTTGTCCAAAGACTATGCAAGAAAGGTCAGGGCTAAGATCAGCCGGGAAGTCGCTGTTCCTCCTTCTTCTTATGTTTTACAAAATAGTGGTTCCGAGACTGTTTATGTGACAGCAGTGGATAAAGACAGGAATGCCGTTTCATTTATCAGCAGCCTGTTTATGGCCTTTGGGTCGGGTGTTGTCATAGATGGAACGGGGGTCGCTTTGCAAAACAGGGGAAAATCATTTTCTTTAAACCCTGAACATCGAAACAGGATCGAACCTCACAAACGCCCTATGCACACCATCATCCCGGGAATGGTCTTCAAGGATGGAGAGTTTTTAATGAGCTTCGGTGTGATGGGCGGCGACATGCAGCCACAGGGCCATGTCCAGTTCCTGGTCAACCTGATTGACTTCGGGATGAATCTGCAGGAAGCCATGGATACCCCCAGATTAAGACATATGAAAGGCATGGAGGTTTATCTTGAGGATGGGATTCCGGATGAGACGGCAGTTGCCCTCGCTGGAAAGGGCCATCAGATCATAAGAGGGTTTTCCCCAATCAATCAGGTGGGCGGAGGCCAGGCCATCTTTTTAGATCGTGAACAGAATGTCCTTTTGGGAGCCTCCGACCGCCGTAAAGACGGCTGTGCGATTGGATATTAAAAGAGAGTAGCCTGTCTTAGCAGGGGAAACTTAAAAATTGACCAATAATCCTTTTCCTCTCAAATATTCCTTAACCTGTTCAATGCTGAAGATACGATAGTGAAAGACCGATGCCGCTAAGAGAATCTTTGCTCCACCCCGGACAACAGCTTCATAAAAATGCTCAAGCTTCCCAGCTCCCCCTGAGGCAACCACCGGCAAGTCCACTGCATCTGAAATGGCCTTTGTAAATTCCAGATCATAACCAGCCTGGGTTCCGTCGCCATCCATGCTGGTTGGAAGGATTACGCCTGCCCCAAGGTCCTGACACTGCTTTGCCCAGACGATGGCATCCTGGCCTACAGGGTTGGTCCCACCCGATACCACCAACTCAAACCCAGAGGGCATGGCCTTGTTTCTTCTCGCATCAATTGCCACAGTGACCTTTTCTTTGCCGAACCTCTTCGAGGCTTGCCTTACCAGTTCCGGATTCTTCACAGCAGCGCTGTTCATAGAAAACTTATTGGCTCCAGCTTTCAAAACCAGTTCGATATCTTCCAGGGTAGAAATCCCTCCGCCCACGGTTAAAGGAATGTGAATCACGGATGAAACGTTTTTAATCCATTCGAGCCTGGTCTTTCGGTTTTCTACTGTAGCGGCGATATCGAGCATGGCCAACTCATCAACCCCTTCCTTTTCATAAAAAGCGGCATTTTCGACCGGATCACCAGCATCTTTGATATCCATAAAGTGGATGCCCTTGACCACCCGGCCCTCTTTCATGTCCAGACACGGCATAATTTTTATGATGTCCATCTTATCTCCTTAACATTTTAAAATAATTGGAGTTCCATCATGGTAACTCAATAATATATCCACGGAGAGGCTGTCAATGTCCAACAGGTCATTCATAAAATTGAAAAGAGGAATGAATTGTTGTATCGTTGAATTATCTTCTTGGTAAAACGAGGCTTTATCCATGAAACCTCGGAAACCTTGCCTCACTTTAAAGTCTTTTCAGGAATTGATCTCCGCTCTCGATCTAACTTCGTTACCTGAAAAGCGCCCTTTCACCCATCGGGCTTCTGAAGAAATACTATCTCCCGAAATAGAGGCGGAACTTTTTAGAAAAGAGATGGAAGGGGTAAAACCTGTCCGGAAGAGGGAATGGGTCGGTTCAATACCCAAGGCAGAGCTTTTAGAGGGTTTTAAAAAAAAGGATGATGTGGAAAGTTTAAAGAAGCTTGAGGACCTCATTCGCTATGGAAAAGGTTTCAATGTAGCTGACACTCCTGAGTATATTGAGGGCACCGGATATCATGTCCATCCTGAGATAGCCAGACGGCTTCACCGGGGAGATTTTTCCATTCAAGCCCATCTCGACCTTCATGGGCTCATCGTAGAGGAAGCCAAAGAGGTATTTCATCAGTTTA
>VGRU01000084.1 GCA_016875255.1 Deltaproteobacteria bacterium
CTTGACAGGCTTCCATTTCAGTTTTATGTTTCTTCATATTTACCACAATTGACAGGTTTTTTGCCACAAAAATTTTTACCCCATTGGAAATAGCTCCCCCTGCCTGCCGGCAGGCAGGCGCTCGGTTTCAAGCCATAATGGGAGTCATTTCTAACGGGGCGAACCCTTTGAGGAGGAGACACCATGTTAAGGAATAAACAGATTGGTTTTGTGGGATCTGGCAATATGGGCGAGGCCCTGATCCATGGTCTTCTTCATGGCCATCTCTGCCGGCCAGAGCAGATTCTTTGCTCTGATGTTCGGCCTGAGAGGTTGAAGGCGGTCCGGGAACAGCACGGGGTAAGGGGGACCTCCCATAATCTGGAGGTGGTGAAACAATCTGATATTATCGTTCTGGCCGTGAAACCCCAGATCATGAAGCAGGTGGTGGAGGAGTTGGCCAAGCATCTCGATCTCTCAAAACTGATCATTTCGATTGCGGCCGGAGTGCCGCTCGATGCCATCGAATCCTGCGCTAAAAAAGAGCTAAAACTGATCCGGGTGATGTCCAATATCTGTGTCTCTGTCCGGGAAGGAGTCTCGGCAATTGCCGGAGGAAAACATGCCTCCAAAGAAGACTTGATGATGGCGAAGACCATCTTCGATTCCGTGGGCAAATCGATCTTCATTGAGGAATATCTTCTCGATGCAGTGACCGGTTTGAGCGGGAGCGGGCCCGCCTATATCTTTCTCATCATCGATGCCCTGGCAGATGCAGGGGTCAAGGTGGGGCTCTCAAGAGATGATTCCCTGATCCTTGCCTCTCAAACCGTTCTGGGTGCGGCGAAAATGTTGATCGAGACGGGCGAACATCCTGGAAAACTGAAGGATATGGTCACCTCTCCGGGAGGAACGGCGATTGCGGGCCTCCATACCCTGGAGCAGGGCGGGGTGCGAACCACCCTGATCAATGCGGTCGAAGTGGCGACTGAACGTTCAAAGGCCCTCGGCGAGATGATGAAGAACAACCTGGTCAACGGGAAAACCTGATTTCAAGAGTGTTAAGGTTAAGAAACCTATAACCCTTTAATTTCAATCCTTCATTCATGAGGAGGAGAAAAATGGCAAAGCCTGAGATTGAGTTCATCGATGTCGACACCGAATATGAATGGAGGCCTGTGGAGGGAGATACCCTCGGGATCAAGGAGAAAATCCTCAGCCTTGACCCTGAGACCAAATCCTATTCCCGTCTGTTGAAATTCCCGCCGGGCATCCGAACCCTCTCAACCTTGACGCACGATTTCTGGGAGGAAGTCTACATCGTCGAAGGCGAATTGATCGACCTTGCCAAGAAGAAGACCTTTTGCAGGGGATTTTATGCCTGCCGGCCTCCGGGAATGAAACATGGTCCCTATGAAGTTCCAAGGGGATGCATCACCTTTGAGATCAGGTATTATAAATAGTTGGGGAAAGGTCTAAGGTCTAACGGTAAGGGTTACGAGGCCCGTTTCGTTAATAAAAGGTTACGTTTATTGTCTCTTAATTCTTTACACGTAACCATAACCGGTAACCGAAACGGGCTTCGTAACCTTAACCCCGACCCATAAACCATTTTTTCGTTCGTAACCGTCTCGCTACCAGGAATTTAGAAGGGGGCTCCTTTGAAAAGAATGAAATTTACCCTTGAGACGATGGGCCATGAAGAGGAGATTCATTTTGAGATGAGGCGGATGGTCAACGCCGGTTATACGGGAAGAAACCAGGAGAAGGTGAGAAGCCACATCGAGGAGCTGAAAAAGGAAGGGGTGCCGGCTCCGGAATCGACGCCCACAGCCTATGAAATGATCACTCAATTGGTCTATTTTGATGACGAAATCGAGGTGGTTGGCGAGAAGACCTCCGGGGAGGCGGAATACGTCCTTCTCTGCTCCGGAGATGAGGTTTATGTCGGAGTGGGGAGCGATCATACGGACAGGGAGCTGGAATCAGTCAGCATCATCAAGTCGAAGCAGGTCTGTCCGAACATCATGTCGAATCACCTTTGGCGGCTGAAGGAGGTTAGAAGGGATTGGGATGAGATCATCCTGAGAGGGTGGACGAAAAATGAGGAGGGTCAAAAAATTCTGTATCAGGAAGCTTTGCTTTCAGCTGTGATGACTCCTGAAGACCTGATGGATTTCGTTAAGAATAAATCGACTGATAAGAAACTCAATGGAACCATGATCTTCTCAGGCACCATTCCCCTCGTGACCGGGACATTTGTTTATGGCCCCTATTTTGAGGCAGAGCTTTTCAATCCTCGAACCGGGAAGAGGTTGAATTGTCATTATCAGGTTCGAGTTCTGGATTACCTCAAGGGTTGCTGAGAAAAAACCTCCATCGTCACTCCCGTGAAAACGGGAGTCCAGACTTGTCCCTGCGGAAGCAGGGAACCAGAAACATATAGAACTGGATTCCTGTTTTCACAGGAATGACATTTTTAAGACTAAAAAGGACCTTTTCAATACTTTTCTACGGAGATAAAAGAGATGTTTAAAATCGCATCGATTCAATTAGGGATTGGAGAGGAAGATAAGTCCCGGAGGATTGAGCGGGTGGGATCGCTTCTGGATCAGGCAAAAGGCGTAAATCTCGTCATCCTTCCCGAAATATGGAACATCGGCTACTTCTCCTTCGACCTCTATTCGAAAGAGTCAGAGACGGTCAATGGAGAGACGGCCCGAAGGATGTCACAAAAGGCCAAAGAACACGGATTTTATCTCCATAGCGGGAGTTTTGTGGAAGAGGAGAATGGAAAATTATTCAACACCAGCCTTCTTTTTTCCCCCGATGGGACGTTGATCGCCAGGTACCGGAAGATCCATCTCTTCGGATATGGCTCTCAGGAAAGCCAGCTCCTCTCTCGTGGCAGTGAAGTGGTTGTGGTTGAAACTCCTCTGTGTAAAATCGGAATGTGCACCTGTTATGACCTCCGGTTTCCTGAACTCTTCAGGATCATGTTGAATAAAGGCGCAGAAATATTTTTAGTGACCTCGGGCTGGCCCTACCCGCGGCTGGAACACTGGTTGATGTTTAATCGGATCAGGGCGATTGAGAGCAGCGCCTTCTTGATATCGAGCAACTGCGCGGGAAAGAACCGGGGGACTCAGTTCTGTGGCCACAGCATGATTGTGGATCCCTGGGGAACCATCCTTGCAAGCGGCGGGGATGAGGAATGTATCCTTCAGGCCGAGATCGATATTGAGAAGGTTTCATCCGTCCGGAGCGAATTCCCAGCAGTCAAGGATCGGGTTCTGTAAATCCAAATGCGACTCAGGCGTTTTGAATTTTTTAATCCTTCTTCTCTTCCTGAAGTCTTTGAACTCCTGGACCGGTATGGAGCAGATGCCAGACTGATTGCCGGCGGAACGGACCTGCTCGTCCAGATGAAGCAGGGGCTGATCCTTCCGCAGAAACTTATCAATGTGCTTAATCTCTCGGGGTTGAGAGGGATAGAAAGAGATGGAGATTCTATTCGGATCCGCGCTCTTACGAGACATGCGGATATTGAAAACTCGGCCCTCATCCGTGATGGATGGAAACTCCTCGCATTGGCCAGCCATAAGATAGGCTCTCCTCAGATTCGTCATCTTGGGACCCTCGGCGGTAATCTCTGCAATGGTTCTCCCTCGGCAGATCACACTGCTCCGGCATTGCTCGTTCTCGAAGCAAAGGTTTGTCTCGCAAGCAGGAAGGGAGAGCGACACCTTCCCCTTGAATCCTTCTTTACAGGGCCCGGGGAGACAGTTCTTGAGAAGGATGAGGCGCTCAAAGAGGTCATCGTCCCTGAACCGCCCGCCCTTAGTTCGTTCTCGTACCTCAAATTGGGACGAAGAAAGAGTATGGACCTTGCACTGGTGAGTGCGGCTGTTCTGTTGACCATTGATCCAAAGAGAGAAAGATTCGGACAGGTGCGGATTGCTTTGGGGTCGGTCTCTCCGACCCCTGTAAGAATCAAGGAGACAGAGAGGGTCTTGAAAGGGAAACCGGTGGATGAGGATATGATCCTTCAGGCGGCAGGTCTTGCGCAAAAGGAATGTCAGCCCATCTCCGATATTCGCGCTTCTGCCGAATATCGGAAGGAGATGGTCAAGGTGCTGGTCGAGAGGGCGATCAAAGCGGCCCTCGGCCTTCCCATTCCTCCAACAGGGATCTAAATGGAGATCGGTGGATGAAGTATCCTTTGAAGTTGAATGTGAACGGAGAACTTTTTGAATTTGAAATTCCGGCGAACCGGACGCTTCTCGATGTGTTGCGCAATGACCTGGGGTTGAAGGGCACAAAGGAAGGCTGTGGCGCAGGGGAATGCGGCGCCTGCACGGTTCTATTGGATGATGAGCCTGTCAACTCCTGTCTGGTTTTAGCCCTGCAAGCAGATGGCAGAAAAATCACCACCATTGAAGGTCTCTCCGGAGAAGGGAAACTCCATCCCATCCAGGAGGCGTTTATCCATCATGGAGCCATTCAATGCGGATTTTGCACACCCGGAATGATCCTCTCCGCAAAAGTTCTTTTGGAGAGAAACCCGGCTCCGACAGAGAAAGAGGTTCGCAAAGGCTTGGTGGGAAACTTCTGCCGGTGCACAGGATATCAGAAAATTGTCGAGGCGATTTTGTCTTTGGCAGGGAAGCATCCACAATGATCACCCTCTCCCCCGGAGACTGTGTCGTAATTAGCTGTTTGCCCTTCGACACGGTCAGGGCGAACGGTTAAGTTATTGATTTTTGATGAACCGCTGTCCGTTCGTGGTGAGCCAGTCGAACCATGAACGGACTTATGACACAGCCTCTTGAGGGGAAGATAATTATTGGTAAAGGAGAAGGCTAAAAGATGGTAAAGCTGTCCGTGGTCGGACATTCTGTTCCGCAGATCGATGCGAATGAAAAGGCGCGGGGCGTTACGGAATTCGTCTCTGACCTCCAGCTTGCGGGAATGCTCTATGGTAAAATTCTTCGGAGTCCTCATCCCCATGCCCGCATCTTACATATCGATACTTCAATAGCCAGACGCCTCAAGGGAGTCAAGGCAATCGTCACAGCGGACGATACGCCCAAAATCCCTTTTGGTCCGAGGACGGAGGACTGGAACATCTTTGCCGTGGATAAGGTCCGGTTCATCGGGGATGAAGTGGCAGGCGTGGCTGCCATTGATGAGGAGACGGCAGAGGAAGCGCTGGATTTGATCCGCGTGGAGTATGAGGAACTCCCTGCCGTTTTCGATCCCATTGAAGCCATGCAGCCCGGAGCGGTCCTGATTCATGATAAAGAGAGAAATATCGTCTCTGAGTTTAAATTGAACAAAGGAGATGTGGACAGGGCATTTCAAGAATGCGATGTCGTCCACTCGGAGCGCTACTATACGAATCAGGTTTATCAGGCTTACCTCGAACCCATGGCCTGCGTTGCCCATTTTGAGCCCACAGGGAAATTGACCCTTTATCTTGCCACGCAGATTCCTTCGATGACGCGAATTACATATGCTAAGGCGCTGGGACTTCCACTGGAGAAGATCCGGGTCGTCGTTCCCCACTATGGCGGCGCCTTCGGAGCAAAGATGGAGACGAATCTCCATCTTGCCTCCGCTGTCTTGAGTCAAAAAACAGGGAAACCCATCCGGATGGTGAACAGCCGGGAAGAGGATTTTATGGCAGGCAATCCACGGGTCCCCATGTATATCGATCTCAAAGTCGGCGCTAAAAAAGATGGGACGCTGGTTGGCAAAGAGGTGAGGATTATCGGTGGTTCCGGTGCGAGGGCGATCTATTCGATGGCCATTGTGGCGACCGCCTGTTACCGTGTCGATTCCCTGTATCGCTTCGAGCATCTGAGAACAGAAGGGATCACGGTTTACACCAACACCGTTCCTACGAGTTGTTTCCGAGGCTTTGGAAATGCCCAGATGACCTTTGCCCTTGAGAGCTCCCTCGATATGGTTGCAGAAGCTTTGAGGATGGATCCTGCAGAACTTCGCATCAGGAATGGGCTTAAGACAGGGGAGGTTTCGATCCATGGCTGGCAGATCGGCTCTTCCGGGCTGGAGGAGTGCGTCTGGAAGGCTGTAGAGGCATCGGGATGGGAGGAGAAGCGACGGGAGAAACGTTTTGCTCGTGGCGTGGGGCTGGCCTGCTGTAACCATGTCTCCGGAAATCGCGCTTTCTCCCGCGAATTCGATGGCGGAGCAGGGATCGTGCGCATCGGAAGGGAGGGCAAGGTTCTGGTCTATCATGGGGAGTCGGACATGGGCCAGGGACAGCGAACGATTTTCGCCCAGATCGTTGCAGAAGAACTGGGCGTGACGCTCGATCGGGTCGAGGTGGCTCCGGTCGATACGGATATCAGTCCGTTTGGCCTGGGAAGTTTTGCAACGCGGGGGACGGTCTTCGGTGGAAATGGCGTGAAAGCCGCGGCCCAGGATGCAAAACGACAGATGCTTGAAGTGGCGGCAGAAATATTTGAGACGACCTCTTCCGAGTTAGAAGCCGGGGGAGGAAATATCTATGTGAAGGATGAACCTGAGAGAAACCTTTCCTTTGAAAAAGCGGCGGAGCTCTGTCTGCTCAGGCGCGGCGGTTCTCCCATTGTGGGGACCGGGTTCTGGGCTCCGGACACAGTCTTTCCCGATCCAATAACCAAGTATGGAAATGTCGCGCCCGCTTACCCATTTGCCTGCCAGATTGCCGAGGTGGAAGTGGACACAGAGACAGGTCATGTGAATGTGCTCCATTATACCGCGGCTCACGATGTCGGCCGGGCCATCAATCCGCAGGCCACCGAAGGGCAGATTCATGGCGGTGTGACGCAGGGAATTGGGTGGGCATTGATGGAGGATATGGTCGTTGAAAAAGGAAAGGTTCTTAACCCCGATTTCAGGGATTATGTCATGCCAGGCCCGCTGGATGTCCCGCCGATACAGTCGATTTTAGTGGAACCCGTCGATCCGAATGGCCCGTTTGGAGCAAAGGGAATCGGAGAGCCGGCGCTCAACCCTTCGCCTGCGGCAGTGGCCAATGCCATCTATGATGCGATTGGCGTAAGATTCACAGAACTCCCCATCACTCCTGAAAAGATATTGAGGGCGCTGAAAGAACGGCAGAAAGGAAAGTGAGGAGATTCTATGGCCGACATGAGAGTTCAGTTTTGTGGCGTCGATTTTAAGAACCCCATTATTGCAGCCTCTGCGGAGCCAACCCTTTCTGCCCGCAATATGAAGCAGGTCATCAAGACCGGGGCAGGGGGGCTGGTAGCTAAAACGGTTACAGATTCCGAGGCCCTGAGGCGCTTAACAAAGATGTCGAAGTTTCGCTATCTCGACGAAGAGCACAATGTCTGTCGTGGAAAGGTTCCGAGGCTTTTCACCTTTTATGGCCGGACCGGCCTTGCCGAAGAGACCCCTGAAGAATGGATGAAGGAGTTAAAAGAAGCTCAAGCCTCAGCCCTGAAACATGATTGTGTGATCATTGGAAGTGCGGCAGGGACAACGGTCGAAAGCTGGGTGACCCTTTCGAAGATGATTGAAGATACCGGAATCAGGCTGATCGAGCTCAACTTCGGATGCCCGCATCCATCGGAGATGAAGGGAACTCCCACAGGCATGCTGGTGGGTCAAGACAAAAACGCTGCCTCCGACATTACCTATCAGGTGACGAAGTCAGTGAAAATCCCTGTGATCATCAAGCTCACTCCTCAGGTGGCGGATGTAGTCGAAATGGCGAGGGTCGTTCAATCCGCAGGCGCCTCAGCCGTGACGATTATCAACCGCTTTGTGGGTTTCTGTCTCGATATCGAGACGGGCAAGCCCCATATCCACGGATGGGCGGGAGTCGGAGGGCCCTGGGTCAAGCCTTTAACCTTACGATGGGTATCCAAGATTTATACTGGCCTTAATATTCCCATTTCAGGCACAAACGGAGTCTATGACTGGAAGGATGCAGTGGAGTTCCTGATGTCCGGGTCCACTCTGGTCCAATTCTGTTCGGTGGTGATGCTCAAAGGTTATGCCTATCTCGGGAAGCTGGTAAGAGAGTTAGATGATTTCTTAAACCGCAAAGGCTATGGCTCGGTTCGGGAGATCATTGGAATGGCAGCGAGGGCCGCTATGACTTATGAGGAGATGGAATCCTTGGCGAGAGAATATGCCCGGATCGATCAGGAAATATGCACGGCATGCAAGAGGTGTATGCGTTCCTGCTTCTATAATGCGATCTTCGTTAAAGATAAAAAAGTACTGGTCAGCGGAGCCTGCAGGGGATGCGGCCTCTGCACCTGCGTCTGCCCCGTCCCCGGAGCCATCCTGTTGCACAGTGGATAAACCTTCACGGATTTTTTTCTTGACAAAAAATCCGTTTTTGTTTAAATGGTTAAACCATTATAAAGGGAACCCATGTTTAAGAAGGCGAAACAGAACCGGGCGTTTGAGGATGTCGTCTCCCAGATTCAGGAGGCCATCCTCGAGGGAAGGCTCAACACCGGAGAGAGGCTTCCGGGTGAAAGGCAGTTGAGGGAGACCTTTCATGTCAGCCGGGGCACACTGAGGGAGGCCCTCCGGACACTGGAGCAGAAAAAACTGGTCCAGATCCGGACAGGTATGAGGGGAGGAGCGATTGTCTGTCCTGTCAATACGCAACCCGTAAGCGAAAGCCTCGACCTTCTGCTCCGGTATCAAAAGATCGATTTAAAAGAGTTGGCCGAGTTTCGGGAGGAGGTGGAAGGGGCGGTTGCTGCTCAGGCGGCCAGGAGAGCAAAGAAAGAGGACATCAAGAAATTGACTTCCTTTCTCGACTCAATTAAAAACCTCCTCAATGGCGGCCAGGAAACGTGGAGGGAAGCGATTAAGGTGGACAATCAGTTCCATCTCTGTCTTGCGAGGATTGCCGGAAACAGGGTCTTTGAATCGATCTTAACGATTATTTATGACAATATCTTCAGGTATTTCGACCGGTTCCTCCCAAAAGAGAAAAAGGTCACAGAGAGAATCTATCAGGATCTGTGCGGCATCGTGGAGGCGATCAAAAAGAAGGATTCTCAAAAGACAAAAACCCTCATACAGGACCATGTGAAGCGGTTTGATCGCCTGATGGAAGCGAATCGGAAGAAAGTGTTTTCATAAGGAGGAGGTGATGAGAAGATAAACTTGAAGGAAAGGCAGGGAGGTTTTGATCAGGTATCTTTGACACGGAGGATTCCATTTTAAGGAGGGAAAGATGAAAAAGGCAACCGTATTGATTTTAAGTATTTTAATGTTTGCAGGAATAGGTTTATCGGTCTTCACGCCCAAAACCACTGAGGCGCAAACGATCACCTGGAAGATGCAGACGACCTGGCCGGCAGGAATGGCGCTTCACACCAGTGCTGTGGCTCTTGCCAAACGGATCGAAGAGATGTCAGGCGGACGACTCAAGATTGATATCATGCCTGCCGGAGCCATTGTGCCTGCTTTTGAGGTCCTGGGCGCTGTTCACAAAGGGACCCTTGATGCGGCCCATGGCTGGTCCGCCTACTGGATCGGCAGACATCCGGCCGCGAACCTCTTCTCGAGTGTGGCAGGCGGTCCCTTTGCCATGGATAATGTGGACTATGCGGGCTGGCTCTACCACGGAGGCGGTCTGGAATTCTACAGAGAGCTTTACCTCGATGCGATGAAGATGAAGGTGATGGTTTTTCCCACGGATATCATTGCTTCGGAACCTCTGGGATGGTTTAAGAGACCGATCAAGTCCTGGGGGGATTTGAAAGGGCTCAAGATGCGGGAGAGCGGTTTGACCGCCGAGATTTATAAAGAGGCGGGTGTCACAGTCATTACCATGCCAGGAGGTGAAATCCTTCCCGCACTGGAGCGGGGCGTGATCGACGGCGCTGCGTTTATGTGCCCGACCACAGACAAAGAGCTGGGTTTCCAGGATGTGGTAAAATTTTACCACGCACCGGGCATCCACAGGCATACCGGCACGCTGGAGCTTCTCGTTAACAAGGATTCCTGGGATAAACTGCCGGCTGACCTGAAAGCCATTGTTGATATCGCAAGCAGGGAAAATCTTTTCCGGGCCTGGATCGAACTGGTGGATAAAAATGTGAAGGACCTTGAGGTGCTCAAGACAAAACATGGAGTGAAAATGGTGGAGACACCGAAAGAGGTCATTCTTGAGATTCTGAAAGCCTGGGACAAAGTAGCGGCAAAGTATGTGGCCAAGGATCCGTTCTTTGCCAAGGTTTATGCCTCTCAAAAAGATTATGCAAAGAAGATGGTTGATTACCGACGGGAATTCTATATTCCCTATGAGATGGTGGCTGACTACTACTGGCCGAAGAAGAAATAAGGTTAGTTAGAGAATGGGTTTCAAGTCCTCCCATTTCCTCTTTGTTAAAGGGGGGATGGGAGGATTATCCATTTTCCACTTTTTACAAAAAAACAGAGAGAGTGAACCCTTATGGCACAGCCCTTTTCTAAATTATTGAAAACAGCCAAGGGCATCGATACCATCGGTATCTGGTCGGGGAAGGCGGCGGCCTGGCTCATCTTCCCCTTAGTTTTCGGATTGACCTATGAGGTCATTTCACGGTACGCATTCAACACTCCCACGATATGGGCATATGATTTAGCCTATATGCTCTACGGGAGCCTCTTTATGTTAGGAGCGGCCTTTACCCTTTATAAGAAAGGACATATTCGCACGGACATCTTTTATGAGAAATGGTCTCCCAAAAAGCAGGGATGGATTGACGCTCTCCTCTATTTCTTCTTCTTCTTTCCGGGAATGATCTTTTTTCTGATCGCAGGGTTGGATGAAGCCATCCTTTCCTGGAGCCTCCTGGAGAGATCTGAAGCAGGAGCATGGCGGCCCCCTGTCTATCCATTCAAAACCGTTATTCCCCTTACAGCCCTTCTTCTTCTAATTCAGGGGGTGTCGGAGTTTCTAAAGAGCGTCTATGCCGCTGTGAGGGGGGAATGGCCATGAAACCCGAATATTTAGGATTGATCCTATTAGGATCCCTTCTCACAGGGATTTTTGTCGGATTTCCAATCGCCTTTACGCTGATCATCCTGGGCGTTGTCATCGGCTACATAGGGTTCGGCATTGGGGTCTTTGACCTGATGGTCTTTCAGACCCTCGGCTTGATGAAGGAGGAGACCTTCGCCGCTGTTCCCCTCTTTATCTTCATGGGCCATCTTCTGGAGCATGCCGGACTGATGGAACGCCTTTTTAAATCCTTCCAGTCGATCTTCGGAGGGATGAAAGGTTCTTTATACCTTGGCGTCCTTTTGACTGCGACCATCTTTGCCACAGCCACAGGAATCATTGGCGCCTCTGTGACCGTGATCGGATTGATGGCCGCCCCCCTGATGACCAAGAGCGGGTATAATACAAGGCTTTCTGCAGGGGTGATCACCGCCGGAGGTGCCCTGGGAATTCTGATTCCTCCCAGCGTGATGCTGGTAGTCATCGGTCCGGTGGTCGGAGTCTCTGTTGTAAAACTCTTTGTTGCGGCCATCATACCAGGGCTGCTTCTCTCCGGTCTCTATTGTGGATATTCCCTTATCAAATGCCAAATATGGCCCGAGCTTGGCCCCACCCTTTCCCGGGAAGAGAGAATTACTTCCACCAAAGAGATACTGAAGGAGTTATTCTCAGGCATTGTCCCAATGGCTTTTATCATCTTTGCGGCTCTTGGGAGCATCATCGCAGGATTGGCCACTCCTACGGAAGCCGCGGCCATGGCTGCATCAGGAGCCCTACTGTTGACGATTGTCTATCGGAAGCTCACGTTGGGTGTTCTCAAAGAGGCCTCTTTTAAGACCATTCAGACTTCGAGTATGATCCTCTTTCTTGCGATGGCCTCCAATATCTTCGGGGCAATCTTCACGCGCCTCGGGACGAGCACGATGATTGCCAAAGCGATGCTGGCCCTTCCCATTCCTCCG
The DNA here is from genome assembly GCA_016875255.1 of Deltaproteobacteria bacterium. The sequence continues at coordinate 11,935 of VGRU01000084.1, forward strand.
ATGGGCATGATTGCACTTCTCATGTTGATCATCTTTCTCCTGGGTTGGCCTCTGGAATGGCCGGCCATTGTCTTCATCTTTCTCCCCATCTTCCTTCCCGTGGTTCATGAATTGAAGCTGGACAAGGTCTGGTTCTGCACCCTGGTGGCGGTCAACCTTCAGACAGCCTATCTCTCCCCACCGGTGGCCATGGCGGCTTACTACCTGAAGGCCGTCGCTCCGAAGTGGGAGTTGCTGGATATCTATAAGGGGATGGCGGAGTTTATGGTTCTCCAAATGATTGGCCTGGCGCTTGTCTTCTTCTTTCCTCAGATCGCCCTGTGGCTTCCGAACCTGTTGTTAAGCAGATAAAGAATTGGGATGACCGGAATGGGAACCTCTCCTATGAACGAAGAACGGAGTTTTGATATTCTGATCATCGGCGGCGGCGTGATGGGATCGAGCATTGCTTACCATCTTGCCAATGACGGGTTTAAGGGCCGCATCGCTGTCTTTGAGAAAGATTCCACTTACGAAAAGGCTTCCACTGTCCTCAGCGTAGGAGGAATCCGGAGACAGTTCAGCACAGAGGTCAATGTCCTGCTCTCCCGGTACAGTCTTACCTTCTATCAGGAGTTTGGCGAGAGGATGGAGATGGGGGGAGAGCGGCCTGAGATCGACTTTAAACCCAGGGGCTATCTCTTTTTGGGAAGCGAGAAGAACTGGCCTATTCTTGTAAGGCACCAGGCCTTTCAAAAATCGCTCAGTGTTGAGACACAGCTCCTTAATGTTAAAGAGACTCTTCAGCTCATTCCCGATCTCAACACGGAGGACCTGGTCGGCTCTTCCTTCTCCGCTGGCGATGGATATATGGACCCGCACAGCGTGCTCCAGGGGTTCGTGAGGAAGGCGAGACATCTGGGCGTGGAATATATCCATCAGGAGGTGGTGGAAATTCTGCGGAAAGGGGAGCGTCTCGAAGGGGTGAAGACAAAAGATGGAACAACTTATTTCTCCTCTTCGATTGTGAATGCGGCCGGCCCCTATGCCGGAGAGGTGGGAAAGATGGCGGGGATAGAGATCCCGGTTGTTCCTGTGCGGAGGATGGTCTATCTGGTTAAGCCGCCGCGGCTCTTTGAGTATGACCTTCCTCTGGTGATCGATACCTCGGGAGTCTATTTCCTTCACGAGACAGGCAAACAGATCCTTACCGGGAAATCCCGGAAGGAAGAGCCCCCGAGATTCAATTACGTGTGGGATCGAAATTATTTTCAGGAAGCGATCTGGCCTTCTCTTGCACACCGTATCCCCCTGTTCGACGAGCTGAAAGTGGTCAGCGGGTGGGCAGGGCTTTATGAGGTCAATCAGTGGGACTCCAATGGAATCATCGGAGAGCATCCAGAGGTCCGGGGCTTCTACATGGCAGTGGGTTTCAGCGGTCATGGGTTTCAGCAGGCGCCTGCCGTGGGCAAAGCCCTTTCGGAATGGATACGCCTCAGGCGTTATGAGACTTTGGATGTCAGCCCGCTGGGCTATGAGCGGATTCTTGAAGGCAGAAAGGTGCTGGAGGAGGAAGT
>VGRU01000085.1 GCA_016875255.1 Deltaproteobacteria bacterium
ATGAGGACGGTAGCCTCTCTTTCGAGGAGGAGATGGAATCCCTTTTGAGTGCGGTGGATTTCAAGGAGGCCGTTAATGATCAGAATGATGAGAATGATTCCGGAGAAAACCGCAAGATAGACAGGCGAGAAGCTTCTGCTTATTTTCTTGCTGTTGCTGTTTCCGAACAATCGGCATCCCTTCCTATTCTTCCGGGGGTAAGGTTCTCCTGGGGCTCATAGGCCCCATGGGGCCATGGCCGGGCCTCATTCGCTGAAAAAGAGGAAACTCCTGCTCAGGGCACCAGGATTTGAGCTGTTCGTGCGTGAGTAAACCCCGGATCTTCACCATGTATTCGATGGCCTTCTCCTCCAAGTTGGACTGTGTCTCAACCATCTCGATATATTTGGTCCGGATAGATTCTGTTTTAATGGCGGGATTGATGAGGAGTTCCCGGAATTCGAGCCGCTTGGTGACGAGTTGAGCCCGAAGGAGTTGTGTTTCCTGGAGATAGGTTTGTTGTAGAAGGTTGAGTCCCTTTGCCTGTTCCGGAGAGAGATGGAGGTCTGATGCCCTTCCGCACCGTCCATCTTTTCTCCAGGGCCTCATTCCCATCGGTTGAGCATGGGAGAAGATCGGAAGCAGAAAGATGAGAACGAGAGAGAAGACGGCTATCTTCAATTTCATTCGGTAATCGTTCCTTTCGGCCTTGCTCCTATTTTAACCATATCGAAATAGATTGAAAATGTCAAACCTTCGACCTTTCAGTTTGAAGCCTAGTGAGCTTCAGGCCGAAGGGTCAGGTTTGACCCTGAGCGGGGCTATGACACTCATTTCAAAAGATAGTCGTGTGTAGCCGAATGGGTCAAAAATAAAAAGGGAAGGCCTGCGCCTTCCCTTTTTATTGTCTGGCCTGTGACCATGATTAGAAACACTGTCCCTGCCCAGGGCCCATTCCACGGCCTCTCATCTGTCCCCGGCCGGCGCCAGGGCCGAACCCAGAACCCATTCCGCATCCCGACCTGAACCCGGCAATCTGCTCAGGCGTGAGGAATTGACGAGCTTCCAATTTAAACTGCAAGCCCTTATCCCTCATCTGGTTTTGGAGATCTCTCAACTCTTTCTCTTTATCGACAATGGCCTTGGCTTCGGCCTTTGGATTGGTCCAGAGGGATTGGAGCTCCAGTTTTTTGGTCAGAAGAGCACCCCTAATCTTTGCTGTCTCATCCACAAACTTCTGGCGCAATTCCTGAAACTTCGTCTTCTGCTCAGGCGTTAAAGCAGCCGCCTTGCCGGAATCGGAAGATTCCCAGCAAGGACCACCTTGACCGCCTTTCCCGCGAGGACCATGACCCGGGCCATAAGCATAAACAGAAATGGCTCCCAAAACCATGATGACCACTAAACTCAATGCAATCAGACTCTTTTTCATTCGATTCACCTCCTTTCATTTGAATTTTTATTTTCTTATAAAGCAACGACCGTGCCAATCCACTCAGATCTTTTAGATTTGTAATCCCCTATCGCTTCAATTTCTGGGAAATATTAAGAGGTTAGAGAAATGTAAAAGTTTTGAAACGCGGATCGCGCCAGTTTCACAACAGGCCTAATACAGATTAATCACACCTCTCATTCGACAATCCTGACGATTGGTTCGACAAGAATTTCCTTTTTCTTCAACTTAAATTGAGCGATTCACCCTATTTCACAAGGGAGGCAGGGATGCCTCAAACCCTTTTAGAATGCGATATGTTGAAAGTTTGGGCAATTGACCATAAGCTTTCGCCAAACAGGTGATCATTGAACTATCTCCATGGTTGATTCAACCCATCAAAGGTGATCGCTCTAAAAGGCTTTTCGGTCTCCCCGCCCCCCTTGTGAAGGGTGAAAAAATAGCTCAATTTAGGTTCAACTTAATCTGCCCCTCCTAAATTTTCCTTGAAAAGAAAATGGGGAAAGGTTAAAAAATGTCAATCTATTTGAAGAAATTCATTGATCATCGAGGTGCGGAATGGAGTTCACCTATCCCAAAGGACACGTTTTTTACCGGAAATTAGGCCGAGTCTATCCTCTGGCTACCCGTGGAGAAGGCATCTATCTTTATGATGAGAAGGGAAAGCGGTATATTGACGGCTCCGGCGGCGCTCTGGTGGCGAATATCGGGCATGGGCATAGTGAAATCTTCCAGAAGATGATGGAGCAGATGGGCAAGGTGGGCTATGTCCATGGGACCCAGTTTACCACGGGTTCGATTGAGGAATATGCAGAGGCGCTCGGGAAAATCCTGCCGGAAGGATTGGAGAAAATCTACTTTCTCTCCGGAGGCTCCGAATCAATTGAGGCGGCCATCAAATTCGCAAGACAATATTTCTTGGATTCAGGGCAGGCACAGAGATGGCGTGTCGTTGCAAGGTGGCACAGTTACCACGGAAACACTCTCGGAGCCCTCTCCCTGACCGGCCGCATCGGGATGAGAAAGCCCTATCTCCCGCTTCTGATCGACTTTCCGCATTTCTCGCCGCCTTACTGTTACCGGTGCCCCTTCAACCTTTCCTATCCCCAATGTGAACTCGAGTGCGCAAAGGCGCTTGAAACTCTCATTCAGATGGAGGGGGCTGAGACGATCTCAGCGGTCATCCTCGAGCCTGTCGGAGGTGCAACGATCGGGGCCCTTGTCCCTCCGGACGGATATCTTTCGCTGATCAGGAAGATCTGCGACCGATTCGGAATCCTCCTGATCGATGACGAGGTGATGACCGGAATGGGCAGGACAGGGAGATGGTTTGCTATTGAGCACTGGAATCTTACTCCTGATATCATGGTCCTTGGAAAAGGGATGAGCGGAGGGTATTTTCCTCTCTCAGCGATGATCACGCGGGGCAAGGCTGTGGATCGATTGAAGGAGAAGACAGGCGGATTTGTCCATGGCCATACTTTTTCGCACCATCCGGTCGCTTGCGCAGTGGGCCTGGCCGTGCTCCGGTTCATCGAGGAGAGAAAGTTGATCGAGCAATGTCCCCGGAAGGGCGACTATCTCTTGAAGAGGTTAGAGGAGTTGAAAGATTTTCCTTTTGTGGGCGATGTGAGGGGAAAAGGGTTGATGACGGCTGTCGAATTTGTTAAAGACCAGAAAACAAAGGGGCCCTTTCCGAGAACGGAAAGATTTACGGAGAAAGTGATCGATTCTGCCTTTGAGAACGGTCTCGTCCTCTACCCCGGTACTGGTTTTGTCGATGGAGTGAATGGCGACATGGTGATGATAGGCCCGCCCCCAATCATCGAAGAGAACCAGATCGATGAGATCATTGAGATACTGAAGAGAACCTTTCAACACATTTCGGAATTCGGAATGCGGATTGCGGATTGAAAAAAAATAGGACAGGTCGAATGGAAAAATTGATCATTACGGTCGGCATTACAGGATCGCGAATCACAAGACAGCAGACGCCGTATATCCCCATTTTGCCCGAGGAGATTGCCCGGTCTGGCATTGAGGCGTGGAGGGCAGGGGCTTCGGTCCTTCATATCCATGTCAGGGATCCGAAGACCGGCCTGGGGGCCCAGGACTATTCCATCTTTAAGGAGGTGGTGGACCGTATTCGAAGCGAGACCGACGCCATCCTCTGCCTGACCACGAGCGGCATTCCGGGTAGAAATCTCGAATTTCGCGAGAGGCTTGTTCCCTTAGCCTTAAATCCGGAACTGGTCTCTTTTGACGCAGGCTCTGTCAATATGAGGGAGAATGTCTTTCTCAATCCTCCGGAGTTTTTGGAACTTCTGGCCAAAGAGACACTGGCCAAGGGAATTAAGCCTGAGCTGGAGGTATTTGAGGCTGGAATGGTTGAAACCTGCATTCGGTATCTGGAAAAGGGCCTTCTAAAACCTCCGCTCCACTTTCAATTTGTGTTGGGAGTCATCGGAGGGATGTCTGCTACGGTAAAGTCCATTCTCCATCTTTCAGAAATTATCCCCGCAGGCTCCACGTGGTCGGTTATCGGAACCGGAATCGGCCAGCTTCCCATGGCAATGATCGCCATGACCATGGGCGGCCATGTCCGGGTTGGACTGGAGGACAATCTCTACTACTCCAGGGGAGTGCTGGCCAAGACCAATGCGGAGTTGGTCGAGAGGATAGTGAGGATTTCAAAGGAGTTTGGAAGAGAAGTAGCAGCTCCCGAGGAGGCCCGAAAAATATTAAATTTAACTCCTCTCTGAGGTCAAAGAAATATCAATCCGCTTTTACCCCGTTAGAAATGATGCCCCGCTGGAATTTCTAACGGGGTTTACCTCACATCGCCATAACCCTCAGTATGATTACGGTGCCATCTCCAGGCTGTCTCAGTGATCGTCTCCAGATCTGGATATCCTGGAACCCACCCCACCTTCTCTTTCATCTTCTCTGAGCCGGTAACCAGCCTCGAATAAAAGTTGACAAAAAAGAGTAGATCATTTATCCTACACATAGGAAGTGTGTAATAAGGAGGCATAAAAATGATGAGGATCAATACTGTTTTCAAAGAAGATATCATCGAAGAAATTGACCGGATCGCAAGGGAGGAGGGGAAAAGCAGGAGCCGGTTGTTAAGGGAAGCGGCTCAAAGGTTGATCAAAGACTATCAATATCAAAAAGCAGAAGAGATCAAGAGGAAAAAAATTGGGCATGCTATCGAAGTTCAGGACAGGTTGAGGAAGAAATCAGGCAATTGGGACTCTGTCTCTGAGTTAAGGAAATGGAGAGAGAAACATTCATGAAAGAATATGTGTTGGATACCTCCGTGGTTCTTAAATGGTTCAGCGGGTTTGGAGAAAATGACCTCGATCATTCTCTTCGGCTGAGACAAAACCACCACGACCGATCCATACTTTTCATCATTCCGGAATTATTGTTTTACGAACTGGCCAATGCGCTCCGGTATAACCCCAACTTTTCGGCAAAGGATGTGAATGAGGCTCTGGATTCTGTATTTGATATGGGGTTGGAGGTAAGAAGGGCGGACAAAAAAGTGATGGAAGATGCAATCACCATTGGGTTCAAATTTAATATTCCTGTTTACGATGCCTACTTCCTTGCATTGTCAAGAATAGAAGGGAAGCCCCTCATTACCGCAGATTACAAATTCGTTGAGAGAATGAAAGGAACAAAAGGAATAATCAGACTTTCTGATCTTTAAAAGTCCTGCCCTTTTCGTTCGATCCTCCTTATCAGATCATTCAGCCTTTGGTTTCTGCTCAATTGATAACAAATGGACTGATTCCAAGAAATCCTCCATATCCTTCAGCCAGACATTCCGATAACGTGAAAGATGATGTCCATCTTCCCCCACCAATTCATAAAGGCGGAAAGTTATCTTACCGCCAGCCTTTTCAAAGGCTCTCGCATAGCTCTTGATGGCTTCTTTCGAGTAATAGCTATCATTATCTGCATATAAAAAAAGCATGGGAGTAGTTGTCTTTGCTCCGGATCTTTTAAAATACCTGAGATTGGGGTCGTACATGTATTTTGTACAACCCTCACCCATCCATCCGCCCACAAAATTAATTACAGCCTTTACTGAGGCAGGACGTTCCGCCGCGTAGACAACAGATAGAATCCCCCCCTGGATACTCCGGAGAGCACGGTACGGGAGGAGTCAACGTAAGGAAGAGACTTCACATAGGCAAAAACAGCGTCCAAATCTTGAGTTGCATTTTTAATGCCTCGATCAACTTCAACATCACTGCACCAGTAAGGCTCTTCATATTCCCCCTCAGATTGCCCACGGCCACGCCGCATAGGAGCAAGCACGACAAATCCCCATTGAGTAAAAAGCTTTCCAAATGATTCCCATCGCAATGTCTGCTTAGCAGGGGTTTTCCCAGGGCCGGTTGACCCATGATTGAAGATAAGGAGAGGAAAAGGCCCATGTCCTTCGGGTTTGTAGAGCGTGGCTTCGAGTTTCAATTCTTTTTTCCCACCCAAAAAGGAAGATACTTTGATTGGTATCCAAATTTGTTCACCGGTTTGGGTTTCCTGTGGAAAAGCGATGGTTATGAATAGAAAAATGGCCAATAGGCTGATGCCACAATATCTAAACGGATTCATATCCACCCCTCCTGTTTCGAATCAATATTTCTTTGGCCCAAGTAATTAAAGTAATCGTAGCTTTTTTATACTCTAATTTTAAATTTTTCCAACAGGAATCAGGGTCAAACATTTTTATTTTCTTTTTGGATAAATACAGAGCACATAATTGCCATGGGTTGGATGAGAACGATGAAAATCTTTAAAAACCTCATAAGAAATCTCAATTTTTCTGCCAGGGCTTGGGTCATGAATAATAAATATCTTTTTTTGATCATCGTATCCCACTACCACCACATAGTGTCCCTCGCCCGAATATCTTCCAGTCTTATACCACTCTGGAGGGGGTACCCCTAAAACCACCAATGGATACCCCTGAGCAAGTAAATATTTTGTCTCGTCCTTTCTCCAGTCGCAGAAGGTATAGACTTCAAACCCTTGACCTCTCGGATAGGATTCCATATCGGAGACGATGGTTCCCCTTCCCCTTCTTGCTCTGCCAACCTCTTCTTGAGATGAATTCATTCCATAGAAATTCAATACCATCCGGAGGGAAGTGGGCCCGCAATCCATATAAGGCTGACGATAGGTGGGAACGTTCTCAACAAGATGTCTCGGGGGTAAATTCGATGTTGTTATTTGAAGGTTTTTTACGGGTGGACGCATCGCACATCCAAATAATGATACGATGGTAAAAAATAGAATCAGATAAAACCAAAGGCTTTTCTTTCCCATCTCATTCACCCCTTCTGGGTTATCTCTTCTTCATAAATGAAATCCTACATTTCTAAAGATTCTCCTTCAGCCACTTAATGGCGAAGTCAGAAGCATCCCTAACATCAAGTATGTCAATTCCATGGTCAGAACCCGGCCAAATCTTTAATTCTTTTTTTCCTTTTGCCCAGCCAAAATAAAGTTTATTGTGCTCAGCAGCCTTATAATTTCCTCCCCAATCCTTTTCCGAGGTCATAAAGAGAATGGGTTTACCCCCATATTCCTCCAAGAGCTCCCGAACCGCTTTTCCAGGAAGGGCTTCTTGGCCAGAGAGAGAAACTAAAACCAAAGCCTTCACCTTGTATTTTGCTCCTGAGTGCAAAGCTACTCTTGAACCATAGCTTGTTCCCAACAAAGCAATCCGATCGGGGTCCACTCCTTTCTGGGCAGTAAGGAAGTCAAGCGCGCTTTTGAGATCATAATTGACAGGAGCATATGTATCCTGACTTTGAAGAAGCTTAATTTGTTCTTCCCTTCCCCTTGCCCTTGCAATGAGGTCTTTGTACCTGAGATCCATAACTAAAACAGCAAAACCTGCGTTGTTAAGATTTGAAGGAAAACGGCCGCCAAATAAAATACCATCGCACCGGGCATCAGGAATGAAAATCACTCCTGGAGCATTATCAGAAGGTGGCGGATAATAGGTGGCATAAATCTGTTTTTGGTCTTCAGTTATTAATTTTACAGATTCTGAAGATATCGCAATGTCAACAAAGGAAGCAAAAATTAAACTTATAAACAGCAATAGTAATATAATCCTCTTTATGAAAGCCCTCCTTTTTGATTTGAAAAATATTGGGTTGGGTTACAGGTTTATTAGACCCTGTTGCACAAATGCTAAAACACCCTTCGACAGGCTCAGGGTGAACGGAGTAATAGATTAAAAAACATTTGGATTATCCTACGCAGAGACTGGAAGCTATTGTATTTGGATTTATTAACGTTGTCAAAGAGAAAAAGTTCACAAATGGTGTGGCCTCGATAAAAGATTGAGATTTCCGGAAAAGTCCAGAAATCTTTGATTACATCGATTAGGGACCGATTACACAGATTAGAAACGCATTGATAAATAAAGAAAAATCTGTGGAATCATTTTTTGAAATCTATGTAATCAGAGAGCGAAAAGTAGTTTTCCAGAGATCTCAGATTGGGATCTCAGATTGACAGATCTCAGATTGCGTCCTTGACAAACAATTACGCATGTAGTAGATTGTAAACATGGAGATCGTTTTTGATGCCTCAACGCTTATTCTCCTTGCAAAAATAGAATTGCTAAGAAAAATAGCAGGGGAAGTAAAAATCATTGTCCCAGAAAAAGTCAAAGCAGAATGCCTCTCAAAGGAAAGCATAGATTCTCTTTTGATCACGACCCTTATCAAAGAAAAAAAGATTGAAGTAAAAAGGGCGGGGAATTTAGAGGCAATTAAAAAGATCCAAAGAGACTTTAGAATAGAGGCTGGAGAAGCTGAATCTCTCTGGTTAGCCAGAAGTCTCAACTGTCCGATAGCTGTGGATGATGGCCCGACGATAAAAGCATGTAAAGTTATCGGCCAGAGATTTACAACTGCCATCCACTTTCTTTTTAATCTGGTCTCTCAGAATAGATTGGAACTTCCAATGGCTATTGAAAAACTTGAAAAACTATCCCATTATGGCCGATACAGTAAAAAAATAATCGAGGATGCTGCGAAACGTCTTAAAGGAGGAAATGGATGAGTGTGATAAGCCTGAGATTGAAGGATAGAGATTTGGAGAGGCTTGATGAATTCTCAAGACTGGAACGAAAGGACAGATCAACAGCGGCTCGTGAGCTTCTTGATTATGGCTGGGAATTTCTAATGCTCAAGCATTACAAGGGGGGAAAGCTTTCTCTGGAAGGTCTGGCCAAAAAGCTTGATATATCGATAAGTGAAGCCATAGACCTTCTTGCCGAGTTTGGTACAGAAGCCCCCATAGAGTTTGAAGACTACTTAGAGGGTTTTAAGGTGTTTAATAACAAATAAAGAACCCCCACGCACAGGGTAAGCCTCTAAAAACCGCCTTCTCTAAACCCAAAATCGAGATCCCGAACCAAGGATGACAAAAAACAAAAATCCTTGTTGTAAGGGCGGAGATACAGATTTTTATTGAAAGTATCAATTTAGTTGTTTGAAATCGTCTTGTAAAATCCCTCCCAACCTCCCTTTACCAAAGGGAGGAGAAACCTTTCCCCCCTTTGACTCGCCGCGCCCGCCGTGCTCGCGCACCGTCGCGGCAGGCATGCGCTGGCGCAGCGGGCAAAGGGGGATGAAGGGGGATTAGATCAGTTTTTTCAAAGCGCTAAATTGATACCATTGGAAGGAGTGTTTATTCCACTGAAATCACTGGTTGTTCCGTTCCTGGATTAACGGCAATATTCAAAAAGGCTGGCCATGGCGCGGACGGTCCGGTGGATTTCGTGGAAGGTTGGCCAGCCTTCTTCTTCGAGGGGCAATCGTGTGGCCTCCCGAACACTCTCCGGCCCGATTAACCAGAAGAGGATGGGTTTTCTCGGCCCTTTCACGCCTGATAGAATCTCCTTCGGATCAAGAAGCCATATTCCATGTCCGGCATAGATGTGAACAATGATCCCATCGACTCCAGAATCATCGTGAAGGGCTGAAAGGCCCTGTTTGTAAGCGAGAGCCGGGCCGTTCTTTTCTATTGCAGGCCAGTAATCCACGGGATTATGGATAGGCATCCAGTCAGGGGAAAGTTCTTCCAATCGTTTCCGGGTTTGAGGGGAAAGATGCGCCAGGGTCAGACCATATTTTTCCATATGGTCTGCAGTCACAATTCCCGAAGCGCCGCTGTAGGTCAGTATGGCGATCCTCGGCTTTCCCGCAGGGGATCGCTGGATGTGGAAATCCTTTTCAAGGGTTCTGGCTATGTCCATCATCTCAAAAAAATCATCAGCCTCAATGACACGGGCCTGCCTGAGGATCCCCCTGATCAACTCGTAGTTGCCGGCCAGAGAGGCCGTATGGCTGAAGGAAGCCTTTGCTCCGGAGGGTGTCTTTCCGCCCTTGAGCACGACGATGGGTTTATCCGATGAAGCTGCAAGTTCGAAGAAGCGCCGTCCGTTGATGAAGGATTCGAGGTAGAGGCAGATGACATTAGTGGCAGGATCGTTCAGGAGATACTCCAGGAGTTCAATTTCACTCACATCGCATTTGTTGCCGATGGAGCAGACCTTTGCCAGGCCAAGGGTCTTATTACCCATGAGGGTGATGATGAATCCTCCGGATAGAAGCCCGCTTTGAACCATGAGAGAGATATGACCCGGACGGATTGCCTCCTGCATATCTTTCGGAATGACGAAAGAGAAGACATAGGGTTTTGCCATGTCAATCAGACCCATACAGTTGGGTCCCCATATCCGGATCCTTCCCCTTCTCGCAATGGCAAGGCATTGGTCCTGGAGCGCTTTTCCTTCGGGGCCCACTTCGGCAAAGCCGCCCGATTCAATCATGACTCCCCGGACCCTTTTCGTCACACAATCTTCGAGAACCTGAGGAACTGCCCTTGCCGGGACAAAGATGATGGCGAGATCGAGGGGACCGTTGATCTCCGAGACCCGGGGATAGCATTTCAATCCAAGAATCTCATCATATTTTGGGTTTACCGGATAGATGGGGCCTTTATAGCCGAGGGTGAGATTGGCGAGTAGATTTCTCCCTCCGCTGTAAGGTTCAGGGGTGGCTCCTACCACTGCGATTCCATTGGGTTCAAAGAAGAAGTCCATAAATGAGAAATTGAACAAAGTGACTAAAGTGACTAAATTGCCTAAAGTGCCTCAAAGTGGATGATCTAACTTTTATCCCAATAGATCGTTTAGGGCATTTTAGGCCTCTCTTTTAACTTGAAACTCGAAACTCGAAACTTTTTAACTTATTCTATTGACTTAGGTCAAGGAAGTCTTTGAGTAGAGGAGTTATATTCATCTCAAAGGAATTCAGGATAAGGCTTATGGCAGGGAAGGGAAAGATCTCAGAAAAAGAGAAGGCGGACATCAGGACCTTGATGAAATTTGTAGAGATATTTTGCAGGGAGAATCACAACGGTGATAGAAGTCCATTTTCATTCCGTTTATATGATATCAGAGAAATTGAGAAGAAAGAGATTACCCTCTGCCCTGAATGCACAAAGCTCCTGACCTACGGTCTGACGATGAGGTTAAAGTGCCCCCACGACCCCAAACCCATGTGCAAGAAGTGCGAGACCCAATGCTACAAGGGGGAATATAAGGAAAAAATCCGGGAGATCATGAAGTTTTCCGGCATGTACATGATCAAACATGGCAGGGTGGATATGTTGTATCATTATTTAAGATGAGGGGAGGGGAAGGGGGAGATAGGGTGATGGGGGGATTGGGAGAACAATAAATTTAAAGAATTGATTTAAGTCAATATCTTTTTGGCAGAAATGGTTTATTTTTAAAATAAAATTGAAAGGAGGGAGAGATGGCTGATAAGAGTGGGAAAAAAGAGATCAGTTGCTTTGTCTGTGGTAAAACAGAACATCAGGGAGTATTGCTGCCCTGCCGCAAGGCGGGAGAGGATCTCTGGGTCTGCACGCGATGTTTACCCGCGCTGATTCATGGGGGGTAATTGCGATAGTTCGGAGACAAGGAATGGAAAAATCAACAAATAAATGAATGAAACGTTGGAGGTAATTGAATGGATAAGTATGCAAAAGCCTTTGTCAAAGCGAGTTTGATCTATTTTGGGATCGGGGCGATCACAGGGGTATGTATGGTCTTGTGGCCTGATACACGGTTCATCCTCACAAGGGTCCATACCCATATCAATCTTTTGGGCTTTATGGCGATGATGGTCTATGGGGTGGGGTATCATATTTTGCCGCGCTTCATGGGGAGGCCTGTCTATAGCCACCGCCTTGGAAATATTCAAGTCTGGCTTGCCAATATCAGCCTCATCGGTCTCTCCGTTTCCTGGATTTTGGAGGCTTCGCTGGGCGGAGTATGGCATACGCTGGCCATTCTCTTTGGATTCGGGCAGGGAGTTTCGATCTTTCTTTTTATCGTCAATTTGTGGAAGAGCATGGCGCCGCAACCAGCAGAAAAAGGTTAAAGGCTGGAGGAGCGTCCCATGAACGGGACTTGAGGTTGGAGGCAAAAGATTTTTCCTCAAGTGAAACGCTCCTGAAGCAAAGCAATCCTCAAACAAAATTTTGGAGGTTTCACATGGCTGAGAAAAAATTCAATAAGGACATGGTGATTGGAGAGGTTTTGAAGGCAAATCCAGAAGCCGTCAAAGTGATCCAGAAATATTTTGGGACAGGGTGCTTCACCTGTCCCGGGATGAATATGGAATCGGTCTCCTTCGGGGCAATGATGCACAACATCGATCCCGAAGTCATTGTGAAAGAGTTGAATGAACTGTAAAAGAATAAACGATCGGCCCCAAGACGGGCCTTGAGGAGCGTTCCCCTTCGGAGAACTTGAGGTTAGAGGCAAGTTCTTTAACCCTCTAACGAAGTGATCCTTAAGCGTAGCGCTCCTCTAACGAGGAGTTATTTATGGAACCGATTCATCTTTATGAAAAGGCGGAGTTTTCCAAAGAGAATTTTGTGCCCAAGCAGATCCATATTGGTGATGCGGGCGCAGCGGTGCTGATCTGCTTTGAGCCGGGTCAGGCGATGCCATCTCATCCTCATCCCGGCGCTCTGGAAGTGATCCTCTATGGCGTGGAGGGGGAGGGGACGCTGACCATCGGAGATGAGGATAAATCCTTTAAGAAGGGGGATCTCGTCTTCTGTAAGGGGGAGGTTCCCATCGGCCCTAAAAATACAGGCCAGGGGAGATTCATCGTTCTGGTCACTCTCATTCTAAAACAGCTTGTTGCCAAGGCAGGTTAAGCGATCTTTGCAGGAGATTGTTTCGTAAGCATAAAATAGTGATGTTAAACTCTAAACTCGAAAACCCTGCCTACCGGCAGGCAGGCTAAACTCTAAACAAACTCAAAATCTAAAACTCAAAACAGCCTTTTTGAGTTTTTTGTTTGGAGTTTTAGGTTCATTTAGGATTTTGTGTTTAGGGTTTAGAGTTTAGCTCTGTTGAGTTCCCCGGCGACTAGGGGAAGGATTTTGTATTCCGCATTCCGCAATTTTTTATAGATGAGGCCGTATCTCACTCCGTGAGCGCTGACCCTAAGGAATGAACAATCGAACTTCTCCATGATGAGATAGAGGATTGTCCCGCCTGCCAGGATGACATCCGCCCGGGCGGATGGAAGTCCTTTTATTTTTTCCCTTTCTTCAATGGTCTTCGAGCGATAAAGAGACAACTGGGTTTTGAGGGCTTCTCTTGTCAGGACGAATCGGTGGATTTTCTCAATCATAAACTTCTCCAACCCCTGTTCCACAGAGGCCAAAGCCGTTCCTGTGCCTCCGATCGATACCAAGGAAAAAGGATGTTCCGAAACGGGAAAGTGTGGTAGTTGTTTCCGTATCTCCTCGACCATGGCCCCGTATTCTTCGTCTTTGACCGGATCGGAGATAAGAAATTTTTCAGTAAATCGAACAATTCCAAGAGGAAGACTCACCCACCGGATAATTTCATCTCCTTC
>VGRU01000086.1 GCA_016875255.1 Deltaproteobacteria bacterium
CCCCGAACAAGCGGCTGTCCATGCGGCAGACGGCTATGCCCGCGCTTCCGGAAAGGTGGGCGTCGTAGTCGTTACCTCCGGGCCGGGCGCCACCAATACTGTGACTGGAATTGCAACAGCCTATATGGACTCGATCCCCATCGTCATCCTCACCGGTCAGATTCCCACCCACCTCATTGGAAATGATGCCTTTCAAGAGGCTGACATCGTGGGAATCACCCGGCCCTGCACCAAACATAATTACCTGGTAAAAGAGCTTAAAGACTTAAGCCGGATTCTCAAGGAGGCTTTTTATATTGCCCGGAGCGGAAGGCCGGGGCCGGTTCTCGTCGATCTCCCCAAAGATATTCTCATCGATTCCGCGGAGTTTAAATATCCTGAAAAAGTGTCCATTCGCGGATACAGGCCTACGCTCGAAGGTCATCCCGGCCAGATTCAGAGAGCGATCCATCTCATCCTGAAGTCGAAGAAGCCGCTCTTCTATGTCGGCGGCGGAATCATCTCCTCCAACGCCTCGAAGGAGCTCTTCCACCTGGCGGAAAAGTTTGGAATCCCTGTCACCATGACGCTTATGGGACTGGGAGGCTTTCCCGGGAATCATCCCCTCTCCCTCGGAATGCTCGGAATGCATGGGACTTATCAGGCCAATATGGCGGTGATGGAGTCCGATCTTCTTATCGCGGTCGGAGCCCGATTTGACGATCGTGTCACCGGAAAACTCGAATCCTTTGCCCCACAGGCCAAGGTCATCCATATCGATGTCGATCCCACTTCGATCAGCAAAAATGTGAGGGTTGATCTTCCCATCGTGGGAGACTGCAAACGCATTCTTTCAAATATACTCTCCCTGCTCGAAAAGGAGGAGATCCGCTCTTTCAGGGAAGGGCTTCAGAAATGGCACCGCCAGGTTGAGAACTGGAAAGCCAGTTATAACATGAACTACCAGCAGGAACAGATCATCAAGCCCCAGTATGTCATCGAGAAGATGGATGAGCTGACCGGAGGAGAAGCCATTATTACCACCGAGGTGGGACAACATCAGATGTGGGCCGCCCAGTTTTACAAATATCTGAAGCCGAGAACCTTTCTCACCTCCGGCGGACTGGGAACAATGGGTTACGGTCTTCCGGCTGCCATTGGAGCCCAGGTCGCTTTTCCAAACAGGCTGGTCATCGGCATCTCTGGCGATGGAAGCTTCCAGATGAACTCACAGGAACTGGCCACGGTTGTCCAGTATCGATTGCCGGTCAAAGTGGTCATTCTGAACAATGGCTGCCTTGGGATGGTCAGGCAGTGGCAGGAGTTTTTCTACGGAAAACGCTATGCCTCTTCCTCTCTCGAAGGAGTTTCTCCTGACTTCGTTAAACTTGCAGAGGCGTATGGCGCGGTGGGCCTGAGGGCGATCAGGCCCGAAGAGGTTGTCCCTGTCCTGAAGAAGGCGTTCTCCATTCCCGAGCCGGTGGTGATCGATTTCGTCGTCGATCCGGAGGAGAATGTCTATCCCATGGTCCCGGCAGGAGAGCCCCTGAACCAGATGAGGCTCGTTTAAAAATTAAAGGTCAAATTCCAAAGCTCGCACGGAGTGATGAACCAAAGGTGAATCAAGTTCAAATTAAACCTAAAATTTAAAATTATAACTCCAATCGAGTGAAAATGTTTTGACAAAATCCCCTCTAACTCCCCTTTGCCAAAGGGGAGAACTCATTATTATCCCCCTTTGGAAAAGGGGGAATAAGGGGGATTTTAAAATAGGGTTTAACAAACCTTTAAATAGCCCAACTGACATGTTTGCAGATCAATCGAGCAAATTTTTTTCACTCAATTGGGGTATAAGTTTTTTGAATTTTGACATTCCTTTGACATTTGGATTTTGACATTTGAACTTGAATGCCGATCCAAGTGGATCTTATAGATACGAGGCTTTAATGAGGCATGTGATTACCCTTTTAGTTGAAAATGAATTCGGCGTTTTGGCCCGGGTCGCTGGCCTCTTCAGCGGCAGGGGGTTTAACATCGAATGCCTCTCGGTGGCAGAAACCCTCGACCCTGCCGTTTCGACCATGACCATCGTCACCCGCGGGGACGATCAGATCATCGAACAGGTGCTCAAACAACTGAACAAACTGATTCCTGTCATTAAAGTGGTCGACCTCATTGACAAGGACTTTGTGGAAAGAGAGATGATTCTGGTCAAGGTTTTAGCCACCGAAAAAACCCGTGAGGAGATTCTCCGGATCGTCGATATTTTCAGGGGGAAGGTCATCGATGTGGGAGCCAAGACCTATACGATTGAAATAACAGGGGACGAGAAGAAAATCGACGCCCTCCTCTCTCTCCTGAAGCCTCTGGGCATCAAGGAGCTGGTCAGGACCGGCCGTGTGGCCATGTCAAGAGGAAGCAAGGCCATGACCGAACTGACTTAATAGCAAAGGTCACGGTTAGGAGGCCCGTATCGTTTAGCGTCAATCGGTTAAGGTGACCACCAAAGAAAATGGGTTTACGGTGACAAAGCTGGTATCGAAGCAAGAAGCTTTGAAAACGAAGCTCGAGCATCCAGTTTCTATTGACGAGCCTCGATACGAGCATCGACAACGACAAACGTTGGTTCCACTAAGAGTCATTTGGTGAAAGACGTGACCCCTTGACGAAACGGGCATCCCTGCCTACCGGCAGGCAGGTTAACCTTTACCTTTTGACCCTTGGCATTTATTTTCTACCCAAATTGAGCGATTTTCTTGAATTTCATCGTAGGGCAACCCTTTAGGGTTGCTTCCAAGGCAAGGCTAAAGCCTTGCCCTACAAATCACCCTTTGGGTGATTTTGAAACGCAGGCTGAAGCCTGCGGCCACAGGAAATTCTCAAAAGAATCGCTCAATTTATTTTCTATCTAAGCAAGACACAGGTGGGGGAGTTAAAAAGGAGTTGCAAAAATGAAGATCTATTACGACAAAGATGCGGATTTCAAAGACCTGAAAGGGAAAAAAATCGCCATCATCGGCTATGGGAGCCAGGGACATGCCCAGGCGCAGAACCTGCGCGACAGCGGCCTCGATGTCATCGTCTCCCAGCGAAAAGGGGGCGAAAATTATGAGCTCGCTCTTAAGCATGGCTTCAAGCCGGTGCCAGCGGCCGAAGCCGCCCGTCAGGCTGATCTCATCCAGATTCTCACTCAGGATCATATCCAGGCCAAACTCTATAATGAGGATGTGAAACCCCATCTCCGGAAGGGGAAGACCCTTTTATTCTCTCACGGGTTCAACATTCATTATGGCCAGATTGTCCCTCCGAAAGAGATCGATGTGGTGATGATCGCTCCGAAAGGCCCGGGCCATCTGGTGCGAAGGGAATACGAGAAGGGAGCCGGGGTCCCATCCCTTCTTGCCATCTATCAGGATTTTACAAAGAAGGCCAGGAAGACCGCCCTCGCCTATGCCAAAGGTCTGGGCGCCACCCGTGCCGGCGTGATTGAAACCACCTTCAAAGAGGAGACCGAGACCGACCTCTTCGGAGAACAGTCCGTGCTCTGTGGAGGCGTGAGTGAACTGATCAAAGCTGGATTCGATACCTTGGTGGAAGCGGGTTATCAGCCAGAAATTGCTTACTTCGAGTGCCTCCACGAACTGAAACTGATCGTGGATTTAATGTATGAAGGCGGCCTCTCCTACATGCGTTATTCAGTTTCCGACACGGCCGAATACGGAGATCTGACGCGTGGCAAACGGATCATCACTGAGGAGACGCGGCAGGAAATGAAGCGCATCCTCGAAGAAGTCCGGAATGGACAGTTTGCCAGGGAATGGATCATAGAGAACCGGGTGGGCCGGCCGGTCTTCACCGCCCTGAGAAAGAAGGAGGCCGAACATCCCATTGAAACCGTGGGAAAGAAACTGCGCTCCATGATGGGCTGGCTCAAAGAGAAGAAACGCTAATGCCGCAGAACCGATGGCCTATTGCCAGAGAAGGTTTCCCCTTCCTCATCCCTTCAGCTATCCTCACCCTCTTCTTTGCGGGGATGGGATGGACGGTTCTGACGATCCCGGGGATCCTTCTCACCCTCTTCATCGCTTACTTCTTCAGGAATCCGAAGAGAAAGATTCCCCCCCTCCCAAATATCATCCTCTCTCCTGCGGACGGCAGGGTCATTTATGTAGGAGAATGCGAAGAGGACCGTTTCTTAAAGCAGAGGGCATTAAAAGTGTCCATCTTCATGTCTCCCCTCGATGTCCACATCAATCGCGCCCCTGCCTCCGGAAAGGTTCTTGAAGTGAGTTATCATCCGGGCCGGTTTTTAGTGGCAAGCCGTGACAAAGCATCCCTTCTTAATGAGCAGAATGCTTTTGTCATGGAGACAGAGGACCGGTCCAAAATCCTGCTCGTTCAGATTGCCGGTTTTGTGGCCAGACGGATCGTCTGTTATGCAAAAACGGGCGACCTCTTGAATCGAGGAGAAATATTTGGTATGATTCGGTTTGGGTCAAGGGTTGACCTCTACCTCCCCATTGATGTCCGGCCCATTGTGAGGGTGGGACAGCATATCAAGGGAGGGGAATCCATCATCGGGTATTGCCATGAAGAGAAGAAGAACTCCAATTAAGATGCGAAAAGGGGTCTACATCCTCCCCAACCTCTTCACCACGGGAAACCTCTTCTGTGGCTTCTGGGCCATCATCTCCGTCTTCCAGGAGAAATTTGAATATGCTGCCTATGCCATTCTTCTTGCAGGTGTATTTGATGTTTTGGATGGAAAAGTGGCCCGGCTTTCCGGAGCCACGTCCAAATTCGGCGTCCAGTATGATTCTCTGGCTGACCTGATCTCCTTCGGAGTGGCCCCTGCCCTCCTCGCCTTTAGCTGGGCCTTGCGGCCCTATGGACGATTCGGCTGGCTCGCCGCCTTCCTCTTTGTTGTGTGCGGAGCTTTAAGACTGGCCCGATTCAATGTGATGTCCGCCTCCGGCGAGACAAAATACTTCAAGGGCCTTCCGATTCCAGCAGCCGCCACGATGATCGCCCTGACCATCCTTCTCTACCTCCGTCTGATCGAGACCGGATGGGTCAAAGACATTGTTATTCTGGTGATGATTTACTTCTTGGCCTTCCTCATGGTCTCCAGCATTCGGTACTTCAGCTTTAAAGAATTCGATCTGGCTCGAAGAAAACCTTTCAGCCTCTTCATCTTCATCGTCCTCTCCATGATCGTCATTGTCATGGAGCCGGTGATCGTCCTCTTTGTCTCCATCTTCTCTTACACCTTTTCAGGTCCGATCAACATGGTCAGAACCTGGCACAAGAAGCGGGCGATGAGAAAATCGGAGCCACACCTTGAAGACGAGGCCACCGTCCGCGGCTAAGAAAATTTCCCCTTGCCATCCCTGAAATTTTCTTTTAAACTAAAATCATCGATCCATGGCTTGATTGGAATTTGGTGTGGGTCATTTTGAGATTGGATCATTCGAATTTATTTTGAATTTGGGATTTGGTGATTGGTGATTAGTCAGATTCCCCGATAGCTCAACCGGCAGAGCGGGTGGCTGTTAACCACTAGGTCGTAGGTTCGAATCCTACTCGGGGAGCCATTCGATGCGAAAAGGGTGCCTATCTTGCTAGGGCACCCTTTTCTTACTCATGGCCGATGGCCAGAAAAAATAACCATTACGCATCGAATGGCCGTGAGCCGAGTCGAACGGCCAGTTTCAAATTGGGGGGAAGCCTATTCCTGCATGGTTTTATATCCTTCGTTTGAAATCCGGCAAGCTCTACATTGGAGCAACCGCTGATTTGAAACAGCGTTATGAAGAGCACAACACCAAACGAGCATGCAGGACCACAACCCTTGTTCCACCTATTGCCCTCGTCTATTCGGAAGAATATGAAACGTTCAGTGAGGCACGCAGGCGCGAGGCTCAGGTTAAGCGTTGGTCTCGGGCCAAAAAAGAAGCTCTTGTTGCAGGAGACTTATCCTCTTTACGAAACCTTTCAAAATCAAAATAGAGCAAATGTCCTGCGTCAGGAACCCGAAGGGAAGGTGACGCAGGGAGAAACAGAATGTTTCGACCGTAGTGACCGAGTTTATCCTGAGCCTGTCGAAAGGTCCTCCTCGGGAAGCCATTTCGACATGCTGTCCCCTCTATTTTGCTCAGGACCGTTCAGGCGCCCAGTCATTTAAACCACCTTCCTTTCCTTTTCTTGCGTTGCATTTAACGCTTGACGTTAAACGTTCATTGTGGTAATTTTATAACATGATACGGTCCTTTAAGGATCAAGAGGCCGAAAAGATATTTAAAAGGCAGAGGTCTTCGAAGTTTCCCGAAATACTGCAGCGAGTAGCTTTGAGAAAGTTGAGAATTTTAAATCGTGTTGCAAGCTTGAATGATCTCAGGATTCCGCCAGCTAACAGACTCGAGAAGCTCAAGGGAGACAGGCTTGGACAGCATAGTATAAGAATCAATGACCAATGGAGAATTTGCTTCAAATGGCACGACAGTGATGCTTTTCAAGTGGAAATTGTTGATTATCACTAAATAGGAGAAGAAAATGGCAACAAAGAAACTTGATCCGGTTCATCCTGGGGAAATCCTGCAAAAAGAATTTTTGGAGCCGATGGATCTCAGCCAGAACAGGCTTGCCCTGGCATTAGGAGTCCCCGCAAGGCGAATCAATGAGATTGTTCTGGGAAAACGAGGGATCACCGCTGATACTGCCTTGAGACTTGCCCGGTATTTCAAGATGTCCCCGCAATTCTGGCTTGGTTTACAGATGGACTACGAACTGGATGTGGCAGAGGACATGCTTGAAGGCAGGCTCGAAAAAGAAGTCACCCCCATGTTGTCTACAGGATAGCAAAGATCCCCAGGGGTTAGCCTTTGACCGGGACAAAAATATACGGCCGAGACTCTTTTAAGGAAATACCGCTGGATGTGCAACGGATCCTCCAATCGCTCAAGGCTTACGAATTTGGTTCCAGCAGCGATAAGTTCCGTCAAGCGAGCGATCATCGCCGAATTGCACGCCTCATGAAGCAGGCCCCTTGTTCTCCGTTCACCATCATCATAGAAGAGGAATTGCTTGATCCTTCACATTTTTGGGACAAGCGATATGTGAAAATTACAACAGAGCAGATCGTGTCGGAGCTTGACGAAATCGTCTTGCGCTATTTTGAGCGTGAGATCAACGCCCGGATGGCGAAATTTCTGGAGCATGACCGCGATGCGGAAAACCGATACTTCCGAAAGCTTTTAAAGGAATACTATCCACAGGCCAGAAGGATTCTCCGAGATCAGTATAAAGAGTTTTATCCGCGTGCATGGAAAAAGAAAATCACCATGGAGAAAATCTCAAAGCCCCGAAAAAAAAGGCACAGAGAGCGTCTTTATGCCATTCCCGAACCCCTGAACTACTGGGACAGCCGTAATTCGTACCAGCAGTACTTTGCCGTGCCGGAGTATAAGGTATTGTGGCAAGGAGGGGGAGGAAGCTCCGGCCAGCGGGAGACGCAGAGCAAATTCGGATTCGCTTTTGCGCTATTCAACCAGATACAGGCGATTCCCAGCCACATTTTCGTATACGATAAGGATAACATCCTGCGTTATGTCGACACCCTTGAAAAATTGTGCCTCGCCCCCACTGACATGGGCAGCAATTACCATTTGAATCATAAAGAGATGCAACAGTTATTGCGTGACACATTGCGGGTGGAGCGCGGCAGTATTATCGAGCCCATTCACGCCATTGAAGTAAGGCCTTTTTTTGAAAATGGAAGCAAGGGTTCCTCGGCTTTGTAAAGGCGGAATAGGTCCCCACGGGAAGGAAGCTATTCTGTCAGGTGGCAGTGCGGAAGTTGGGATAGACGGCGGCGTAGGTGGCTCGGTTTCTGGGAATGGCGACGTCGCCGGTGAACCGGATGGCGAGTCAGGAGAAGATGGCGGAGTTGGATGGTTGGAACAAGTAATTCCCCTTTGCCCCCAAAGCATGCGAAGAATTCTGGCTGGCATCCAGGAGTAAAAGTTCCACGATTTTTGGGGGTCACGACCTCCTTGGTGAATCGGTATGCTGCTTCGGATAATCTTCTTGAATTGAGGAGAGATAACCAAGTTGCATTTGAACCAACGTCCCCTCAATGCAGTTCCACGGTTTTATCCGCCCGATGTCTTTATCTCATTGGTAACAAAAATCGAGGGACTGATTGGTGCTGGACAATGTTCTGCCGTTGAGCTTGTGAAGGAAGAAATCGATGCTGTGGGAACTCCCGAATTACGGGTGTGGGCGAAAAAGAATCCAGCTCTTTTTGTGACGCTCGATCCCCTGGTGCAGACCGAAGCAGCAAATATTGAATCCAAATATCCGGACTTGATGGATCCTAAGAGCCTTCATCAGTCAGCCGATGCTTATGTTATAGCACTTGCCAAGGTGAAAGGCGGCACAGTTGTGTCGCAGGAAACCTCGGCTTCAGAAAAGAAAAGCGCCAAGAGAACTCACTACATACCCGACGTATGCCGTGATCTCGGCATCCCATGCATAAACTTGCTGGGGCTGATGCGACGAGAGCACTGGACCTTCTGAGATCCAGGAAACGCTAAAAATAAGAACATGGGGTCTGCCCTCGACTTGGAACTAAAATTGAGAGACCAATAAAATAGTTTGTATCTAATTGTTGATGAACCAGAATATAAGAACCGTCCCCAAGATATGCCTTGGGAGCCGGTGCCAATAGCGCAGCGGTTCTCGGGTTCATTGCGTCTGTCGAAAGTCATTCGTCATAAAAAGTGTCAATTTTCCCCTATGTTCCTCAGGGCTTGCCCTTCAAATCAAGAAGGCAAGAAAAAATACCTTGTTACGATTGCCTGACCCACATTTATCTCCCGAGACCTTGGCCATCTGAGAACAGCATTCAACGTATCTAACTTCATATTTCTTTTATCATTTTCGCGGGAATATCATTTTTGGCTTTTCCCAAAAGATCCTTGAACTCTTCTTTGGTCAAAGGAGCCTTAATTTCGACATCCTCGTCAGGAAGTCTGTAAAAACCCAAAGCTTCCATTTGCTCAGGCCAAGAATCAAAATCAAAAGCGTAAACAAACGTCTCCCTTACAATTGAAACTTCGCCATCAACCAGGTCCCAGATGCGACTGAGTGGAGCCATATCTTGCTGAAAGCACCTGAAATATTTAGAATGAGAGGAAAGATAGTCATCAAAATCTTCTTGTGAAAATCCATTCATCCCCACAAGGCTATACCTTATTCTCTTATATTTGCCTTCTAACTCTCCTATTCCCACAGCTATCTCATTCTCGCCTAACACCAAATCCAATGAGTAAATATCTCGGATGACTATGTTCTGAATGGTTAGTCCACCAAATAATCTAAAAGGAGTCAAAATGCAGGTGTTAATTTCTAACTCTTTCGTTTCATCCATCCTAATTCCCGGAAACCAACCACTCAAATAACTTTGCCGTTCTGTTGGATTGTCGAGGACGTTCTTTGCGAGGCTCAATTGCTGGACTCCCTTCAAAATATCCTCCCAAATATCCCTTAATTCATGCGGATCACACGGATGAACTGAATATTTACATTCAAAAAGATAAAGCTTTTTGCCCTCACAAACTGCTATATCGATGTCGGTCGATTTATTGCCAAGAGCCACCCTCTTGTTTATGACCACCCTTTTGAACTTACTTTCAAAAATGCTTTTGCAAAGTTGAACAAACTTCTCGGCCTGACCAAGCACCCTTATCTTGTTTGACACTTGGATATTGCGATAGATGTTTGCGGAAATAAATATTGTCGGGAGCATTAGGTAAACATTTTCATTCTTGATTAACGGTTGGTATTGAAGATCGTAATACGCCTTCTGCTTGGTCTCCAAGCAGATCAGTTCAATAAAACCCTTGATCTCTGCGGTTGTCCTTCCAGATAAGGCCAACATTTCGATAAGGTCTTTTTCCTCCATTGCCTTGACTAATGAATTATAAGAAAATTTCCGTTTCTTTTCGTGAAACACCTTTAACGCATGAATGTTAAACATTGAGAAAACGAAAAAGGTCCTGGCAATGTCGAAAAATGCCTTGATGCTAAGGACATTTGGGATTAAGTATTTCTCCTCGAACTCATCCTGAGTCACCAAATATTCGTTCCTCAGGGTTTGAAAGTACCTTCCTTCTTCATAAAGCAGAGGTTCCTGAACAAAAGGTTTCCAAAATTGTTCGGCCAGAGGGAATTTAGTAATAAGCCTTGGGTAGGGGTAATCTTTCCATTGCATGAAAAAATCTGGATGATCAGCTATTAGGGAAGATGTAACGGTATCAATGCTGATGGTGGGAAAATTGCTACGTTCCCTGAATAATATATCCGAGCGCTGCCGGTTCATGTCCTCCCGTATGTAACCAAGGCGAAGAAAATACTCGAAATCTTTGTCAGGAGGAAGAACCTTAAAGATAACCTTCTTATTGACCCTTTGAGCTTCGATTTCATATCCAAAGAAGGATATATCTTCAGCCAATTCATGCAACGATTGGAGTATAGATGCTCCACAAATTGCTTGTTTCAATTCTTCGGAGCGAATGCCCTCATAAATAGGGACTTGAAGTTCTATGGGCCTAATAGGAAGTAATTCATTACCTCTTCCTATCAACAGGGATATTATTGAAGCCAGTTCTTCCGGTGTGTTCGAAGTCTCTAAAATCACCCTTACCTCTTTGGGAAGGGAATCAACACTTAAGTTGAAAAACTTGCATAAGAATTTCATCTCCACTGTCCCAAGGGCCGATTTCAACAACGAGATAGAGCGCTTTCTCAGTATTTTATCTAAGCTCCTTAATTCTTTTTCTACTGATTTATTTAAAATCACAAAATTCCTGTATGTTTTTAACCGGTTGTGAAATGTCCGCAATTCAGCGATATTACAACTTTCTAACTCGTTCGAAATATCTTCGATCATGTTCATGAGTTTTTGTGATTCAGTCGAATGACTCGGCAGTAGAAGACCTCTTGCTTCCAAGTCCTTCAAAAAAGTCTGATCCTCGAATAAAACGGCAAGTAATAATCCGGTCCGTAGTTTCCCGAAATGAGCGTTCTTTTTATAATTTATTAGAAGCTCGGAAAAGGCAGAGCGCAACTTCTTTGTCCCTCTCTGAGAGCGAATGTCTTCGGGTACATTTTTTATGAAATTAAAAAGAGGAATGGTGGCCTGCGAGGCCAGATGTCTGATTAGTGAATCAAGGTTCTTTGAAAGTGGTGAGAGGTTTGACATAAGGTACCCGATTTATAGCTTCAAATTCCATGCTTTTCCGACCCGATGGTTTCGGGTGCAAGCCATTGCATAAGACTCAACCGTACCCCTGTGGTTAGCCCTTTGTATATGGTAATTCAGACAGCGCCAGGGATCTGATTCGAGATGACCCTCGCTATTAGATCTTTGGCTTCCTGATAAGCGCCTCTTGCCATGGGATGCCTGTCTATGAAATTTGGAGCATCGATGTAAGTGAACTTGGCAGATTTCTTCTCATTCCTTTCTACCTGTAAAGCCACCTTGACCTTCTCCCTAAACCACCATGTCATTCGAATACGTCCGTTTATCCTTGCAGCAAAGTGAGGATCATGGGTTATGAATGCCTTTGGATAGTAATTCGGTGGTAAGGTCATGCAGTAGACAGAGAAGGCGTTGTCAGGACCCCCAAAGAGTTCGTTCGCGTACGTGAAGCGAACCAAGCTACCCTTGATTGTGCCCTGCTGTCGGTACTCGTGAATCTTGATGTCGTCTTCGTCAACATCGAAAACCATTAGAGTGCCATCTAATAATGCAACTGCCTTGACGCGCTCTTTGATGTTTACTCGATCAAAGTGATCCGAGATAAATGGCACCCTGGAGAATGTGACTATATGAGCTGTCTCCACAATTTTGTCTTCACGGACCTCCAGAATGGAGGCAAGTACAGACGCGGCCTTACCCATATGCATCTCCTCCTTTTTCTCGATAAAAGCTTCTCGATATCAAGAACTCATAATTCCCGATCTATGGCCACCGAAAAAAGCCTTTTTATTTCTCTTGCGGTGACGGCCCGGCTCACTGCGAGCCCGCTTCTTGTCGAGCCAGTGGAGCGGCTCGTTGAACACCTTTTCTTAATCATGCTGGGTGTGAATCGCCCCTTGTCCCCTTCTCCACAGAGCGCAGGCTCATTTCTGTTTTTGAATGGCAAGATCGACGATTTCATCTGGCTGAATTGGGGCGTCATTTACGCCCAGCCATTCAAATAGCATTCTTGCACAATCCTGTTTTATTAGAACGAATATTCGGTGCATGCCCTCGTAAGAAACGTGAAGTGGCTGATCGACAATGAACATGTCGCCCAATTTCTTCAACTCTTTGTGCTTTTCGGAATGTATAATTCCCTTTGAATGAAGAATAACGTTTCTCAAGATTCGAAGGTCGCCCATTATATCTGACCGGATTTCCTGTAATTCAACCCCCCTCGAAGTTGCCAGTCGTGGCCTAATTTCATCTTCCCAATATGTGAACAAAAATACCAAGATTGCTTGTGAGTGTTGCTGTTCGTTAGAACCACCTTTAGAATTGGCAGCGATGTAGTCAGTTGCCCGGATTATACGGTTGTGGATTACGTCTGGTTGTGTGGGATCCTCGTAGCTTGCGTAAACGACGATGCGTTGTCCCTTATTATCTACATGAGAATTTACAGGTCGATTGATGCGGTGAACTTGACGTTCGATACGCGTGTGATGTCCTGCAAATCCAGCCAGCGCATCCATGTAGACGCCAACTTGCCGGTTCACAAAGTCTATGTATTCACGGATCACATCGTCAAAGGCTTCACTCACGGTACTCCTTCCTTTGGCTGGACTGATCAAGGCATCCTGCAATCTTCTCGGTTAAATTCATGGCCCAACCAGGATATCAGCGTCAGCTCTCAACAAGAGATCGAGCGCAGCGTTTATGGCTCTTTCCATTCGTCTTTTCATGTCATGAATAACGTCAATTTATAAGTCGCTGCTATGTTTTTCTTAAGACCAGACCTTTCGGTCTCTTTGAAGGCTCGCATCCACCTATTGTAAATTGCCATTATAAGAATGACCGTCTTTTAGCCGTCTGTTATGTGGCGTATGCCCGTCGTAGTTCCTTTGTGAGAGTTTTGGCCTTGTCAAGCGCATCTTGAAATCGCTTTTCAGCACTTTGTTGATAGAAATCGATGTTCCCGGATGAGTTGGCCAAGAAATCAATGATTGAAAGTAAGTCTTCACAAATGCTTGGAAGTCCCC
>VGRU01000087.1 GCA_016875255.1 Deltaproteobacteria bacterium
AAAATTAGACAGGTGGCCCAATGGATTATTCATGCTAAGAGGACGGTCGTTTTCGGCGGAGCGGGTCTCAGCACGGAATCAGGGATTCCTGATTTTCGCAGTCCCGGCGGGGTCTGGGATCGATACGATCCGGAGGATTTTTATTTCCAAAAATTTATCGCCAGCGAAGCCTCTCGCGAGAAGTACTGGCAGATGGCTACAGAAATGTTTGAACCAATGAAGAAGGCTCAACCTAATCCGGCCCACCTCGCCATTGCCGAATTAGAGAGGTTGGGCAAACTCGAAAACGTCATCACACAGAATATCGATGGCCTCCATCATAAGGCCGGAAACTCGGAAGAAAGAATTATCGAGCTTCACGGGACAGCAATGCATGTCACCTGTTTAAATTGCAAAAAGAGATATGACCGCGATGAGATTCAGGAACGCCTTCGAAAAGGAACAAAGGTTCCTTACTGTGACGATTGCGGTGGTCCTCTCAAACCCGCCACCATCTCCTTCGGTCAATCCATGCCTGAAAAAGAAACCCAAGAGGCATATCACCGTTCCTCCACATGCGATCTCTTCATCGTCATCGGATCTTCCCTGGTCGTTCAACCCGCCGCCTCCATGCCATTGGTGGCAAAGAGAAACGGAGCGAAACTGGTGATCATCAACCGCGACCCCACCCCCTACGATGAGATGGCGGATATCGTCATCCATAGCCAGGCTGGTTCGACCATGGCCAATATTCTAAAATATGTGAAACAGGAGTTTAGATAAGGAACTGGTCATTTTTTAGCCATAAGAAGAACAAAATATTACATCTTTTCGTTCAGCATTTGAGTTCCGATTAAAATAAATTATTAAATTCAAAGGGTTAAAAACTGTTAAAATTGGTATCAAATTTGCTGTTAACAATGAATTGAAACTCTATTAGGCTAGGGGGAAAATGGAAAAAGATTGGGAGTTCAACGCCAGGGCCTTATTGCTAAAGACATTAATCTTAGGAGTTATCCTTTCTTTTGCGTTTGGTTGTGCCGGAAGCAAACCCGAACAGAAATCCACTCCTCCCCCTGTTGAAGAAAAAAAAATTGAACAGCCCAAGAAGGAAGAAACCCCGGGCCCTCAACCCACTCCAGAACCTCCCGTCAAACCTGCTCCACCAACTGCTTCGCCATCTGCCTCAAAACCTCCAAAAGCGCCCCCGCCATCCCAGCCATTGCCTTCCCCTCTCCCTTCCCTCCGCACAACAAAGGTTGTATGGGATACCGTCAACCTTCGGGAAGGACCTGGACTCAATTATAGAGTGATCGGAAATGCAAAAAAGGGATCTTCTCTTACCGTCCTTGAGGAGAAAGGGAGCTGGTTAAAGGTTCAGCTTCAGGATGGAAAAGAGGCATGGGTAAGCAAGGCCGCCACTTCCGATGCCCCCAAATCTCCTCCTGCAGCCACCCCAAAACCCAAGCCAATGTGAGGATCGCAAACAAAAGATGCTGTTCTGTAAAAAATGCCAGGTCGAATATGAGGATGACAAGAGGTTCTGCCCTCAATGCGGAAGCTTCCTGATTATAAAGGAAGAAGCCCTCCCGAATTTTGAAGATTCAGAAAAACCGGTTGAAGAAAAACCCAAAGAAAAATTCATCTGTCCCGATTGCAAAATCATCTATGAAAAATCAAAGACCTGTATCCGATGTGGCATAGAGGTCGTTCTTTTGACCTCCTTTCAAGAGAAAGGGCAGTCCGAAACAGATCAGGAACCCGAGGATGAGAAAAAATCGTCTCACGTCTTGACCACCCGGGAATGGGTGGAAACGCCGCTTGAACATCTCATCTGTCCGGTTTGTAAAAAAGAGCACCTGGGAGGTAAGTCCTGCATCAAATGTGGAGCCGCGCTGGTTTCCCCAAGTCCGCCCCCAGTGAAAGATAATACCAAACCCACTCACTCTCTTGACACCAAAAAAAAAGAGCCTAAACCACCCTACTCTTCGGAATTCGAAGAAGACCTCCTCCGGGAAGAAACACCTGCTCAGCCATCCTTTCAAATGACCGTAGAGGAACAGATCAAAAAGGGAAGGTTTTTAAGAAAGGTTAAAAAAGACTACCCGCGGATGGTTTTAAACTGGAGCGGCATCGGGATCATCTGCATCGCCGCAGGTTATCTCCTCTGGTCCACCTATTCTCACGTGGTGACAAAAAAACCGGACTCCATCATCATCCCTCCCTCTAATGAGAAGACTTCTACTACGGCTCCTGCCCCTTCAGCGACTCCCCCTTCCACGGAGGCGGAAGAGATAGAAAAGATAAAATACCTTCTCGAAAATATCAGAAAGGCAAATCTGAGAAAGGATATCGATCTCTTTCTATCATGTTATTCGAATGGTTTTAAGGATCGGGAAGGGAAAAAGAAGTCGACGCTTGAATCCTGGGAAAATTTCAATTTCCTCGATCTCACTTATGATCTTGAAAACCTTTCGGTATCCGGAGATAACACAAGAGCCAGGGTGGAGTGGCTGGTCAGGTTTTCTCCAAAAAGCGGCGGCCAACCCCAGGAAAGCAAAACCGTTGTCGATGTGGTCTTTAAGAAAGAGGATGGAGCCTGGAAGATAGGAGAAATTAAATCGAGCTTATAGCCTTTTTCGATCCTCTGCAAATCCCTCTGACCGAATCTGCCCTGAGTCGTCAAATTCCACGAAGTAGACAAAGGGAAGGCGAATCCCGGGAAGAAAGAACCTTGCATCCATAAATTCCACCCTATGCCTTCCTTCTTCTGAGTTGATGGACTTCACCACAGGAAACCTGGCAAACCAGTAATAGAACTTCATTCCTTTTGTCGTGAGAGCTTTTTTCACCCACGGAGAGTCCGGTAATTTTTCCATGGAATGAAAGGGAATGCTTCCGGATGGATAATAGAGGCTGGTCAATCTTTCAAAGAACGGGGCCTGAGGTGAAGCAGGTTCGGGAAGGTCTTCCCTCCTCAGATCCACAAACCCCTGAAATATGTTGTCTTCTGTCTCTACATAAAGGGCCCAGCGGAAAGGAGAAGCGGGCTGGGGCAGAGCGGCAATCTGTATTACCTTTCCCGCCAATCCTTTTGAAAAGCCTCTGATCTCTCCGAGGGCCTGTCCGTGTTGAACCCAGCAGAAGAGGATATAGACAGTTAGTCCGATGAGAGATCCCCTGCAGATCCATCGCGTCCCTCTCTTCAAGAAAAGGCTCGCCAATAACGGAAGAAGGATGACTCCTGAAAAGATTAAGTCGATGACGAAGATGAGGTCCCAGGCAAACCGGTGGTCGAAGAAAGGGGAGAAAATCATTGTGCCATAGGAAGTGAGAAGGTCGAGCAGGACATGGCTCATTAGAACTGGCAGACAGACCTTATAGAAATTCCAGAAATAGGGACGTTTCGATATCTTGACAAAGAGCCAGCTGAAAAAAAGAGAGTAGAAAGGTATTAACAGGATGGAATGGGTAAAATCGCGATGGTATTGAATAGAAAATTGGTGATTGAAGAGGCCGAGGATAAAATCGGAATCGGGAAAGAGCCCCATCGCCAGTCCAGCAACGGTCCCCCACTTTCCGATTTTCTCGTTATCGATGGCTCTGGCAATGACGGCACCGGTGAGGGCATGGGTGATACTGTCCATATAAAAAAATATTAACCCTTAAATACCCCATAGGCAAACCGGAAATGTCTTCCCGAAAATCTCCCCTCCCCCATCTCCATAAAAATGGGGCGAACCCAATTGGATTCGCCCCATTTTTATTGTCGCTTTTTAATAGGGTCGCCCCTCAGATCTTTTTTATACCTTGATCCCCTGGTCCATCAGCTTAGATATCCCGAATAACTCTTCCTTGCTAAAAACACCCTTTTCCACAAGCCATCTGGTATCGCTTCTTAATTTCAACTCACTCGGAACAATGAAAACCGATTTTTTATCTTTTACCATATGGCCGAAAGTCACCTTGGCCCATCTCATTCCTGCTTCAACCTGTGTCATCCCCCTCAGGTCTTTCCTCCTCTCGATCAACATACCCATCAGCTCGCCCTTCTTCAGCTCATAATTTTTTGAAAAGACTTTATAGATGATCATCCTACAACTTGCCTCAATCCATCCCTGTCTCTTCATCAAAAAATCGTGTGGTTCCAGGGATAAGGTAACGCATAAACTATTTCGATGTAACTATAAAAATATCATGACCCTTCGGCAGGATTATATAAAACGCCATAAGGAATGTCAAGGAATCAAATTGGGAATCAAATTGGGAATGTTTATTTCGACTTGACAATCATTCAATTATTTATTAAAAATGTATTACATTATTAACAAGTAGGGGATACCTTGAAAATAGAAAAAATCTCATGGGATCAGGAAGCAGTTGACCATATTTCTAACCACATGGTTTCACCGGAAGAGGTTGAAGAGGTATTGTTTAATGATGTAGACACACCACTTATGATGAGGGGGGAAGAAGGCAAATATCTTGCTTATGGTAAAACGTATGGAGGCCGGCTATTATTCATCGTATGGGTCTCAAAATATAAAAAAACAAAAATTATTACTTCCAGAGACATGACCGAAAAGGAAAAGCGATTTTATAGAAGGAGAAAAGAATGAAAGTGCCAAAATTTAAAAATTTAAAAGAGGAAAGGGAATTTTGGAAAACCCACGATTCAACGGATTACCATGATGACTTCAAGATAACTAAAAATGTGGTTTTTGTTCGACCCAAGAAAGAAGTCATTTCTTTACGTCTGGAGCCTAAGTTCATAAGAAGGTTAAGAGAGCTTGCTGATAAAGAAGGCCTGCCTCCTACTACCTATGCCAGGATGTTAATTGTTAAGAGTATTCAGGCCCATACAGAATAAACCCGTCATTCGTCATCCGGAATTGATCTCTGTAAACCCCGTTAGA
The DNA here is from genome assembly GCA_016875255.1 of Deltaproteobacteria bacterium. The sequence goes on from VGRU01000087.1 coordinate 4,896, forward strand.
AATTCCAGGGGACATTATTAACCCCCTACGGTGTTCAGGGTCGGTGAGGCGATGTATGATGGTGTCCATACAAATAGTGTTAACCTGTTTGCGCCCACGTAAGCAACAATCTCTCCTTCCTTTTCTAACGCTACTACATCGTCATTACGAACCCAAAGGACGTGGCAATCTCCCCTATCTTTAGCTCCCATCTTTCTTCCTGAATACCACGATTCTATCAAAACTCTTCTCCATTGCCTGACAGCCATTCTGGTAAGAGTTGTGCATCCAAATGGAGAGCTGAAGCACCAAGAAAAAGCGAGACTTACCATTCCAAATAGGGCAACCAATAACAACCCAATGATTATGATTTTTCTCATCTCTTTCCTCTCCTTTCATTTTTAATTCTATCTTCACCATGACCTGTCCAGTCAGATTGGAACCTTCATCCTATTGGATGGACAATCAGAATTGAACTACCACCAGCTACAAGCTGGTGGATTCTCTGCTGACTGAAGTCAGCTAAAGACAAAACAAACAGCACAGAAATCCTCACGAGGGGAAATCTAAAAAACCTGCACACAGTGTGCATACTAAAGTCTTCGCCTGAAGGCGAGGGTTTTCCTCCCCGAGTGAGACAATAATGTCCCACCATATTTTGAATGCTTCTTAATGTTCCCGGGATATTGGAATAAAATTTTGGGGGCAGGCTTAAATGAAGAACCCCGTCCACAGGGGGGGGCAGATGCGATTTTAATAAATTGGGAGATTGGGAGTCCTATTTTCTTAAAATCCGGATCAACGGCGTAGCGACAGACCCTTCGGCAAGCTCGGGGTGCTGCCGAACAAGGTCTTTGGCAGGCGGGGGTGAACGGTGACAGCCTAACTGGACCGTTTCTGATCTAAAACAGATATTTCTTGAACCAGTCTGCGGTCAGGTCGATGGCGCGCTTACGATGTTGGGGGTCGGTGAGGCGATGGTCCGCACCGCCAATCACATGGATTTCCTTTGGCAAGCTGAGGTGGCGAAAGATCCCATAGGCCTGTTCGATTGGCACGAGTTCGTCCTCCTCTCCGTGGATGACCAGGCAGTTCAAGACCCCTGGTAAAATGGGCAATAGCCGATGTTTTGGGAGATCTTCGAAGAAGGCCTCCGGAGGCAACGGATAATCTTCCCCCTGCTCTTTTGAGCCGAGATCGTCGAGGTGAAGAGGGGTCGCCCACACCACCACAGCGCCAATTCCTTTATCCTTCGAACCTTTGATTAAGGAGAGAAAGCCTCCGAGACTTGACCCTACTAACCCGATCTGCCTTCCCAGATCAGGACGGGAACGCATAAAATCAAGGGCCGAACTCAGGTCTGTAAGCTTTTTACTAATTGTATTGTCCTCCTCCCCTCCCTCACTCTCTCCGATTCCCCTGAAATCAAACCGAAGCATGGCCATTCCCTCTTCTGACATTCGATGCCCAAGGGCGATATACTTTTCGCTATCCTTACTGGACAGAAGACCATGAGAGGCAATCACACAAGGAGGGCGCTCCCTATCAGGAAGATGAAGCGCGCCTGCTATTTTATCACCTTCGCTCTGGAAAGAAATTTTTTCAACTTTCATAACGCACCTCTTGAATCAAATCCCCCTTCATCCCCCTTTTCTAAAGGGGGAAAAACAAGGAGTAACTTTCCTTTTTTTCCCGAACTCCCTGCCTGCGGCAGGCAGGCGACCTCCCAACTCCGAACTTTATATCTTCACTCCTGCTTCTTTCATCGCCGCCACATACTCCTTCTTTAACTTCTCTTTCGGGATGCCGTGGTCGATGAAGTCCCAGGGAAAGATTTCATCCAAATCCCTTCTCCGATAGACAAAAAAGTCAGGGTTGAGGCTTGTCTCACGGAGGGCCTGTTCCCAGTTCCCCTGATGGCGATGAGTGGCCATCACTACCTTGCCCACTCTCCGGTCTCCCCTCGAAAGCAGGGCCTGGATATAAGCCCACTTGGGGAGGTCATGGATCATCTCGATGTTCTTTTCTCCCCTGACCCCACTGCGGAGGATCTTCAGCTTCCTCTTCAATGCACTCACGTCCTCGAAAGGAACCCATTGAAAGGGAGTGGCAGGTTTGGGCACAAATGGATTGACGCTCAGAACCAGCTTCCACCTTCTCTTGCTGTCCAAACGGCAGGAGACGATCTGATGCTCAATCTTTTTCGAAAGGGAGAGGATCGCCCTCACCTCTTCATCGGTTTCGGAAGGAAGTCCGATAAGAAAATAGCTCTTCATCTGTGAAAGACCGCCCTCAACCAGCGTCCGGACGGCTTTTAAAATCTCATCATCTCCATAACCTTTCTTTATAACCTTCCGGAGCCTCTCTGATCCCGCTTCTGGAGCAATGGCCGCCGCCCGAACCCCGCCTCGTTTCAAGCAATCGGCGAGGGATGGCGTGATCGCATCGACCCTTAGCGAGGCAATCGAGACTCCTCCTCCATGGGAGAGGATATCCTTGCATAGTGGAAGCAGAGAGGGATAGTCGGAGATGGCTGTTCCGGCAAGACCAATCCGTTTTTCTTTTAAAAGGGCCTCCCTGGAGAGCGATTCAAGCAGAGAGAGGCTTCGATTTCGAAAAGGATGATAGACAAAACAGGCCGCACAGAACCTACACCCCCTCGGGCACCCCCTGTTCACTTCCACCACGGCCATCTCCCTGAACTCCGTATCCGGAGTAAAGAGACTCGATTGGGTCGGAAATCGATCGATCTTGGAAATCCATCTCCGCTTAACTTTTCCGGGCAGTCCTGCTTCAGGCTCTACCGTCCCGATCCTTCCGTCTTCAGCATAAGTGACATGATAAAATTCCGGGACATAGATCCCCTCCACTCCTGCCAGCTTCCTCAAGAGATCTTTCCTTCCCCTTCCTGAATGACGGTAGACCTCCAGAAATTCTCCGATGACCTCTTCTGCTTCTCCGAGGACAAAGAGATCGAAGAACTCGCTCAGGGGCTCCGGATTGAGAAAGACGGCCACGCCCCCTGCCATGATTAACGGATCTTTCTCTCCGCGAAGGTGACGCTCCAGCGGGATGCGGGCTAAATCAAGAAGGGTGAGGATGTTGAGGAAGTCGTTTTCAAAGGAGATGGAGAAGGCTAATAGGTCGAAGCCTGAAAGGGGTTTCTGGGATTCGAGTGAAAGAAGCGGTGTCTGCGTCCTCCGGTGCTCCCCGAGGTCTTCCGGATCGGGAAGGAAAGCCCTCTCGCATACGATGTCGTCCTCTGAGTTGAGCCTCTGATAGACAGCCTGAAACCCGAGATTGGACATCCCCACATGGTAGGAGTTCGGATAGAGGAGACATATCGAAATTCTTCCTCCCCAGGGTTTTCGGACAGCCCCCTTTTCTTTTTCGAGAAGGGTCTTCGCCTTCTGAATGAGTTTCCGAGAAATCATCTTTGGTCAGTGGATAGTGGAATGTGGATAGTCGCAACTACACTATAACAAATTTCCATACATTCATGGAATATTTCTTTTAACCACCTGCCACTTTCCACCTGCCACGTTCCAGGATCAGTCCGCCTGTTTTCTTAAAAAAGTGGGGATGTCAAAACGGTCCTCATCCTCAATGGCAAAATCGGACGGAGAATCCAATTTCAACTCATCGAATCGTTCGTTGGCTTTTACCCTTCTCATAAAAGCAGGGGTTTCCCGGTTTCCCTCCTTGACGCTGATGGAGAAGGGAGGGATCTCTTTGCTGCGGTCCTTGAAACCGGGAATATGAGAAAATCGTTTTACCCCGGAGGGAACCGGTTTATCCACCCTTTTCTCTATGGCCTTGCCGAAGCCGGTGGCAATCACGGTGATCCGGATATCCTCTTTCATGGACGGATCGATGACCATCCCCCAGATGACATTTGCATCTTCATGGGCCTCTTTCTGGATGAGGCTGGTCGCTTCATTGATCTCGCTGAGGGTCATATTCTCTCCGCCGGTGACATTGATGAGCAGTCCCCTGGCTCCCTCGATCGAGATTTCCTCCAGGAGCGGACTGGAGATCGCCTTCTGGGCGGCTTCCAATGACCGATTCTCTCCGGAAGCAATTCCCGTTCCCATCATTGCCATTCCGGTTTCAGACATAACGGCCCGCACATCGGCAAAATCGAGATTGATGATTCCATGCCCGACAATGATATCCGAAATCCCTTTGGCCGCATGGTAGAGAATCTCATCCGCCTTTTTAAAGGTCTCCAGCAAGGTCATATTCTTGCCGCTGATGCTCAGGAGCCGTTGATTCGGAATGGTGATCAGGGCATCCGCTGTCATCTTCAGATTGGCCAGGCCTTCTTCCGCCTGTTTCATCCTCTTCTTTCCCTCAAAGTGAAAGGGTTTGGTGACGATGGCGACGGTAAGCGCGCCCATCTCACGGGCCACCTCTGCGATCACCGGAGCCCCGCCTGTGCCGGTTCCTCCGCCCAGGCCGGCGGTGATGAAGACCATGTCCGCTCCTTTCAGGATCTCGCGGATCATCTCCACGTCCTCCAGAGCCGCCTTTCTCCCGACTTCCGGATTAGCGCCGGCTCCCAGGCCTTTGGTCAAACTGGCCCCCAACTGAAACTTCATCGGAGACAGGTTTGCCGTCAATGCCTGCGCATCCGTATTGGCTGCGATAAATTCAACACCGGTGAGTTGACTCGAAATCATGGTGTTCAGAGCATTGTTCCCTCCTCCACCGACCCCGATGATCTTGACCCTGGCGGCCATGTTTCTGTTCTCGTCAAATTCGATCATATCTCCCTCCTTTTTAATAGATTAAAAGATTAAAGATGGAATCGTAAAAGGTCGTCATTCCCGTGAAAACGGGAATCCAGGGAATTCTAACTATATGAAAATACTGGATTCCTGCTTGCGCAGGAATGACAAAAATCTTCTTTTCAGATTTTCTATGAGATCATCATTATTCCATTAAAAAAATTCTCTTATCCATTCTTTCATTCGCCGGGTGACTTTGCTGAAGATATTCCCCTCGCCCACTTTAAACCGGCTCTGGGCCTTATTTCGGCTTCCATAAAGGACGAGGCCCACTCCGGTGGCATAGATCGGGCTGTTGACCAGGTCGACCAGGCCTCCGATCCCAATAGGCGTTCCTCTCCGGACAGGCAGGTTAAAGATCTGTTCGGCTAATTCGGGAATTCCCTCGAGGATAGCGCTCCCCCCTGTGAGAATCACTCCAGAGGCAAGAAGATTCTCATAACCCTTCTTCACCCATTCATCTCGAACCAGAGTGAGGATCTCGTCCACTCTGGGTTCAATGATCTCCGCAAGGTTCTGTCTCGAAAGGACACGGGGCTCCCTTCCCCCTACGCTGGGAACTTTGATCGTCTCATCCTTCCGAACCAGAGAGGTAAGCGCGCAACCATAACGAATCTTAATCTTCTCGGCCTCGTCCACAGGCGTGCGAAGCCCTACGGAGATATCGTTGGTAATATGGTTTCCAGCCAGAGCAAAGACAGCCGTATATTTGATCGCTCCGTTCGAAAAGATGACCAGGTCCGTTGTCCCGCCGCCAATATCGATAATGGCCGCTCCCAGTTCTTTCTCCTCCGGGGTCAGCACCGCTTCGCTCGAGCCCAACTGTTCAAGGACGATATCATCCACATCGAGTCCGGCGCGGTTGGCGCATTTGATGATGTTCTGGGCAGAGGTAATGGCTCCGGTGACGATATGAACCCTTCCCTCCAATCTCACCCCTGACATCCCGACCGGATCCTTGATACCGTCCTGATCATCCACGATGAACTCCTGTGGGATGATGTGGATGACTTCCCGATCCATTGGGATGGCCACCGCACTGGCTGCATCGATGACCCGCTTCACATCATTGGGTGCGATCTCCTTGTTCTTAACAGCGATCACCCCATGGCTGTTGATCCCTTTAATATGTCCTCCTGCAATGCCGGCATAGACAGAAGTGATATGGCAATCGGCCATCAGTTCAGCTTCTTCAACCGCTTTTTTTATCGACTGGACCGTGCTTTCAATATTGATGACCACACCCTTTCGCAACCCTTTCGATGGAAAGGTGCCAAGGCCAATGATATTGACCTGGCCATCTTCCACCTCTCCCACTACCGTGCAGATTTTTGTTGTCCCGATATCCAATCCGACGACCAGCGAATCCCTCTTGCCCATCTTCGGATCACCTCCTTTCTAATTTGACCTGCGGGGAATTTTTTTTGACCACCATTCTTTTCAGATCACTGCAGTCGATCGACCCTGCCGAGACGCCCCTCTTCTGAAGGTCCGACCAGATGAGAGACAATCTCCTCAATTTTTCTCCAAAGTGATCCCACCCCATTTTCACCTCCACCCCCTCGGCCTGTGTGAAACAATGAATTCCGAAAGCCTTCTCCATCCGGATCTCCGAAACTCCATCCAGGGGACGAGCCTTTTCCTGATCCACGATCCTTAAAAATTCGAGCGCTCTTGCGATGAGATGTTTTGCCGCGGCCGGATCTTTGTCAAACATCTGGCGCGTCAAACCGGTAAGAAAGGGAAAATCATATTCATCCCGATCTCCCACCCTCGAAAAGATCACTCCCTTCGAATCGATATAAAAAGGCTCCTCTAATTGAAGGATGGCCATCGGCTTTCTCTCCTCAATATGAATCAACACTCTGTCCGGAAAAATTTTTCTCACCCTCACATGCTCAACCCAGGGATGAGCCTCCACACGGACGGAGATCTCCTTCAGCGGAAGGGTGAAGAGATTGGGCTTTCCTTCGATCTTTGCAAGCGAGAGAATGGTCTTCTCCGGGATTTTCTTGCAGCCTTTGATCTCTACCTCCTTCACCTGGAAAAACGAGTCCTCCAGAAGGTGGACATACAATTGATGGCCCGCGAAGAAAAGCAATATGAGAAAAAGGATATGAAAAGCCACCCGAACGGCTCCTTTGAGGATTTCCTGAAATCTCTCTCCTATCCTTTCGTCCCCTTTCTTCTCCGGTCTGAAAAATTTTCCCTCACTCATATTCGCCTGTCGAACGGGGAAGATGGCATGTGGTGTTTAATAAATTTTTTCAAATAACTACTTTCCACGTTCTACCCTCCACTCTCCGTCTTTAACGCCGCCCCCAACAGGATCCGCTCCGCCAGCTCTCCGAAAGAGATGCCTACAAACTCCGCGGCTTTGGGCAGGAGGCTCGTCTCCGTCATCCCTGGCATCGTATTCACATCGATGACAAAAGGATTTCCTTCCTCATCCGTCATCAGATCGACCCTGGCGCAACCCGAGCAACCAAGCGCCTGAAAAGCCCGAAGGCTGATCTCCTGGGCATGAAGATACTTTTCTCTAAGAATCCGGGCCGGGATGATATACTCGGTCTCCCCTTTCGTATATTTCGAATGGTAATCATAGAACCCGCTCCTTGGAGCGATCTCGATGATGGGAAGGGGAATGTCATTGAGAATGCCCACGGTGATCTCCTTCCCCTTCATAAAGGCTTCGATGAGGATTTCTTCATCGTATTTTCCTGCCTCCTTCAACGCCCGCGGAAGTTCTTCCTCCCTTCTGACAATGGAGATTCCGATTGTGGATCCTTCCCGGGCGGGCTTAACCACCAGCGGAAGAGGAAGGGAAATTTTCCCCAGCGCCCCTTTCTCAACCTCCTCCCGTTTGAGGAATTCGAAGGGGGGGGTTGGGATATTCTCATGGAGCAAGATCTTTTTGGCCATGATCTTGTGGAGGCAGAGCGCGCTCGCCAGAACACCTGATCCGGTGTAAGGAATTCCCATCAACTCCAGCATTCCTTGAATCGTCCCATCCTCTCCATACCTTCCGTGGAGAGCGATAAAGGCTATTTCAATCTTTTCTTTCATCAACTTTTCCGCAATGTCCCGGCCCACATCGATGCAACAGGCCGTATATCCTTTTTCAACAAGAGCCTTCCGTATCGCCTTTCCTGTCCGGAGCGAAATCTCCCTCTCCCGGGAGAGGCCTCCCAGCAGAACGCCGATCTTCTTTTTCTTAAGGGGTTGATCCTTCATCTATCTACCGCCAAAACTCCGCCGTCTTTATTCCGCAATCCGCATTAGGCCCTTAGCGCATCAACATCGACAAAAGATTGTCGATATCTTCCCAACAGAATTACCCCCCTTTGGCAAAGGGGGGGCGAGGGGGGATTTGAGACTTGTTAAAATCCCCCTCAATCCCCCTTTTACAAAGGGGGA
>VGRU01000088.1 GCA_016875255.1 Deltaproteobacteria bacterium
TGCTACCAGGGCATCTACGGGAGAATCGTAAATCACGGTCTGCTTTTGCATGCTGCACCTCCGTAGGTGGATCTGATATGTTTAATAACACATTGTCTACGAAAAGCAAATAGTCTTGGGGGTCATTAGACGGTTGGAGGGGACGTAGGTTCTAAAACAACTTATTTCGTCTATCTGGTTTTTTTAGTTTCTCTGGACAATATTTATTCCTTCGGAATGGAAGTAATCCTTCGACAAGCTCAGGATGGAAGTTACCCTACGGCTGGCACATGACTTTTCAAAAATCTATTTTTTTCGCAGTTTTTAAGACTTCAGCTAATATGAGCTTAAAATTGGGGACGTTGTTGAATCCTTACACTTCTGCGCCTGTCTGATCTATCTGGTCTTTTTGGTTTATAATGAGGAACGACGAAACATGAGGGGGACGTTGGTTCAAATGCAACTTACGGGAACCAAGTTTTTACCATAAGACGTTGACAAGACCAGAGTCCCTTATCTTCTTGTCTTTAGTTATTATTTTTGCTCTGCTAAGAAGTGCTTCACAAACAATAAGTCGATCGTGCATTTCATAAATTTCTGTTTGGTCTTTAAGGCAGAGGAGTTGATTGAACCCAAGAGGAGAGAATTCAAAGTTATCTGCCTCCTGAACTCTCTTAATGAGATTGTTTAAATCTGCTTCAACTTTACCTCTTTCTACGATGTAAATGATCTCCGCTATCACAATAACAGGGATAAGAAGTTTAGCCTTGCCTTCTTCTATCTCTTTAAAAGACCTATTGGCGGCAAAGCTGAGTTTTGGTGAGTCTGTAAGATACCAAATTAAGCTGTGCGTGTCCGTTACATAGATTGGGGGTTCGTTATCAGGCATCAGTCTCTTCCTCTAAACCTTTAACTTCGTTTTCTACTCCCTTATCCCAAATATGTTTTACCTTCTCAATTTCCTCCTCATTTATTTGAATCCCCCTCCATATCCCTCGGAGAGAAGTGATTTTTTTGAGCTTTTGCTCCTTAATTTCAATTTCCACCTTCTCCCCCTCAGGCAAGTTCACCTTTACAAGGGGTTTGAACACTCCTCCACTATAAACCGCTCTTATTATCTTCTGCATGTTACCCATGATAGTTCACCTCTTTTCCCTTTCCGTGAAACCCTTCTTGACAATAGCACTTTGGTCTAACACTATCAACTACGAATGATTAGGTGTCATTAGCAAATTAGACGTTTTTGGGGAACGTTGCTCAATTCCTTCAATTCTCATTTTTTAAAGTAAAGCCTAAAGAAATAAAAAATAGGCAAAGGGTAATGGGTTATATGCGTATTCCGACGCATTCCGGCCACCCCCCTCGTGGTCATCTGGGGGACGTAGTTGATTTCTATCACTTTTCATTTTCTGCCCACGGTCTGTTGCTTTCGGGTCAAATTGAATTGGAGGGGACGTAGGTTCTAAAACAACTTATTTCGTCTATCTGTTTTTTTAGTTTCTCTGGTTTATCTGGTTTGTCTCGTTTATCTGGTTTATTTAGGAGATAAAGCTTTATTCAATTTCAAGAGTCTTAATAAGAGTCTTTCTAACCCGCTGCATTAATTCTGGAGGAAGACGGCCGAGCTCTTTTCTTATCAGAGAGCGATGAATCACGGCAACTTTCTCTGTTTTGATGACAGACGTCTTTTTTAACCCCGTAAGATGAAAATTTGGGTTGACTTCTTCAACCCTAACCCATGATTCACGAATTTCATCTGGAACTTTAGAAAAGATTCCAAGAATGATCACATCTTCACCTTTGGTGGTAAGCACCAAGGCAGGCCTAACCTTCGAAGAGTGAAGATCAGAGAAGGGGAAATTGACCAAAACCACCGTGCCAGGGTCATACTTCGGCATTATAGATATCTTCTTCAGGATCCTCCCAATCGGAGAATGCGGTTTCCGAGGCTTTTGTCAAAAGAGAGGTTTCCAGATAATCATGAATTTTTTGATCCAGCTCAAGAATTTGACGCCTGGAAAATTTGGGTAACATCCCTTTAATCTCATCAACGCTTATCTCAATAGAATCAACTCCCATGTGACAACCTCCATTATCATATTATCTCTTTTGGATTAAAATATTAAAGCCTGTGGGGTCAGGCCACGGTAACTCGGTTTCTAGAATTTCGATCCAATTTCTTTTTCTCTTCAAAAGAGTCACGGGCTTTTTGGATGCCTTTCATCATTCTGTTCAATAAGTAGCCGATCTCGCTCATTTTCTTTGAAAAGCCATCGCAAGATTTATTGTCTATGTAAGCATTACCCAAGGCTTCTTTGAAATGATTTCTGATCTCGGCCATCGAGGTGCGTGCCCGTTCGTAAAAAGTCAATTTGTCATTAAAATGAAATCTCCCAAATCCCTCACTAATATCTGAAGGGATGCTGCGGGCTGAGCGCCGCATTTGATTGGCAAGATCGTACTTTTCATCTTTTGGGAAAGTTCTAACAAGGTTTGCAATATCCAGTGAAAGTCTATGTGCTAACTGCCAAACTCTAAGGTCTTCGAAGCGGGTGATCTTCATGGTCTTTCTCGTTTATTTGGCTTATCTGGTCTTTCTGGAAGGATGATTCACTTCGTGAATGGAAGTGATCCTTCGACAAGCTCAGGATGGAAGTTACCCTACGGCTGGCACATGACTTTTCAAAAATCTGTTTTTTTCGCAGTTTTTAAGACTTCAGCTAATATGAGCTTTGTTTGGGGAATGTCAGTCTTGACGGTTTCCCATACTGTTTCAATATCAACCGCGAAATAGTCATGGATCAGTACGTCCCTCATACCAGCGATATCTCGCCATGGGACATCTGGAAACTTCTCACGGAACTCAGGAGAGATATGCTTAATTGCCTCTCCTACGATTTCAATTGCTCTTATGACCGCAAAAACGGTTTTTTAGTCATTGATAAACTCTTCGTATGTCATGCCTGAAACAAATCCTTCGACCTTTTCCATCGCACTGAAGGCATCTTGAAGGAAATCGATAATCTCCCTTTTCTCAAACATACAGAACTTCACTCAGAATCCGCTGGCCAATCCTCCGCTTAAGCGCTTTTTTCATAACAAGATCCACATTGGCCCCAAGTAGGTCGGAGAGGTTATTCTTTAATCTAACGAACTCGATTAATCCAATAGGTCTTTCAAATTCCACCAAGATATCCACATCGCTTGTTTCTTTTTGCTCTCCCCTTAAATAAGAGCCAAAAATACCAACGTCCTTTACGTGGTATTTATGATTAAGTTCCTCCTTGTGGGCTTCAAGGATTCTTCTTATTTCTTCAACAGTCTTTCTCATGGCAGGATTTAATTTGCTCCCTCAACTATAAACTCACGTGTTTAGATTATGCCCTTATTATAGCATATTTTTGAGTTCTTTGAGAGCATTGATCTGAATATCGAAGGGGGTTGTTGATTTTTTTGGCTTTTCTGTTTCGTCTGTCTGGTCTATCTGGTTTGTCTGGATTGATTAAAGGCATATCAGGATACCGGTGGATCAGTGGACAGGAGATCAGCATGGGTTACCTTCCATCTGGCTCTGACAAAGATCGTTCTCTAATCCTGTATCTTCCAACCTCCAGAATGGTCAAATTATTCAGTAGCTTGTTTCTTTCCACTTCAACAAAGAATCTTTTCACTGCATCCAAAATTTGTTGTCTTATAAAGATATAGGGAAGGTTAACCCAAATAATTCCATGATGGGTTCCCAGCGGATATTTTACAATATTGCCAAACTCTTTGTCTCTTGAAATAATTATCATTTCCTGCTTTTGGGCATACCCAAAGACCTCAGCATCGGTTGCCCCCTTCAATCCTACATCCCTCAAATCAATCGCATCGATACTGAGCGATTGAAGTAACCCTGCCGTAGGACGTGGCATATCTTCATCCACTAATATCCTGAGCATTACACTGCCTCAAGAAGATGTATCTCTTCATTGGATACTATTTTGGCAGCATATTCGATTGCCGCTCTTATATCCTGTTCTGTAATTTCGTAGTCTTCACTAATCTCTTTGTAAGACATGCCGCCCGCCAGAGATCCCAAAACTAAATCGACCGGAACTCTGGTCCCTCTAATCACAGGTTTTCCATGTCTAATGTTTTTATCAATCACAATTCTTTCCATATTTCCTCCTATCTGAATTTAAATTACCACAAATGAAGGAGTCAGGCAAGGATCTTGGGTTGATCTGGTTTGATTGGTTTGTTTGGTTTTTCTAGTTTCTTTGGTCTTTTTAGTTTCTCTGGTCTATCTGGTCTATTCTATGAGTCATTAAGTTATTGCGTCACTGAGTCATTGGATTAACAATACGGTGGAGGCATGGCACCGGTTTGCCTATGACTTGTTAAGATTCCTAAGGTAATCCTCATAGGTTAGGTGAAGACCATCTGGAAGTAATGTTTTGTACTTCCAACCCAATCTATGAAGAAAAGAAACATCCAGAAGCTTACGAGGCGTCCCATCAGGCTTGGTGGTATCCCATCGGATTTCTCCCTTGAAACCTACTACCTCCGCTATCAAATCTGCAAGTTCGCGTATGGTGATATCCTCACCGGTGCCGATATTTATTAATCCGTGGGCAGGAAGTTGTGAAGCGTGAAGTGTTTCCATCAAGAAAATACATGCATCGGCCATGTCGTCGCTATACATAAACTCTCGCCGCGGTGTTCCTGTCCCCCACACATCTACAACTGTTGAACTGGTTGTATCTGGTCTCTTTGGTTTCTCTGGTCTGTTTCGTTGATAAATACCATAATGATTTAGGAAAATCCTAACTTCTTCAGGGGAAGATCTCATGTTAATCCTTAATTTTAATTTCTGATTCCTAAGCTCTGCATTGCCATAGCACAAAATATCTTTTTTTATATCATCATATCTCTCTTCACTTAGGAGTTTGGCGAGGTGAAATTTGCGAATCAAGGCTGGCAGGACATGGGAATCCATGAGATCGTAGTTGTCATTTGGACCGTAAAGATTCGTGGGCATAACGGATATAAAGTTCGTTCCGTATTGCCGGTTATAGGACTGGCAGAGCTTGATACCCGCAATCTTTGCAACCGCATAAGGCTCGTTGGTAGGCTCAAGCTCCCCGGTCAGCAAATATTCCTCTTTCATTGGTTGAGGAGCAAACTTTGAATAGATACAAGAACTTCCGAGGAAGAGCAGTTTTTTAACACCGTATTTGTAAGAGGCGTGGATAACGTTGGCTTCGATAATAAGGTTATTGTAGATGAAATCAGCTGGATAGGTATTGTTGGCGTGAATCCCCCCCACTTTGGCTGCTGCAAGAAAGACGTTTTCAGGACGCCCCTTTTCGAAAAAATCGTTCACATCCTTCTGAATTTCAAGATCGAGCTCTTGATGAGTCCGCAGGATGAGATTGCCGTAGCCCTGTGATTGAAGTCCCCGAAGGATAGCCGAACCAACTAAACCAGTATGGCCAGCGATGTAGATTTTAGAATCTTTTCTCATGATAAAGTACTACTTACTATTTGCGGTAGATAAACGGCGAATAACATCCTGGCATTGCTTCATTTCTTCAAGATTCTTAATATCGGCATCGACCATGATCTTGACCAACTCCTTAAATTTCACCTTCGGTGCCCATTTCAACTTTTTCTTAGCTTTTGAGGCGTCACCTTGCAAGAACTCCACTTCAAGGGGCCGGAAATAGCGGGGATCTATTTCAATCAGAACGTCTCCGACGTTCAGGTTAGAGGTTAGAGGCTGGAGGTTTGAGGCAAAATATTTGACAAAACCTTTTTCACTAACGCCAGCGCCTTTCCATTCTAATTCGATGCCGGCATGGGAAAAAGCGAGATTGACAAATTCTCTCACTGAATGGGTCTCTCCAGTTGCAATAACATAATCATCGGGATGATCCTGCTGAAGCATCAGCCATATTGCTTCCACGAAGTCCGGGGCGTAGCCCCAATCTCTTTTGGCTTCGAGATTGCCCAGATATAACTTATCCTCTAAACCAAATTTAATTCTTGCCATTGCCTTTGTAATTTTTCGAGTTACAAAGGTCTCTCCCCTTCTCGGAGACTCGTGATTAAAAAGAATACCATTGACAGCGAACATCCCATAGCCTTCCCTGTAATTTCTAACCATCCAGTAGGCATAAACCTTGGCTGCGGCATAAGGACTCCTCGGCCTGAAAGGGGTCTCCTCATTTTGAGGAGGTGGGGCATCTCCAAACATCTCGCTGCTGCTGGCTTGATAATACCTTGTCTTAATTCCACTTCTCCTTATTGATTCTAATAAGCGTGTGGTTCCTATGCCTGTCACATCGCCTGTGAACTCCGGCATGTCGAAGCTCACCCTCACATGGCTCTGGGCAGCTAAATGATATATCTCATCGGGCTGGATATTATAAATGAGGTTGGTCAATTGTCCTGAATCAGTAATATCCCCATAATGAAGGAAAAGCTTTGCCTTGGGGTCATGGGGATCAGCATAAATGTGATCTATTCTTTCGGTATTAAAGGTGCTGGATCGGCGGATTAGCCCGTGAACCTCGTAGTCCTTCTCTAAAAGAAATTCAGCAAGGTAACTTCCATCCTGACCGGTGATGCCGGTGATTAATGCCTTCTTAGTCATTTTGGTTTCTCTCGTTTGTTTGGTTTGTTTGGTTTATTGCTGCTTTAAAATTAAGAGGAAGGCCTTGGGGTCAGGCTTGACAAATTGATATTATTGGTCTGTCTGGTTTGTCTGGTTTATTTGGACGAGCTCGGGATGGAAGGGAGTCAACTTCGTTGCCTTGAATTGACATTTACGTCAAGGGTCGTTGTTGACTAAGTTGAATAACTCTATCTCCTCTGAACATGTTAGACGTAAGGCGTTAGGCGTAAGGGGTAAACATGAGCCCTCTTACAGATAGTCTTTTTCTCTCAGGTGGGTGGTTATTTTTTGAATCACGGTCTCAGCGTCATTCTTGAATTCGGTGAAATCCTCTGAGGCGAAAGAATACGACGGGTTATAATCAGCTTCTTCCCGGTATTTCATCAGCCTTGAGAATATATGAGAGTCTTTGGCCTCAAAAGTCCCAGGCTTAACGAAATGGAGACCAAAAAGTCGGAGCGCACCTTCATGGCTTTTGGGTTCAAGTCCCTTCGTCAAAAGCAAACCCCTGACACTATAGAGAAGGGAATAATAGAGCTTCGAAATGGCGTCTTTGACAAACCCGTTCTCGAACAGGAGATTGGCAGCCCTTATCGCTTCATTTGCCCGATCGATCTCTTCCCGGATATTCTCCCTCTTGTTTTCCTCGTTCACAGAGGAACCCCTTCCCTTTCAATATCAAGGGCGATCCTTCGCTCCCTTCGTTTCAGGCGATTAAATTCATCTTCAGAAAGTAATAGGGTGGATACAGGCGTAAGATGCTTGAGTTCAACTTCCGCCACTCTATCAAGAATCTGGCGCTTCAGTTCTCGTGTCAGTCCACGGATTATGATAGCCACATCGATATCCGACTCGTCAGTAAAATCCCCTCTTGCTATTGAACCAAAGAGAATCATTCTCCGTAACCGGTCACCCAGGAAGGTCCCCAGGGACTCTTTTAATTCTCTTAATGTTTCGCTTCTGATGTCGTTCACTATGATCCACCAATTCCACTGCAATGAACGGACCGCTCCGAATCACCGGGTCTTATTATTGAGAAAGGGTATCTGGAGCTTCTTAAATTTACTATCCAGTTTTCCTTTAATGGCAAGTCTGCACACTATTTTAAGCCGTATCTTTTACCGAAGTCTTCAAGGATGATTGATTTATCGAGGTCAATATCTCACATTCGTAAAATAAAATCATCTCGCAACTCAGGTTCTTCTATAAGACTTTTTTTGATCTCACCTACGTCACGCTGTAAATCGACCACCTTTTTATAAATGGTTTCCAGAGTAATGCCTTTCGTTGATTCATCCTCCTATTAATACTTTTAATAACATATTCGGTGAAGATGTCAATTGCAAATCCTGTGAAGACCCTGGGATCAGGCATAAATAATTGAGTTTTTCTGGAGACATTATTCACTATGTAAATGGAAGCGCCGCCTTTGTTAAGAAGCTTCGGCAGGCCAGGGAGGCTTCGTCTAAAATACTCCGGTTTGTATGGGTTTGAAGATACGATGGAAAACCAGCAAAACCAGAACAATGCCAATGGCATCGAGGAGGATGTCAGTGGCAGAAGCTTTCCGACCGGGGACATAGATCTGGTAGATTTCGTCGGCCACCGCAACCCCGAGGGCGATCAGACCTGCGAATAGAAAACGGTTTTTTTGGTTTCTCTGGTCTATTGGGTTTGTTGGGTTGCTTGAGCTAAATCCAAAAGGGATGATAGAAAAAATAAGAAGCAACGTTAATACTCCATAGAGGGGGATGTGAAGGAGGCCGTAAGGGTTGAAAGTCGCCGAGATTTGAACGATGGGCGAACCGGCCAAAAAAAAGATCGAAGCGATGTAAGCGATGGAAAGAACGGTAAAAATGAATCGGGTCATTAAGTAATTGAGTAATTAAGTTAAAGTTATTGGCTTATTGGGTAACTGGTAATTGGGTCATTAATTAGAATCTGTTTATAAACAGCTTTTTCCGTCATGCCGGACTTGAGGAGCCTGCCCCGTGCTTGATACGGGGGCATCCAGGAGGTCTTGAAAGGACTGGATTCCGGCTTTCGCCGGAAAGACGACTTTTTAAAAAACCGTAGTTTATGGACAAACACTAATTAGCTCAAGGCTCAAAGCTGAAAGTTCAAAGAAGGATGGGGGCGACGTCGAGTTCATCGATTTCGACGGAGACAGATTCCTTGATCAAATCCACCGAGAGAACAAGGCGATGTTTTTGGGGTTGAGTCTTAAGGAGAATCCCTTCTACACCAATAAGAGGCCCATTTACGACCCGGACCCTCATCCCCTCTTTCAGGTATGGACAAGGGGTGACTGCAACGCCATTCTTTATTAAAACCTGAATAGTAGAAATCTGTTCATCTGGAATCGGGATCGGTTTTCCATCATTTCCAAGAATCCGGACGACGCTATCCGTTTTCAATATCTCGAGATGGCTATAAGCATCCATGGATGTCCTAATAAAGAGATACCCCGGAAAAAGAGGAAGGTGGATTCGCTTTCGACGATCTTTTCTCCGACTCCATTTTTCGATCAGGGGAAGAAAGGTTTCGATCTTCTTTTTAAGCATGCGATCATTTACCTTCTGTTCATGTCTTGATTGGGTATAGATAGCGTACCAATGCAAAGCTCCGCTCCCTCGATTACATGAGCCTCTGTAACCGGCATAACCTCTTGATTATTTTGTCTTTTCTCAAGTACGTACCTGCTTGAAGCAGTCATTTCCAGGGATATCTCGTCTATTTGGTTTCTTTAACCTGATATCCCCCTGGTTTAGTCGAATTACTTCCTCTTTCGGCATGGCCGGCCCGAAGAACCAGCCCCCAAATAAAGGCATAGAGGAAGGCGTTGGCAGGGATCTGGATGTTTCGCTCCACAAGGCTATGAAACATAAGGGCCAGAATCCCGATCAACCCGCCCATCGCAATATATCTTTCCGGATCCCTGTGGGAGAGGAATCGAAGCCTGGTGATTGCCTTATAAAAGAGATAGATGAATAGGGCCAGAAGGAGCCCCGCTCCAATTAATCCCACCTCCGAGGCGAGCTGCAAAAAGTCATTTTCCGCATGGGTCACCAGACCCCGGATATGGAACGAACGGTACATTGGAAAGACCTGAATAAAGGTTCCGAGGCCGGTCCCAAAGAGTAAATAGTCCTTGATGATCTGGAAGGTGTTTACCCATATCGTCCATCTATCTTCGAAACTCTCGGAGGTGGTAAAGAAACGGCTGATTACGGCATCAAGCCCGATCCATACGGCCCAGAGCAATGCCAGGCCAAAGATAAGAACCACGGCCTTTGAAAATCTCCGTCCCCTTTGAGGATCTCTGAAGAGGAGACTGATCAGGGTGAAGGAGAGGAGGAGGCTTACAATGCCCATTCGGGATGCTGAAAAGAGGAGGCCAAGAATCATCACAATGATCCCAAAGGCGATGAGTAGGGTCTTTCCGTCGAGGGAGGAGAAGCGATGGCGCCAGCCTAAGGAGAGGTCTCCTTGATGGGTTTCGCGGTGAAAGAGATATCCCGTGCTTAAAGGAATGACCATGAGAAGATAGCCTGCAAACGCATTTCGGTTGATGAAGGTTCCGGTCACTGAAGAGATCAGATGGTCCATCTTCAGGTGCAGAATATGTTTGTGCCCGCTGAAGAACTCGAACATCCCGTAGAGGGATTCAAAGACGCCCACACACAGAACCACGAGGATCAGTTTTCGAATTGCCCTCTGATCAAAATATTTCCAGGACAGAAGAAAGAGGAAAAACCCGGACAGAGTCAGCCATTTCAAGAACTCAATCCGGGTGAGAAAGGGAACGAAAGAAATTGAGAATTTAGAGTTAAGAGTTAAGAGTTGAGAATCAAAAGTCGAAAGAGAATTCCGTAACTCGTAGGTTTGGGGTGAAAGGACTTTTATGATCTCCGAAGGGAGGGAAATCATTTGAAACAGAACAAGAAGAAGGAAGAGGGAGAGGAGAACAGTAATCCATGCTGATTGCGGCCTCCGGCTCAGAGAGCCCTCTGGCCCGGAGAGAGTGCGGAATGCGGATTGACGGGTTTTGAGTTCGCCTTGAACCATGTGAGGCTCAGGGTTGTCCTGCACTCTCCGTAGTGCAGGGCGGAGTAACCATTGGATGGCCCAGAGAATGATGATCAACAGGATGCCAAGTTCCATCAGGGAGAAGGCCCAGAGTTCCACAGAACCGAAGGCGATGGGGGTAAAAATTATAAGAGAGGAGATTAGGAAGAGGATCATAGCGTTCATCATAGCTCAAAGCTCATATTTTAAATTGGTAGAGGATCTGGGATGTTGGGTCTTCGGTCTTCCAGGACGGCCCCGGGATATTCCGTCACCATTTTTTGAGCCTCTTCTTCGCCTAAAATCTTTGCCGCCGATTTCACAGCAGCCGAGAGGATGGGAAGTCTCCCATTGATTGAGTGGGCATCGGAGGCGATAAAATGGAACAGCCTGTGTCGGAGCAGCTTCTCGGTCACCTGCCTCACCTTTGACCCGAACTCTCCGGTCAGGCTCATAGCGGTTACCTGCCCCAGACATCCCTTCCGTATCATCTCGTAGTACTGTTGCGGTCTCTGGCTGATTTCCAGATTTCTCTCCGGATGGGTGATGATCGGAATAATTCCTCTTCCCCGCAATTGGAACAGAATCTCCTCTGTCCCATAAGGGATTTCCTGAGAAGGAAATTCGACAAAAAGAAACTTCCCTCCATCTCCCACCGTGGTCACCTTTCCCTCTTCCAATTGGTTCAGGAGGTCTTCGCTTAAACGAACGTCCGAACCGGGGAGAATCGTTAAATCAATTTCGGATTGCGGATTTCGCATTGCGGAATCCAATTTTAGTTCGGAGCAAAGCTCTTCGACTCTGGTAAGAATCGCGGACTTGCCATTTTCATAAACGCCATTGAGCGTGTGTGGAGTGGCCACGATGGTCCTGATTCCATCCTGATAGGCTATCCGACACATCCCGAGCGATTCTTCGAGGTCCTTGGCCCCATCATCCAAACCTGGAAGGATGTGGCAATGGAGGTCGATCATCTCAGTCATCTCTCCCATAGTTGATTTCCCTGATCTTCAAAGAACTATTTTCCCGGACAAGGTCATACTGGATATTTCCTTTATATACCTTCTCTCTTCCGTCTTTTTTAAAGACCTGGATAATACGATATCGACCACTGACGAAGGCGCTCCGGGCATAGGTCTGGACGGCATGTATCTTCAGTTGATATACAATGGAGCGGCTACGGGCGATAGTCCTTTGGTAAGCCTCACGGATATCAGCGTAGGGGAGCGCCCGGTTTTCAACGGCATCCTTTAAAAAGAGAGCCATGTAGGCATCGAGGTCCATCTTCATGAACCGTTCCCTGTACTGATCCATGAACTGACGGACCTCCTCCTCGGTGACAGAGGGAGAGGGAATCTGCGCCTCTGTGGAGGGAGATACCGTGAAGATGAGAAATAGGACAAAGATCAAGGGGATTGTTTTCATTCGCCTCCTCCTTCTTCCCTCAAGGGGATTTATGGTGCTGATAGTCGAGATAGAGGATCTTCAAGGCCCCGCTTTCTTTGATGAGGGCCCAGCGGATTTGGCCTTGCCAGATCTTCTTCCCTCCTTTTTTCAGGGTCTGATCGATCTCGTAGCGGGCTTTCACTTCGACGGCGTTCTGATAGAGCTCGATCTTCACGTCCTCCATCCGATATCGGATCTCCTGGCTCACATTGAAAAAGCTGGCGTAGACCTCTCTAATCTTTTCCATTCCGTCCCGCTGATTCTGGAGGGCTTTTGGAGAGAAGAGGGAGAGAAAACCCTCTAAATCTTTCCGGGTATAACACTCGACATAAAGGACAAAAAACTGTTTTACCTCTTCCCCGGTGGCTAAAAGCGGAGGGGGAGCGGCCTGTGCGAGCTGAAGTTCATAAGGGCTTATCTGGTTTACCTGGTTTACCTGGTTTACCTGGTTTACCTGGTTTACCTGGTTTATCTGGTTTGTCTGGCTTATCTGGTCTCTCTGGTTTATCTGGTCTCTCTGGTTTATCTGGTTGGTGGGATTGGTTGGGTCAATAATATTGCTCAAAGCTGAAAGCTCGAGGCTCAAAGGAGTTTGGGGAATTGGGTCACTGGGTGACGGGGTCACTGGATGACGGGGTAACCGGGGGAGGGGGAGATTGGGTGATGGGGAGATTGGGTGATTGGGTGATTGGGTGATTGTCTTTGCCGGGTTTTCTGGCATTATTGGTTTTTCTATGTTTTCCCGATCTGTTGAATTGTTCTGATGAATCTGGGGAAGGTGGATGACCTTTGAGCCGGGAGAAAGGTGCGGCTCTTTA
>VGRU01000089.1 GCA_016875255.1 Deltaproteobacteria bacterium
GCCCCAGGAGGAATCGAAAAGGGAGGAGTTCCTCTCCTTTGCAGATATCATCCTCAAAGAGGTCCGCAGGGTCAATGAGATCATTGAGCAGTTCCTGACGCTCTCCAGGCCCTTCGATCTCAAGCTGAGAGAGGGTTCTCCCGGAGACCTCCTCAAAAATCTGGTCGCCCTCTTCCAGGAGGAGGCAAATTCCCAGGGGATCACCCTCCGTTTGGAAGCAGGGTCCGATCTCCCTTCCATCAGGATGGACGATGAGAAGTTGACACAGGCATTTATCAATATTATGAAGAATGGGATGCAGGCCATGGAAAACGGCGGGACCCTCCGGATCGAAGCCCACTCCTTTAAGGATCGTGTCGAGGTGGTCTTTTCGGATTCAGGCGCCGGTATTCCGGCAGACCAGATGGAGAAGATCTTCAATTATTATTACACGACAAAGGAGAAAGGAGTCGGGCTGGGGCTTCCTATTGCCCATCGGATTATTGAAGCCCATGAGGGTGAGTTGAAGGTGGAAAGCAAGGTGGGCGTGGGCACGAAGGTGACGGTTTTACTGCCAGTCAGCAGTGGGCAGAAAGCAGAAAGCAGTGAAAAGTAGCCGCAGGCTTTAGCCTGCGTGATCAATAGGCATCATCAATGGAAAAAGCCAGAATACTGATCGCTGAGGATGAAAAGGCACAGAGGGAACTCCTTGAGGGTTTTTTGAAGAAGGAGGGTTTCTCTGTGGAAGCGGCCTCCAATGGCAGACAGGCCATTGAGAAGATTGAGCGGGAATTTTTCGACATTGCCTTTCTTGACTACAAGATGCCTGAACTGGACGGCCTCCAGACCCTTCAGGAAATCAGGAAACGGTTTCCGGATCTTCCGGTGGTGATGATGACCGCTTATGGGACCGTGGAAACAGCCGTGGCCTCAATGAAAGAGGGCGCGCTCGACTATCTGACCAAACCGATCGATCTCGATGAACTCCTCCTTATCATCCGGAAAGTCCTCGAACGGTCGACCCTGATCAGGGAGAACAGGGACCTCAAGGCCCGGCTTCAGGAACGCTATACCTTCCGAAATATCATCTACGGCAGCCCCAAGATGGAGGAGGTGATGGGGCTGATTGGACGCGTAGCCCCCAGTCAGGCCACGGTCCTCATCAGGGGTGAAAGTGGGACCGGAAAGGAGTTGATCGCCAATGCCATCCACTATGCCAGCGCCCGCTCTGAAAAACCTTTCGTCAAGGTGAGCTGTTCCGCCATCCCTGAAACACTCCTCGAAAGCGAACTCTTCGGCCATGAGAAGGGAGCCTTCACCGGAGCCATCCAGAAAAGGATCGGCCGGTTTGAAGAGGCGGACGGAGGCACCCTCTTTCTCGATGAGATCGGAGAGCTCCCGCCCTCCACGCAGGTCAAGCTTCTGCGGATACTGCAAGAAAAGGAATTCCAGAGGCTGGGTTCAAACCTCAACCTCAAGACCGATGTAAGGATCATCACCGCCACCCATCGCAACCTTGAAGAGGCGATGAAGAAAGGCCTCTTCAGAGAAGATCTCTACTATCGCCTCAATGTGATCTCCATCCTACTTCCGCCCTTGAGGGAAAGAAAGGAAGACCTCCCTCTCCTGATCGACCATTTCCTGAAAAAATATTCGGAGATCAATCAAAAAAAGATTGAGGATCTTTCCAAAGAGGCGCGGATGCTTCTCTTACGCCATCCCTATCCCGGGAATGTCAGGGAACTGGAGAACCTCATTGAGCGGGCGGTTGTCCTCTGCCGTGGAGAGGTCATCACTACGCAGGACCTTCCATTTCACCTGCAGGAGGGGCCATCCGAAAAGCAGTGGGAGACCATTGGAAAAGAGAAAACCCTTCCGGATTCTCTTGAGGAGATCGAGCGGGACCTGATCGTCAAGGCTCTCCATCAGCATCAGGGCGTCCAGACCAGAGCAGCGGAGAGCCTCGGCATCAGCGAAAGGGTCCTCCGGTACAAGATGAAGAAATATGGAATCAGACAATAGTTTCGAGTTTTATGTTTGTAAGTTCCAAGTTACGAGTTGCAAGTTTTGAGTCATGAGCTTAGAATTGATAATTGAAAATTTATAACTGAAAATTGAGAATTGAGGTTTAGTCATGACCTATTATCGTTACCAGTTTGGATACGGGTTCCCATCTGTCATCAAAAACCTGATGATCGTGATGGGAGCGGTCTTTCTGCTCCAGATGGTCGTAAGCCACTGGATCAACTTCTACCTGGGCCTTGTTCCGGTCCTGGTCTGGAAGAAATACTTCCTCTGGCAGCTCTTCACCTACATCTTCCTCCACGGAGGGATCACCCATATCCTTTTCAATCTGCTCGCCCTCTGGATGTTCGG
The DNA here is from genome assembly GCA_016875255.1 of Deltaproteobacteria bacterium. Next base: position 2,356 of record VGRU01000089.1, read on the forward strand.
GGGAGAGCTGGAAAATTACTGGGGGTCGAAAAAGTTCTTATTTTACTTCTTCTTCTGTGGAATCGGCGCTGGTCTCTGCACGGTCCTCTTCGCTCCCTATCAAATGGCTCCTGTCATCGGAGCCTCCGGAGCTATCTACGGAATCCTGTTAGCTTTTGGCTGGCTCTTCCCGAACCGTCCCATCTACATCTATTTCCTCTTGCCCATACCTGCCAAATATATGGTGATCATCTTCGGCCTCATCTCACTCTTCTCCTCTGCGGAAGGAACAGGCGGAGGCATCGCCCATCTCACCCACCTCGGTGGTCTTCTCTTCGGACTTCTCTATATGGCCTATCCATGGGTCCGGCAGAAGATTCGTCGTGAATACTACAAACGGAAATGGTCTCAAAAAGGCAGTAAGAACAGGAATCATTATCATTGATGTTTTGCTCAAATTCCGCAATCCGCAATCCGCAATCCGCAATCCGAGATAGGATTTTCATCGGAACCAGCGGTTATAACTATCCTCACTGGTGGAATGGGATCTTCTATCCCGCCGACCTTCCCCAGAGAAAATGGCTCGAATTCTATGCTCAATATTTTAACACCGTCGAGCTCAATGTCACCTTCTATCGCCTGCCGAAGAAGGAGGTCTTCGAGGGGTGGTATAAACGGACGCCAAAAGGTTTTTCCTTTGCCGTCAAAGGAAGCCGCTTCATCACCCATATCAAACGTCTCAAAGACTGCAGGGAGCCCTTATCTCTCCTTTTAGACAATGCCTCTCCTTTAAAAGAGAAGATGGGGGCTGTGCTCTGGCAACTTCCACCCCGGTTCCCTTTCGAGAAAGAGAGGCTGGAGCAATTCTGTGTTCTTCTCTCCACCCTTCCTCGTTCCAAGTCCCTCCGCCATGTCTTTGAGTTCAGGGATGCATCCTGGTTCTGCCAGGAGGTTTTCCGGATACTCGAAGAATTCCATTTCGGCCTCTGTATCGCCCATGGTTCCGGCCTTCCTTTTATGGATCGGATCACAGCTGACTTCGTCTACCTTCGCCTCCACGGAGGAGAAGTTCTCTATGGCTCCAACTATTCGGATAATGAGCTTAAGGAATGGTCTGAAAAGATCGGACAATGGAGAAAAAAGGGGAAAGAGGTCTTTACCTTTTTTAACAACGATGCCTATGGCTTTGCCATTAAGAACGGACTCGCCCTCAAGAAACTAATTTCCGGTGACCTGTCCGGCTGAAAGCCTATCAGTTTTTTGCAGGGGGATTCAGGTAGAGGTCTTCCGCAAACTTCTTTCCCGTTACGGTTTGGAAAACCTTATTGGTCAACTCCTCAAGTTTCTCTCTGTCCTTTGAGATTCCGTCCTCCTCGATATTGACCAGCCAGTCTGCCTCATAGAGGATCTGAAAGTTCAGGGTCTCCTCTTCTCTTGGATGGTGATGGTGGCCGATGATGTCGCAGATTTCCTCGATCATTCCTGTCTGGAGGCCAATTCTTTTTAAGAGGTCTTTTGCGATGGGAGGCCCCTCCAGTTCCTGAAACTCGCCGGAGGAATTCCCGTGTTTTTTCTCGGCCTCCTGGATCCCGATATCGTGCAAATAGGCGCTCCCTAAGACAACCAGAGGATTTCCTCCCTCTTTCTTAACCATCTCCTCTGCAAAGCGGGCCACTTTCTGAGCATGGGAAATCCGTTTCACATCCTTGCCAAAATATCTCTTCATCGCCTGTGAGAACTTCTCCTTGAACCGGCCCCTTTCAAGCTCTTTTTTCAGGTCTTCCAGTTCCTGAGGGATGACGCCAATGCATTGCTCGCCGTATTCGCACCACTGGGCGCAGCCGAAATCCAACCGGGGATTGACGATTTCCTGGCCGCAACGGCACTTTCTTTTCACATCGTCTTTGAAAAATTCAATGATCCTGCCGCATTTCAGGCATTGAATCTCAAACACATCCTCTGGCTTCCAAAACCTCGAATCTTGTCCCGGACATTTCATGGCTCTCTCCTCCTTTGACCCCAAGTTAACACTTCTGCTATTACTCTTCCTTGACTTAGATCAAATCCGCCTGCAAAAAAATAACAAAAATGAACATTTTTCTCTCATTTATCAGGAGAAAAGAGGGCAATTTATTATCATAATGAATTCAATTGGTTACGCTCGATTTATTTCCTGGCGAATCTCTACCTCCGGATCAGCCCTTCCTTGAGACTTTTTCCACTTGCAAAATGAGTGATCATATGTTAACAAAAATTCTATTTGACTAATTTTGACTGAGAGGAGGAATGGAAATGAAACGGAGGATTCAATGTCAAACATAACGATGAAGGAGCTTCTGGAGGCTGGGGTCCATTTTGGCCACGAGACGAAGCGCTGGGACCCCAAAATGAAACCCTATATCTTCGGGGCAAGGAATGGGATCTACATCATCGATCTCCAGAAGACGGTCCAGCTCTTCAAAGAGGCCTGCCAGTTTATTCGGGAGGTGGCTTCCAGAGGCGAATATATCCTTTTCGTGGGAACGAAAAAACAGGCCCAGGAGACGATTCTCGAACAGGCCAACCGGTGCGGAATGTTCTATGTCAACCATCGCTGGCTGGGCGGGATGATGACCAACTTTCAGACCATCAAGCGCTCCATCGACCGGCTCAATCAACTCGAGGCAATGAAGAACGAGGAGATCTATAATCTCCTTCCCAAAAAGGAGGTCCTGGAAATCGAAAAAGAGAGGGCCCGGCTCGAAAGGTCTTTGGGAGGAATCAAGAGCATGAATCGCCTCCCCGGGGCCATTTTCGTCGTAGACCCCAAAAAAGAGAAGATTGCCGTCCATGAAGCCAGAAAGATAGGCATTCCATCGATCGGCATCGTTGACACCAACTGCGACCCTGACGATGTGGATTATATTGTGCCAGGCAATGATGACGCCATTCGTGCCATCCAGCTTTTTGCCTCTAAGATTGCGGATGCCGTGATAGAGGGAAAACAGCTTTATGAGAAACAGCTCCAGATGGAGGGGGCCAAAGAAGAAAAAAAGGATGCCTCGACGGCTGAATCCCCCGCAGAGATAGATGTAGAAGAAAGCGTTGAAGGTGAGGAGGAATAGGCTCTAATGGAAATTTCAATTGAACTCGTGAAAGACTTGAGACAACGGACAGGAGCCGGGATTGTGGATTGTAAAGCCGCGCTCCAGGAAGCCGGTGGAAGCATTGAAGCCGCCATCGATTATTTAAGAAAGAAAGGATTGGCGACCGCCGCGAAGAAGGCAGGCCGCATTGCCACGGACGGTCTGGTCGCTTCGTATATCCATGCGGGTGGGAAGATGGGGGTTCTGGTTGAGATCAACTGTGAGACCGATTTTGTTGCGAAGACCGGGGATTTCCACGACTTCGTAAAAAATATGGCGATGCACATCGCCGCTGCCAACCCTCAATTCATCCGGAGAGAGGATATCCCCCCTGACATCCTGGAAAAAGAGAGAGACATCTATCGGACACAAGCGCTCGATTCGGGAAAACCCGCCAAGGTGATCGACAAGATCGTCGAAGGGAAACTGGAGAGGTTCTATTCCGAGACCTGCCTTCTCGAACAGACCTATATCAGGGATTCCGATCTCACGGTCAAAGAGGTCCTTGACGGGATGATTGGAAAACTCGGAGAGAACATCGCCATCCGTCGTTTCGCCCGATTTCAATTAGGCGAAGGGCTGTCCTCTCGATCATAGGTTGATTCGGCCCCTCATGAAGAGAACCCCATATAAAACGATCCTCCTGAAGATCAGCGGGGAGGTTTTAACCGGCGAAGGAGGTTTTGGAATCGATCCCTCGGTGATCCGCCAGATCGCCGGGGAGATCAAAGAGGTGAAGACCCTCGGGGTTGAGATTGCCATCGTCATCGGAGGGGGCAATATCTTTAGGGGGGTGGCCGCCAGTTCAAAAGGGATGGACCGGGTTTCCGCAGATCATATGGGGATGCTGGCTACGATCATCAACGGCATTGCCCTTCAGGATGCCCTCGAGAAGATGGACGTTCAAACCCGGCTTCAGACAGCCATCGAAATGAGAGAATTAGCCGAGCCGTTTATCCGCCGGAGGGCCATGCGCCATCTGGAAAAAGGCAGGGTGGTCATCTTTGCCGGAGGAACGGGCAATCCCTATTTCACCACGGACACGACCGCCTCGCTCCGTGCGATAGAGATCGGGGCCGAGGTAATTCTGAAGGCCACAAAGGTCGACGGAGTTTATGATGCCGATCCCATGGTGAATCGCCGGGCCCGGAAATATGATGAACTCACTTATCTCGACGTCTTGAAAAAGCAGTTGAAGGTGATGGATGCAACAGCCATCTCCCTCTGCATGGATCATCAGATTCCCATCATCGTCTTCAATCTGAAGAAGAAGGGAAATATCAGGCGGGTCATTCAGGGAGAGAAGGTGGGAACGAAAGTGAGAGGATGAGCCATGGAGGAGAAGATCTACGCCGATGCGACATTGAAGATGGAAAAAACCATCGCCACCCTTAAAATAGACCTTAATAAGGTGAGGACAGGCAGGGCTTCCCTCGCCCTTCTGGACGATATCCGGATCGATTATTATGGCACTCCTACTCCGCTCAACCAGATGGCAACGCTCGCCGTTCCCGAGTCCAGGCTCATCACCATCCAGCCATGGGACACCACCACGATCGGAGAGATCGAGAAAGCCATCCTTAAATCGGAACTCGGGTTGACGCCCATGAACGATGGGAAGATCATCCGGATCAATATTCCCCGGCTGACAGAAGAGCGCCGGAAAGAACTGGTCAAGGTGGTCAAAAAAATGGGGGAAGGGGCCAAGGTGGCCCTCCGCAATATACGGAGAGACGCCAATGAACAGATGAAAGGTCTGGAAAAGAACAAGAAGATCTCACAGGACCAGCTCCACCAATGGATGGACAAGGTCCAGACCTCTACCGATAAATATATTGAAAAGGTGGATACCGTTCTATCCGCCAAGGAAAAAGAGATCCTTGAAATATAAGGATTGATTTAGGATCTTGTCTTTCCGACTCTTATCGACATTCGGCAACGGTTATCAAAGAAGGTTTACGGAGAGGATGCTCGTATCCAAGCAAGAAGCGCGAATCTCGATTCTCGAAAAAACCGAGCCTCCCGTTTCGACAAACGAGCATCGATACGAGCTTCGACAACGATAAACGTTCATTTCATTTTAACGATACGGTTCGTTACCATTACCGTTAGACTTTTATTTTCTAACTAAATGAAAAGGGGGTGAGGAAAGTGGCCTATTCGATCACCGAAGAATGCGTGGCATGCGGCACCTGTGTGGAGGAGTGTCCGGCAGATGCGATTGAAGAGGGTGAGCCCTATACAATCAACGAAGAAAAATGCACGGATTGCGGAAGCTGTGTGGAAGTATGTCCGGTTGAAGCGATTGTTGAAAAATAGGACCAAGAGGGGGAGATCTCTTTCTCACCTCTCCCCCTCCCCTTTTCTCTTTTCTGCCCATCCTCCCCTCCTTTTTAAACCATCGATTTTAAGCCATCGATTGAAAATCACCATTTGATATGGTAATTTTAATTAGAGTCTGTCCACAAATTATGGTTTTTATAAGAAGGCGTCATTCCGGCGAAAGCCGGAATCCAGTTTTTTTAAATGCTTTCTGGATGCCGGATCAAGTCCGGCATGACGGAAAAGTTGCATTTATAAACAGACTTTAATTAATCATCTGAGTGCTCTTTTGCACCCTTCACGCAGACAGGATGAGGCATGATTCATGATGGAAGAGATCGATAAGGAGAAACTACCACGCCATATCGCCATCATCATGGATGGAAATGGCCGGTGGGCTAAAAAGAAGAACCTGAGCCGGATCAGTGGACATCTCAAGGGCGTTGACTCTGTCCGGGAAGTGGTCACCGCCTGCCGTGAGATGGGGATCAAGGTCTTAACGCTCTACGCCTTCTCCATGGAAAACTGGCAGAGGCCAAAGGAGGAGGTGACGGCGTTGATGGGATTACTGAAGGAATATCTGCTTAAAGAGCGTGACGAGATGGTCAAAAATAATATTCGTCTCTCTGCCATCGGCAGGCTGGAAGACCTTTCCCCTGATGTCAGGGCCACCCTCGACGAAGCGATAAAACAAACAAAAAAATGCGATGGGATGATCCTCAACCTCGCGTTGAGTTATGGAGGCCGATCTGAAATCCTCCATGCGGTTCATGGAATCCTCTCCGATTTGAAAAGAGGGAGGATCAAAGAGGAGGAGATCGATCTTTCGTCTTTTCCGCAGTATCTCTGGACCAGGGGACTGCCCGATCCTGATTTGCTCATCCGGACCAGCGGGGAGTCTCGAATCTCAAACTTTCTTCTCTATCAGATCGCTTATACCGAACTCTACCTGACCGAAACCCTCTGGCCAGATTTCAACCGGGAAGAACTCCAGAAAGCGATCGTCGATTATCAATCCAGGGAGAGAAGGTTCGGACTGACGAGCGAGCAGATCAACGGACTCTGAAAAACATTGCGGAATGCGGATTGCGGAATGCGGAATTAAAATCCGGAATCCGCAATCCGAAATCCGAAATTAAAAACCATGCCTAAAATCGAAAAAAAGAAGATCTGGACTGCACTGATCATTATCCCTCCCTTTGTCCTTCTGATTGCCTTTGGGCCTTCGATCCTTTTTACCCTGATGGTTCTCATCACCATCCTTATTGGCCTTCTCGAATTTAACAACCTCGCCCTTCCCCAATCCGGGCAAATCCAGCGTCTGGCCGGAATTGGACTGGGATTGGCCCTCTCCATCCTTTTTGTCTATGGAGAGATGAACTATTTCGCCCCTTTCCTCGTCCTCATGATGTTTCTGCTCTGTGTCCTCTACCTGGCAACTGCGGAGCGCCTCTCCTCTGTCATTTCCAGTTTGGGAACAACCCTTTTCGGGATGTTCTATGTCGGATTTCTCCTCTCCCATATCATCCTCATCCGAAACCAGACAGATGGAAGGACATGGGTTCTCTTCTTGATCATTACGGTCTGGGCAGGGGACATCATCGCCCTCTTCAGTGGCACGCTCTTTGGCAGGCATAAACTCTACCCAAAGATCAGCCCGAATAAGACGTATGAGGGCCTTCTTGGAGCAATTATCGGTTCCGTCGTCATTGGCCTGCTCTATGCTTCTCTCTTCCTTCCCTCTTTCAACAAAGGAGTCTGCATCCTCGTGACCATTGGGATGGGAATTCTGGGTCAATTGGGAGATTTCACCGAGTCAATGATTAAGCGGAGCGCCCAGGTCAAGGATTCAGGGTCTCTCTTCCCGGGACATGGCGGGGTGCTGGATCGCATCGATAGTTTCCTTTTCTCCACTCCTTTTTTCTACTATCTCCTCCCTCTTCTGATAAAGGAGACCCGATGAAGCGACTCGCTATCTTGGGTTCCACAGGCTCGATCGGGGTCAACACCCTTGACATCGTCCGCCAATTTCCGGAGCGATTTGAGGTCGTCAGCCTCTCCGCAGGCCTCAACATCGAGCTTCTCAAAGAGCAGATCCTCCGGTTTCGACCCAGGGCCGTTTCGGTTCTAAATCAAGAGGCGGCCAGAGAACTCCAGAAAGGCATTGCCCGAAGGGATGTTGAAGTAGTTTATGGAGTGGAAGGGCTGATCCGTGTGGCGACTCATCCTGAAGTGGACCAGGTTGTTTCCGCCATTGTCGGCGCCGTGGGGCTCATTCCCACCCTCTCCGCCATTAAAACAGGAAAGTCGATAGCCCTGGCCAACAAAGAACCTCTCGTGATGGCGGGGAAGATCGTCATGGAGGAGGCGAAGAAGAATGGGGTTCGAATCCTGCCCGTGGATAGCGAACACAGCGCCATCTTCCAGTCTTTGCTCGGCCACAGGAAGGAGGACATCCACCGTCTTATCCTCACGGCCTCCGGAGGGCCTTTTCTCAACCTTCCTTTCTCCAAACTTCACGAGGTGACTGTCAGAGACGCCCTCAATCACCCTCACTGGGACATGGGAAAGAAAATCACCATCGACTCCGCCTCCCTCATGAATAAAGGATTGGAGGTCATTGAGGCTCGCTGGCTTTTTGACATTCCGGCGGAGAAGATTATCGTCCGGATTCATCCACAGAGCGTGGTCCATTCCATGGTGGAATATATCGATGGCTCCATCATCGGCCAGATGGGAATCGCCGACATGAGGATTCCGATAGCCTATGCCCTCTCCTTTCCGGAACGATTGAGTCTGAAACTGGACTCCCTCGATCTTTCTCAAGTGGGACCGCTTACTTTTTCTCCACCAGACCTGGAAAAATTTCCCTGCCTCCGATTGGCCTACCAATCGATGGAGATCGGCGAGACCATGCCCGCCATCCTCAATGCAGCCAATGAGGCGGCGGTCAACGGTTTTCTCGAAGGATCGATCAAATTCACCGATATTCCCCTCCTCATCCAGAGGGTGATGGAGGAGCACGAGGTCAAGACGGCCCGCACGATCGAAGATATTCTGAGAGCGGATCAGTGGGCCCGAGAAAAGACAAAAACCATTATTGAAAGGGAAAAACTGTGTTGACTACAATCATTTCGACCATCATTGTTTTGGGAATTCTCGTCTTCGTCCATGAACTGGGACACTTTCTATTAGCCAAGAAATTGGGCGTGGGGGTTCTCACTTTCTCTCTCGGTTTCGGACCCAAAATATTCTGGAAAAAGATCGGAGAGACCCAGTATCAGATTGCCGCTGTTCCGCTGGGTGGCTTTGTTAAACTGATCGGTGAGAACCCTGAAGAGGAGGTCAAGGAGGAGCTTCGCGGCCGCTCCTTCTCCAATCAGCCGGTTTGGAAACGGGCATTGATCATCGGCGCAGGCCCTTTTTTCAACTTCTTTCTTGCCATCGTTCTCTTCTCAACAATCAACCTCTTCGGTATTCCCTACTCCCCGCCAAAAGTTGGAGAGGTCAACCCCGGTCTTCCTGCAGAGGCCGCAGGCCTTAAAAAGGGAGACCTCATTCTTTCCATCGATGGCCAGGATTTAAAGAAATGGGACGACCTCTCTCGAATCATACGCGCCAGCCAGGGCAAGGAATTGACGCTCAGGGTGAAGCGCAATGACGAGGCGCTCGAGATCAGGGTCGCCCCAAAACCTTCTTCCGTAAAAAATCTTTTCGGCGAAGAAGTGCCCACTTTTGTCATCGGCATTACGCACTCGGGTGAGGTTCTCATCGAGAAGGTCAATCCCCTGGTCGCCCTGGGGAATGGTTTTATTCAAACCTATCAGGGGATCAAGTTGACCTTGGTCGGAATTGTGAAACTGATCCAGGGGGTGATTCCGGGAAAGACGATCGGAGGGCCTATCCTGATCGCCCAGATGGCCGGCGAGCAGGCGAGGAGGGGCATCCTGAGCCTGGCGATTTTCATGGCCATTCTCAGCATCAATCTCGGAGTCATCAACCTCTTTCCCATCCCTATTCTCGATGGAGGCCACTTTCTCTTTTTGGGATTGGAGGCCATTCTGAGGAGGCCCATCAGCATCAGGAAGATGGAGATCGCACAGCAGATCGGGCTCATGCTTATCATTCTCCTGATGCTCTTCGCTTTCTATAACGACCTGATCCGCATCATCTCTCCGGAGGGAGGGTTTAAGTTTTAATCACCAAATCCCAAACATTAATAACCGTATCACTTTAGCATTTTGAAAAAAAGAGTTTTACGAGTCAATTGACCAAAAGATTCATCATAAAATCCCCCTTAATCCCCCTTTTCCAAAGGGGGAAACCCTTATCTCCTCCCTTTGGCAAAGGGAGGTCGGGAGGGATTTTACAAAGATTTTCAAACCGCTAAAGTGTTACCAATAACCAAATAAACTCCAATATCCAAATTATTTTAAACCCATTTTGGTTATTGGCGTTTGATTATTGGTGATTATTTGGAATTTGGAAATTGATTATTGGAATATGAAAATCCTTGGAATCGATACCTCAACCCGCTGTGGCAGTGTGGGGCTGATCGATGAAGGAGAGGTCATCTCGGAATATTTTCTCAGCATTCCGGTCACACACTCCGAAAGGCTCCTCGGAGCCATCGACCATCTCCTCAAAGAAGCCCGCTGTCCGATGGAAGAACTGGATGGGTGGGCCATTTCCCTCGGTCCCGGGTCCTTTACGGGATTGAGAATCGGTGTGAGCATAGTCAAAGGCTTGGCCTATGCCACCCAAAAACCCGTGGCAGGAGTCTCCTCGCTTGATGTCCTCGCCTCCCAAATCTCACCCACTCCCTATCTCATCTGTCCCATCCTCGATGCCCGTAAAGGAGAGGTCTATACCGCCTTCTATCGCTATGACGAAGCCAATTTTCTTAACAGACGATCTGATTACAAGGCGATGAGGCCGGAAGACCTCATTAAAAATATAAAGGAGAAGGTTATCTTTGTCGGCGATGGGATAAAAACGTACGGAGACTTTCTTAATAATTCCCTTTCTTCATTCGCCCTCTTTCCAAACCCTTCTCTCCATCTTCCTCATGGGTCGGCCGTAGCGAGATT
>VGRU01000090.1 GCA_016875255.1 Deltaproteobacteria bacterium
CCCTATCACCCGAGTCTCCTTTGAGACGTTTGGGTATTCCATTGCATCCTCGTATTCGATCAGTTGTCTGGCTTTCTCTTCAGCCCCAGACGTCCATTCGCGTCTCATGGCAATGGTTGCTAATTCAAATGGGGGCATACGGCTTAATTCATTCGGTGTGAAGTGGTCCAATGCTCTGCGCGAAATTGATATGACTGGATTATTGCGAAACTGGTCGTCACGAAGAAGAATATCCCAGACTTCAGCATCGATGAATTCATCCCCTCGACTAACCCTACCTCCTATCTGGATAAGGCTCGCCGTTGATGCGCGTTCTCGAAATCCAGTTCGAAAAGAGAAGTCCATCCCCGCCTCGACGCAACTGGTTGCGACAAGTGTCCAGTTCTTTATTTTATCTCGAAGTCGCAGCTTCACTCTTTCCACAACCAAGTCCCGGTGAGCCGGAGCAAGCGCCGTCGACAGGTGCAGCACATTATGACCCAATTCGCGCATTGCTTGGGCAATCACAGCGGCAGTCTGCACGGTATTTACGATGAGGAGCCGCGGTCCAGGTTCCTTCCGAATGACAAAGTCCACAATGCCTTGGCAATCAAGCGCATCGGCATCTTCTGGCCGCCGTCTATAGATGATCCGCCGCTCCTCCATTTTCTTCAATTTACTGCGAAGGGAATCGTCCGTCACCAAATCCGGCACTTCAGGCATGGGCTTTTTATCGTTGCCACGAATGAGGTCTTTGTATTCATCCAATTTCCAGAATCGCGGCATGGAACCGCTCGCCAGCACCAAATAACCTCCCCACTCGCGCGTCCAGATCTCGATCCAACGCCACATCTGCGGCCATAAATGCGAGGGAATTGCAGCGTGCATTTCGTCGACGAAGACGACCGAGCCAGGAAGTTCATGCAGTTTCCGCAATCTCGCCGGATGATGGCTGCCTAACGTCTCGAAGAACTGCACTGCAGTCGTGATGATGATCGGGGCCTCCCATAGTGTTGCAAGTTGACGCAGTTCTAAGTCAGCGAAGTCCGCCCGATGGTGATGCTCAGCCACCACGTTCTCCGGGCTTTCCCCTTCCAGCACAAGCGCCTTTCGATAGACCTCGACCGATTGGGTGATGATGTTGGTATAGGGGAGAACCACAATGATATGTCGCAATTGAGGCTTCCGCTCTGCCGCTACCCGCAAGAGGTTCGCCATCACTGCCGTCGTCTTACCGCTCCCCACAGGCGCATCGCAGGTCCGAATCGGAGGATCGAGTGGAGCGTCACGGCAGACCTCGAACAATCGTTTTCGCAAATGGTTGCGTACCTGCTCCTGTTCAGTTTTTCCCTGTGGTAAACCACCCGCGTAACGCTCTAAAGCCGCGAGACGTTCTTGCCATCGCGGTTCGACTTTCAGAGTCTTAACCTCATTGCCGTAATGGCGAGCAGTGTCTCCGTGATCAGCATCCACAAGGCAAGAAAGAGCAATTCGCCGGGTAAAACCGCATATATGCAGTGGCCCTGGCGGTTCAACTAGTGGTAGCTTTTGGCAACCTGCCGCCTCGTGGAGGCTTTCGTAAACCCCCAACTTACGATCAACATGATCGGCCACCTTCTCACCGTCAGGCACCATTCTCTTCAATTGCCTGAATGGTCGACCCTGTTTAGCAAATTCTTCATCACGGCTGAACAATCCATCGTGATGTCCATACGCAAGGATCACCGCTTCCTGCCAGCCGAGTTTATCCAGTTCGGCCACGCCTGCATCATCATGAGCGATCGGCAAGGGCTTTCTTGAGTCTTTTTGGAGAACCACCTGATTTGCCTTATCGAGCTTGCCCAGATCGTGATACACCGCGGCGGCTTCAATCCAGCTAACAAAGGCATTACGGTCGCCGGTGTAGTAAATAGCAGCGTTTTGTGCATTGCAGACTGCTTGACGGCAAACGTTTGAAATGTGCTCGAAATAGGTCTGAGAACGAATCCCGTGTCGCGGACTATGGGCCAGAGGCGTATCACTAGCCATTCCTGCCATCTCCCTTGATTTGGCTGCACCATTCCGGCAGTTCGATGCAGAGATCATATAGCTTGCCATTCTTAAGTTTACCTCTAAATTCGTTTGGCATTTTATCAGGCACCTCATATTGATCCGTTAACGGGAGACCACTCACCGACGGCTTTTCTTTTTCTTTATCTCCGCCCTTGCGTCTTGGTGTAAGCTTCTCGAAAAACTCGAATTCAGAGAAAGACCCCAGGTCATCCTCATGCTCGGCATACCAGGCGTGACGAACCTCAACTAAAGGACGGATGTCAGACTTGGTGTGAGGATAGGCATAACGGATAAGCTTCAGAAGCAGCGCGATATCAAGAGGAGTGCAGCCTGTTCCGCGTTTTCCTTGCGCGCCGGTAGGATTTATGAAGAAGGGCATTCCATATACGCCGTGCTCCACGACTCGATGGGCCAGCGGCGCCATCCCGCGCGAAGGGCCTTCCTCTCCTTGACGGCTGCTTTGAGCAGGGGCCAGCTTTGTCTTGGTCAGCCGGTGTACCCGAACTGGAGAGACAGAGACAGCCAGTGCGAACTGGGCTACCCCAGAGCGAATTGTGTCCGAAACACCTTCCTCCAAAAATGTGTTTCCGAAGACACGAGCATCCCAGAATCGATTCTTGAATACATCGAACTGGTTATTGTTTAGCATCTGGTTTACTTCAGACCGGATATCGCGCTGCTCAAGAATGTCGAACTCGAGATTGTCCTTGATCCATGATCCGTTGTTATCCTTAATCCCGTACTCTGTGGCAATTCGTGGCCAGACCAGTTCGTCTTTCCGCAGGACCAAATCCCGAAGTTTGCGTTTGAAGGATACGCCCGTAATCATGCCGCGATTGTCATGACTGCGGCGGCGTGGATCGCTCTCTTGATCGGGGTCACCGTTGGGGTTGCTGTTCTCAACAACGATAACAAGCAACCCTGTTGCTCTCGGGATAGCAATCTTTTCTTTCGTTTCTTCCGTATTCATTAGTTATCCTCCTTTCCTTCATCGATTTGTTCTTCAGCAGGGGGAGACGCCAGGAACCCCAGCAGAAGTTGAGCTTTCATCATGTCATTACATTCTTTTGGTAGATCGGAGGTTCCGAGTTTCTCCGCAAGTTGCTGGTATTGACGCAGTTTCTTCCGCGCTTCGTTTACCGCAATTCTTCTCTGGTCATCCTGTGGCCAATCCTGGGATACCTGGACGACCTTCGCCCATCGAATATACTCCATCATCCGCTCGCTAATATCTGCCAATCCGCTGGCCGGATTATCCAATGCCCTTCGCATGAGGGACGTGCCAATGAGCGAATTGGGCAACTGTCCCTTGCGGACCACAATACAGTAGTCCTTGTGCAGCGTATCGGCAAGGGCCAGGACTTGCCCAACCTGATAAGGTACTTCTTTCATGTATGTCTCCTTTCTGGACACAAACGCGTCCAATAGAATTCCAAGCACTGCCACCGCCCGCAGTGCGGTTTCCCTTGATCTTCGAGGGTAGTCTGAAAGCGGCTCATGTTTTCCTTGGGTCTGCCGCGGGCCATATGAGTGTTTTGCTGAAAAAACACCGATCAACAATGGCCCAACACGTCCGATAAGCAAATTGAGCATCCGCCTCGCCGATGGTTCCCACTTACCTTCCATTCTGAGCATTAAGGCAAGCACCTCTCCCAACCCAGGTCCAACTATCTCTTGACTCGCCTTCTGCAGCTTTCCACTTTTATCTCTTGGTGAGGACCCATCCCGGACCCACTGATGAGATAGAAGACGTACGACCTGATCGGGATAAGGCGCCAATGGTCGGGCGTGCTCAACTGCGGGGAGAGTTTTCTTGTTAAAGGATGTTTCTGATTGTAAGTGCAGAGTAACATCAGGTACATTTAGCCTCGCAGCCGTTTGCCAGCCTTTTGCCTTGTCCAGCACATCCTTCACAAAAGGCGACTCTGCCAAGGCAATCTGGACTTGTCCATCCGATGCCTCCCGAATCAAGAATAGATTGAGCTTAGATTTCGGATGCTCTTGAACTACGGCATCAAATGCGTCACATACCGCCTTCGCATCGACCTCGAACTTGCCTTGAGCAATATCACTGCCTGAGCCGAAATAGCTTGCAGTCTTTGCGTCCAAATCCGGCTTCTCATCCACAAAAACTATCAGAAGGTCTCGCTTATCTTTCTTCTTGTGCGTCCGTGCATCCATCTCGAACCTGCCGCTGGCGACACCCCTCCATGTCGTACCTTCCTCACGTGTCACCAACCACGTCAAAGCGTCCTGCATACGTCTGCTCTGCACTTTAGTCACGGGACAGACAGCGTATTCTGTGAGGCCATATCGTTTGTTGCACTTCGCCTTGTCGGCATCACTGGCCATCGACACAAGAGGAAAATAGGCACCAAGGACAGGTAGTTTCACTGGCGGAAAAGGCTCCTTGAGCAGAACGCCGTTTCCACCAAATGCGGACTTGGTAGCGCGATGCTCATGGCTCCTCTGAGTAGCCGACAAATTGGTGGGCAAGACATCAGCTATGTACTGCCATCCCTGTTTTGTGTAAACTGACCCGCCTTCATCGAATTCAAGCACTAACAACACTGATATCTTCTTATCCCTCCCACGATTGTCTTTACCCTTTCCGACGAGCAACTCCTGAACGACTTTTAAAGCAGCGAGGCGGCCAGTCCGCAGACGAGTGAGGGCAACTGTGCCAATCTCTGAGATGAATGAAGTCTCATTCTGCAACGCTTTCTGGAAACGCTGAGCAAGGGACGCAATACTTTCAAGTTTCTCATCGCCTTCAAGCATTTCCACGAGAAGGTTGGCTTTATCGAGTGAGTCACTCCATTGCCACCCCGCATCTGCCCACGATCTTTTGGGAGCTTCCTTAAATGCCACACTCAACAGGTCTATTCTGTTACTCTCCTGCCTTGATCTGCCCAGATCATCCCAGACTGCTGCCCTTTCAGGGAAATCCAGCAATGGCTGATTAACTTTGATGACAGGGAAGCTCCCATCGCTGCTCCGTACAATCCTCCTGATTCCGCTTCGCTCTTCCTCGGCAACGTCCTCGACAGAAACAACATCGCCTTTGACGTTCAAACGAACCCGCAGCAGGTTCTTTTCAGAAGTTGGCAGAGGCTTGATTAGAGGATGCTGGGACTCTACTGGAATCTTTGCCTTCTCGAGTGCCTGCCATAATTGCCATGTTTCATTCAGCATTTAGTTCATCCTCCGTAGGGGTTTGATGTGTGTATGACACCACGCCTTTAACGATTCTCCAATTCTGGACGTATTCGGGTCTAAGTTGGCGATGCTCCCACATTGAATACAAAAAAGAGGTAATGACAATGTCATCAACGCTTTCCTCCCGCTTCGTGCCTTCGCGAAAAACACCGAAGTAGCTGGGCACGAATTCTTTCCAGCCCAAACAGGGGGTGTAGTATGTCTGTCCTTTTACAAGACGCTCGTTAAAACGATCTCTCAGAATTGTTTGGTAATCTATGGTCCCACGCCTTTTCCTCAATCTTGGATCGCCCTCTCCGCGGGTACTCGTTTTCTTGACCCTAACTTCGCCATAGATCCGGTAACAAACATCGACTAGAATCGTCGCAATGAGCTGATATGATGCATTCTTCTTCAGTTGACCTTGGCTACGCAAAGGGCCCCGATAATTCGTCACATATCTTTGAAAATGAACCGGCCTGCATACTTCGACCTTGGTTGGCTGAATATATGCGTGGGGCAACCATGCCACCGCTTCGAACATACCCTTCGCAGCAGAAAAAGTCGGAACAGGGTACGAAATAGGTGTAGACCCCGTATCCGGTCTCGTAAACATCGCCGCCGGGCCAGCAACTTCGAGCGCTACCTGATAGTCATTCATAAAAGACCACCTCCTTTGTATTCTCTTTTTAATCGTTTCCATAACCCTGCCAAATACCCCCAGTCGCCGGCATTAAATTGACTTGCAAACTTTCGCGCCAGTTCTGCGACGCTTTTCAAATGATCTTCGAGTTTGTGCCAATCTTCTGGTGGACTGCCTTCCCGGGAATGGGCATAAAATTCCTTTTTCATGGTGAAGTCCTCAGAGATAGATCTTGCTGCTTTTTCTATCTTGGCAATGAAGTCGCACCCAAAAGAAAAGGGCATAAAACGGAACCAGAGTGCCAAAGCACAAAATGGGAAGAAAGAACAGGTCCGCTCATTCCGGAATCACTTCCTTTCTATTTTCTTTATTCCCTGTGAAGTTGTTAGGTAATTCTCACGTGACACAACCCGCTTGCCGGTCTTTTGCTCAAGGTCTTTTCTTGCCTTGCCGGCGACTTCTCCTCCCTTACATGCCGAATGCCTGCTCTCTTGAAATCCTTTCGCATCATCAACTCTCGTTATCTCGGTCGTGGCCGCCTCGCCCAGCATTGAGAATATCAGCTCGAGATCGGTCATATGATCCCTGAGGTTTTCGCGTTTCAGCCCTTTTATTTTCTTATGCTTCCCAGGCGTTACGCCGAAGGCGGCCTTTGCGATCTCGGCAGTAAGGATTGCATACTCCCTTTCACGCCTTACCTCTCTTTTCTTCCACTCGTCCGTAAGCTCTTCCCTGATGGCAATGCCACGCATCCGTTTTTCGATCCAATCATCAGAATAGCCCTTCGCCTTATAGAGCGCCCGCGTCCTCTTCGTTCCCAGTTCCGGGTCCTCAATCTCCTGCACCCGCTCGTAACCAACCTTTGCCAGCCAGCGCTTGAAGGGTTCTGCCTTTGGGGAAGGGATGGACTGAATGATACGGAAGACACCTTCCGTGTTGGCACAGTTTGTCTCCCTTTTTTTTCCATCAGGTGCCATAATTTCAAGGGGGGTACAAATTGTACCCCAGTAGGAATTCAGTTCCGGATCGCGTTGTCTCATCTTTTTTATATATTGCTTTGGGTCAGCGCTATCCGTTAACGCCTCCACCACATCGGAAACGGAAAACCACCACTCCTTCTTATGAATCGTCTTTCTGATTTCCTTGCCCTTGAAAACCGCTATATTCGTCTCCATAGAGTGATCTCCTTAACAGTACCGTACCGTCATATCCGCCTTATAGATTGTTTATGCTACCGGAATACCATATTGGAAAGTGTAGTATTGGTATTTCATTGCCGGAAACCCCAAACTGCTGGATCAATGTCTTTCTATGGATAAGAGGAAATGCACTTCGCATTTCCTTTATTGCGGGGGGTGATTGTGCCCCAATGTATCAAAAAGGGGCCTAAAAATCAAATGGAATTTGAAATTCTTCGCTCTAACGAGACTATATCCTCGGTCTATTCACGATTCGACAAGCCCTGTCCTAAAGGAACCGTTCACCCTTCGAGGGCCTCAGGGCGAACGGCTAATTGTGATACAGCCTCAAGGAAGAGAAAGAACTTATCCGTATTCGCACTTGCTTCGGAATATAGAGTTATTCCACAATCCACCTTCCACCTTCTACTACAGGACCTCCCCCAAAGAGTGTCCATCGTCCAAAATATTTTAGAAGTGATGGAGGGACTGAAATTGGGGGTTAAACCTGTGATTTTGCGATGGAGTGGTGGGTGTATAGGACAGGGATAGGGTTCAGTTATCTTGCGAGAACCTGGGCCATCCTCCAGAGCGAGAGATCGAGGGGTTTCTTTTTCGAGACGACCTCGATTAGGGGGGTGACAGCGATTTTTCCCTGAAGAAGGCCGATCAATACGCCATGCTCACCTCTGGCCAAGCAGTCCGTGGCTGCAGATCCCAAACGCGTTCCGAGGAGACGGTCAAAAGCGGTCGGAGTTCCTCCCCGCTGAACATAACCCAGAATGGTAACCCGCAGCTCAAAACCGAGCTCTCGATGTTCCTGAAAGTATTGTTCCAGCCTCCGGGCGTTGTAATAGGCGCCCTCTGCTACCACGACGAGGGCGTGGGTTTTTCCCCGCTGGTAGGCTTCGCGAAGTTCTTTGGCAAGCTCCCCCGGATTCGTCTCCGCTTCCGGAAGGATAATGGCTTCGGCCCCGCCGGCAATCCCCGTCATCAGAGCCAAATAACCGCATTCCCTGCCCATCACCTCGACGAGGATCGCCCGCTGGTGTGAGGAGGCGGTCACTTTCAGCCGGTCAATGGCTTCGAGGGCAATATTGAGGGCCGTGTCCACACCGAGGGTGATCTCTGATCCATAGAGGTCGTTGTCAATGGTGGAGGCCACGCCCACGACCGGAAAACCTTTCATAGAGAGGGCATGGGTACCTGTCTGGGATCCGTTGCCTCCGATCACCACCAGTCCTTCGATGCCCTGCTGGTTAAGGAAGTTCAGGGCCTTCTGCAATCCCTCATCGGTTCTAAATTCAGGGGAGCGGGAGCTTCCCAGAAGGGTGCCTCCCTGCTGAATGATACCGCTGACATCCCGGAGTCCAAGGCTTTTTGCACTGCCGGTGATCAACCCCGCATAACCCCGATCAATGCCGTAAACCTTCCAGCCCTTCTCTATTCCGGTTCGAACCACAGCCCGGATCGCCGCATTCATTCCAGGGGCGTCCCCTCCGCTCGTTAATACAGCAATTCGTTTCATTTTTTCTCCTTAAGTCTCATTCGGTTAAGGCGTTTTTAAAAATATGGAAAGGGTGGAGTAACGATGGCAGGGTTCTTTTTAAAAAGTGTCGTTTAATGAGTTATGATTTTCTCTAACTCTTTTACTCGACGGTCGAGATCATCCACACGTTTGTTGAGGTCAAGATAGGAAACTCGTATGACAGCCGAAAGGTCAGCCCCGACAGAATCTATCTTTTCAGTTAATCCCTTTTCCACTCGCCCCATCTTTTCATGAACATTCGTTACCCCTTCGGCTACCAGTTCAATTTTCTGCATCAGTTCTTCAGATACGATTTTGAATTCATGGACAATCCTTTCTTCTAACTCTGCAAGGTCTTTCTTGGTTGTAAATTTTTCTTCGTTTCTTTGAGACATAATTAAATACCTCGTTGTCTAAAATTTTAATATCAGAATTTCAATAAAAAATCAAAACTTTTTTATGTTCATCCGGCCTTTTGGGAGGTGCCTGCCTTTTCTTGTAACCCCCCTCTATTCCCCCCTTAACCTAGGGGGGGATGAATGAGTGAAGAGAGAAAGAAAAAATAACTTACTTATGTGAAGAACCGGAATTTTATCAGATTATCTTTTAGGTCCTGGCAAGAAATAAAATGGATACCCCGCATTCCTAATGAAATGGAAACGCCTATATGGGTTTTCATGTCGTCGATGAAGAGGATCTTTTCGGGTTCAACCCCTGCCCACTCGATGGCTTTTTGAAAGATTTCCAAAGCCGGCTTCTTAAATCCCACCTCGTGAGATAGAATCCATTTGTCAAAGATCTTGGTCACAGGAAACTTTGAGAGGATGTAGTCAAAATGCAGGGGGTTGGTGTTGGAAAGGAGGCCGAGCCTCTTTTCTCCTTTTAATGAGCGGATGATTTCAGAAACGTCGTCATTCTCCCAGAAGATATCGTTCCAAATCGGAATAAATTCCTCGAAGGAGAGGGTGAGCTGAAGATGCTCTTTTAGAGACTGGAAAAAATCGAGAGAAGATACCTTTCCGACTTCGTAACCATTGATCGCCCCGTTTTCAAAGTTAAAAAGATAAGAGAATATCCTCTTGGGGTCCTGAAAATCCTCATTTTTAGTAAATCGGGAGAGTTTTTCGGCAATCTGGTGATGATTAAATGGAAGGATGACATTGCCGAGGTCGAACAAGATGACGTCAATAGATTTTCTATCCATTGTCAAACATTGCTGGTTATCAATATAACACCAGAAATTAAATTCCAATCAACAATAACGCCCCCCGACCCCCTCTTATTTTAAGAGGGGGAGAGGGGGAGTTACTCTTTTTAACATTGGTTATTTTTTAAAGTATTCAACGATCACTTGAGTCAATCCAGGAATTGTATATTCCTTGGGCTGGATATGAACCTTCAAGCCAGCTTCCCTTACGGTTCGGGCAGTGATCGGCCCGATGCAGGCAATGGCCACCCCTTTTAAAAGGTTTTTCAAGGCCTCTTTTTTCAGGAGATCAATGAAATGGGTGACCGTTGAAGAGGAGGTGAAGGTGATGACATCGACTTCCTTTTTCTTTAGAAGTCGCTTCAATCTCATTGCCCCTCCTTTTGGTTTGACCGTCCGGTAGGCCTCGACGACATCGACCCTTGCCCCCATCCTTCTCAGACCTTCTGGCAGGACATCTCTCGCTTTTTTCGCCCTGGCCAGAAGAATTTGTTTTCCCTCAATGCCGATCCTCTCAAATCCCCTGAGAATCGATTCGGCAACAAATTCTTTCGGGATATAGTCGACCCGGGCCCCTCTCTTTTTCAACTGTTCCGCCGTTGCAGGGCCGATCGCACAAATCTTTGAGCCTGAGAGAGAGCGTCGATTCTTACTTCTCTCTTTCAACCTCTGATAGAAGAAGTTGACTCCATTGGCGCTGGTGAAGATGATCCAGTCATAGGATTTGAGTTGGGAGATGGCGCGGTCCATCCCCTTCCAACTGGAAGGTGGGACAATCTCAATGGTGGGGAATTCAATGACCTCTGCTCCGAATTTCTTGAGTCGTGTTGCAAATTCTACAGACTGCTCTCGGGCACGGGTGATGAGAATTATTTTTTCGCTAAGAGGCATTTTAATCAAAACGACCTCCGTACCAATGCAAACTGAAAATACCCAATAACCAATAGCGCCCCCCGACTCCCTCTTATATTAAGAGGGGGAGAGGGGGAGTTATTCTTTGGGACATTGGCCATTGAGTTTTTGGTCATTATTGGGTTGTTGGGTATTTTATTTAGCTGTCCCTGATTTCTGATATACTTCTTCCAGAATTTCCCCCGCTCCTTTTTTGAGGAGGATCTCTGCCAATTCAACTCCGAGGGCTTCTGCTCGCTCAATCGGTCCTTCGATACGATGTCGGATGAGTCTCTTCCCGTCGATTGTTCCAACCAATCCATCGATTTGAAGAACCGGATCCATAATCCGGCCGAAGGCGGCAATGGGAACCTGGCAGCCTCCTCCCAGCCTTTTTAGAAATGCCCTTTCCGCGGTAATGGCTATGGATGAATCCGGGTCATTCAGGAATCGTATTTTTTCTTCGACTTCCTTGTCACCCACCCTGGTCTCAATTCCTAATGCTCCCTGTCCGATGGCCGGGAGGGAGATATCAATCGGAAGGATCTCCGTGATCTTCTCATCAAGACCGAGTCTTTTCAGCCCTGCGCAGGCCAGGACAATTCCATCAATGCCCAATGTATTTAGCTTTTTCAGGCGTGTGTCCAAATTCCCCCTGAGGGGGATCAGTTCAAGATCGCCCCTGGAATGGAGAAGTTGTGCCTGCCGCCTGAGACTGCTTGTCCCGATCTTTGCTCCCTGAGGCAACTCTTTCAGAGAGATTCCTTCTCTGGAGATGAAGGCATCGCGGGGGTCTTCTCTTTTTGTGATGGCTGAAAGGTGAAGGCCTTCCGGAAATTCCGTGGGGACATCCTTGATGCTGTGGACGGCGAGATCGATTTTCTTCGCAAGGAGGGCTTCCTCGATCTCTTTGACAAAGAGGCCCTTTCCTCCGATCTTTGCCAGCGGCACATCCTGAATCTTATCGCCTGTCGTTTTTATTTTTACCAGAGTTCCCCTGAGGGGAGAGTGAGCCTGTTCCAGTTTCTCCTTCACCCAGTTGGCCTGAAAGAGGGCGAGCTGGCTTGCCCGGGTTCCGATTCTCAGTTCGCGCAGGGTCATTGGATTGCAACCCCTCTCAGGAATTCTGCGCACTGTTCCGGCAGGGTGGTATTGATGTAAATCCCTGTCCCGATCTCGAATCCGGCAGGCGTGGTCAGTTTGGGAACGATCACGGCATACCAGTGGTGGTATTTGACATCGCAATCCTCAACCGGAGCGGAGCGGATAATATAGTTGTAATCAGGATCGTTCAATCCGATAGAGATCCTCTTGAGCGTATCCTGAAGCACGGAGGCAAACTCCATCAACTCCTCGTCCGATATCGAAATGAAGGAAGAATGGTGAATCTTCGGATAAATCCGAGTTTCAAAGGGGGAACGTGAGGCATAAGGGCAGAGGACGAGGAAGAATTTGGTCTCTTTTACCACCCTCACCTGTTGGCGGCGTTCCTCCTCCATCATTCCACAATAGATGCAATCTCCAAAAGTATCGCAGGCGAGCTGAGATTGATAGAGCGGATTTCTCACATGGGGAGGGACGATGGGCGTGGCGATGATCTGGGAGTGGGGATGTTCGAGAGAAGTTCCAGCCCTCTCTCCGTAGTTTCGGAAGATGGTGATAAGGTCGATCCGGCCTGTCTTTGAAAGGGCAATGTATCGTTCCTTGTAAGCCATTACCGTATTTCTGACCTCCTCCAGATCCATGGTGGCGATCGTCCGGTTATGAAGGGGCGTCTCAATAACCACCTCTGCGATTCCAAAGCCATCCGCCTTAAGGAATCGGCCCTCATGCTTTCTTTCCGTCGTCAGATGGCTTTGAAGGGCGGCGAACTTGTTCGGGACAACCCGGAGCGACCAGGCTCCGTTCTTTTCAATAGAGAAGAGGGAAGCGGGGGTCTTTGATTCGTTGCCCGGACAGAAGGGGCAGTCTTCTCTGTAAGGAGGAATCAATTTTTTCTCCTCCTTTTTCTGGAGGAACTGGTCAGGCCTTTTTGCCCTCTCCGTGGCAATGATGACCCATTCCTTTGAAACCATGTTCTGTCTGAATTCCGGCATCTTAATCCTCCTCCCTTCGTTCTTCCGCGGTCAGGTCCGGAAGTTGAAAGAGC
>VGRU01000091.1 GCA_016875255.1 Deltaproteobacteria bacterium
CCCCGGTGTCTCTTCGGTGTGGGGATCAAGGTCGCGGTCGAATGTGCCATCATGGCCGCAGATAGCGGTGCGATTCCCATCGACAAGACGATTGCAGTGGGAGGCACTTCATCTTCAAAAGGAGCAGGGGCGGATAGTGCGATTGTGGTCTGGCCGTCACACTGCAACAATTTTTTTGACTTCCGGGTCCTTGAGATCCTTGCCAAGCCCTTCAGACGAGAAGCCGAGTAGGTTTTCAACCAACCCATTTTCGTTCAACGGTCGGCATCCATGCCTCTCTCTTAACCCCTCCGGTTTATCAAAGCTATGGGAATGATATTTCCCTCCGTAGATAAATTTGTACTACGTCCACAGATTGAACCGGGATTCTATTCTAACAAGAAGTCAATATGAGGTTACTAAGAGAACCTTGTTGAAAGATTTTGAAGATATAACGGTTTGTAACATCACACCTGCAGTGATAGGGCAAACGATTCACATTCTTGAAACAAATACGCTCCGGACCCTGGGCGCATTGCATATAGGCTGCGCCTTGGAGTGGAAAGCAGAAGTTTTCGTATCTTCCGACCTTAGACAGATTTCAGCTGCGAAAAAGATGAGTTTGAAAGTGGTGAAAGTGTAGTAAACTCTTCAACCGCCCCTTGCCTTTCTCTTCTCCAGAATCTTCTGTTCAATCTCGGCGGGGTCGCCGAAGTAGATGCAGTGGGCGAGGCAGACATTATCCGCACAGGCCGGATAGAGGCCTTGGTCCACACGGTGATAGCAGAGATTGCACTTGGCTGCGGTCTTTTTCTCACCATCAAAGCGAATGGCATCATAAGGGCACTGGTTAATGCATAATTGGCACCCGGTGCATTTCTCGTCATCGAGGACGACGATCCCATCTTCCCTTTTTCTGATGGCTTGCTCCGGGCAGGCTGGCACGCAGGGAGGGTCCTCGCAGTGCTTACAGACATTGACACGCCAAATGAAATCGAGCTTTCCGTTCATCAACCTCGGACCATCCGGCCACACGGATAAATACTTGATCCCGTTGGCTGCCTCAACCGGATTAAATTCCTGTTGACAGGCGACTTCGCAAGTCTTGCATCCCCAGCAGGCGAATTCTTCAATGGTCAGAGTGTATTTATTCATTGCCGTTTCCCTCTTTCCGTTCAGGGTAGATCCTGCACAGAAGCGTCCTGATATTCGATGCACCCATTGCGGGGTCACAGCTTTCTAAGGCATTGTCAGTGAGGATATTAATGTTGGATTCCTGCCAGCCGTGACCTGGACCTTTCTTCTCCGGAAACCACCATCCATGCTGGGCTGCAACGATCCTGGGATCGCGGCCGAGGGCAAGTCTGGCCCGCTGCCTTACTCTTCCCCGACGGGATTCAATGATGACCCAATCGCCTTCATGGATACCTTCCTTTGCTGCTGCATCGGGATGGATTTCAACGATTGGATCTCTATCAAGTTCTCTGAGTCGCCCTATTTGTCTGTTTTCCGTGTGAAAGAACCCGGGCTGTCGCGCACCCGTGATCAGGATGTAGGGATATTCCTTATAGAGTTCCGGCGTGCTGACCGGGCTTTCAGGGGGCTCCCTGTGTTGAGGGAGGGGATCATATCCCATCTTCTCAAGCACGGTAGAGTAAAGTTCGAACTTCCTCGTGGGAGTGGAGAACCCTCCCTCTTTATACTTGTAATACTTCATCTCCCCCCTGATGTAATTCATCTTCTTAAAATCCTTCCAGGTGATGTTCATCGGATGAAGAATATAATCGAGGGCCTGCTCAAAGTTGTTCCACCAGTATTGTCCCTGGCCGATCCGGTGGGCGAGATCGTTCAGCATCTCATGGTCTGAACGGCATTCGCCGACCTGGATGACCTTTCGCCGCGGCAGAATATAGCCATGGCGTTTCCAGTAGTCGCCCACATAGTCCATTTCAAGCCAGGTAGCAGCAGGAAGAACGATGTCTGCAAGTTCTGCGGTGGGGGTGAGGAAGAAGTCGGCTACGGCCATGAATTCAACTTTCTCAAGGGCACGGTAGACTTCTTTCGCATTGGCACGGGTGATCACGGGGTTTGAGCTAATCAGAAATAGCATTTTGACAGGGTAGGGCTTTTCCTCGAGGATCGCATCCCAGACACATTTCGGTTGAAGGATGGCGAATCGAGAAGCAAGACGGAAACGCTCCCCTCCCAGACGCTTTGCAAACTGGTCCTTCGTGAGCATGCCGTGGGCTCCAAACTGCCCGACATTAACCACATTGGGCGCCCGGTTGAGGACCTGACCGCCAGGGGCGTCAATGTTGCCGGTTATTCCCATGAGGAACATGAGCAACCGGTCATTGTCAGCGCAGTTCGTCTGCTGCTCGATGGCCACACCCCACTGAATGGCCGCAGGTTTTGTTGTTGCAAAGAGCCGTGCTGCCTCCCTGATCTTTTCCTTCGGAACCCAGGTGATCTCCTGAACTCTCTCGAGGGGGTATTCATTCACCCTCTGGACAAATGGCTCCCAGCCATGGGTATATTTTTCGACAAATTCTTTATCGTAAAGCTTCTCGTTGACGATCACATTGAGCATGCCGAGGGCGAGGGCAGCATCTGTGCCAGGTCTGAGCTGGAGCAAGACATTGGCCCGCGCTGCCGGACGGGTGAGCCTTGGATCAACGACAATGAGCTTGGCGCCTTTGTCGAGAGCCACAGAGAAGGGTTCCCCTTTGTATTCGTCCGGATTACTGATCGTCACGTTGTTTCCCCAAATGATGATGCACTTGGGGAAATTCTCGTAGTCGACGATCGGATTCGTGCCGCAGGTGATGATGCTTGTACAGATACGGGGGCCGTAACAGAAGTGGCCTGCCGTGACCACATTGGGTGAACCGAGGACGTTGGCGATGCGATAGATCACAGCCTCATTTTCCCTGCCGGTCCCATAACCGAATACCACCGATTCAGGTCCATGCGTCTCCTTATAGTGAAGGATTCGCTCTGCTATCGTGTCCAGGGCCTCATCCCATGAGATCCGTTCCCATTTGCCGCTTGCTTTGGGGCCAATCCTTTTGACAGGGTAGGTGAGCCTGTCTTTATGATAAGCAATCTGTGCCGAGGCCAGACCTTTGGTGCAGAGCGTTCCATGGGCGATGGGGCAATCAGGGTCGCCGGCAATCTTTGCGACCTTGCCTCCTTTCACATAGACGATGACTCCGCAACCCCCATGGCACATTCGGCAGTGGCTTTTGACGAATGAATCGTATCCATAGACCTCCATCTCGCGCTCGATATTCGAATATCGAAACTCCGGCATCATGGCCTCCTGACGGTTCAATTAGAACCTAAATTGAGCGATTCACCCTATTTCACAAGGGAGGAAGGGATGCTTCAAACCCTTTTAGAATGCGATACGTTGAACGTTTGGGCAATGGACCTAAGAGTTCACCAAGCCGGTGATCCTTGAACGATCCCCTTGGTTGATTCAACCCATCAAAGGTAATCGCTCTAAAAGAGCTTTTCAGCCTCCCCACCCCCCTTGTGAAGGGTGAAAAAAATCGCTCGATTTAGGTAGAAAAAATATTAACCCATAAACCTAATTTAGTGAAGGGCTTGACATGAAGGGCTTGAGGGATTGACAGTTTGTTTAGGCTCTGATAACTTCCTGTCATAGTTGACAAACCCTCAACATGATCTTGCTGCACTTCGATCTGACGACCCATGGCTAACTTCCTACCTGTGGCTGCGGCTGCTGCAACCGGCATCCTCGTTGGCTCTGCCATCGTGGCGACGCGCTTTGTCATCGATCAAACCGGCCCCGCATCGCTGGCGCTGTTGCGTTACACCATCGGTTTTTGCTGCCTGTTGCCACCTGCTCTGTTTTCTGGACGCGTGCGGTTCGAACGGCGTGATCTGTTGCCCATCGGTCTGCTGGGCATTACCCAATTCGGTATTTTGGTCGCCCTGCTCAATTATGCGCTTCAATTCATCCCGTCGGCTCGCGCCGCGCTGATCTTTGCCACCATGCCTTTGTTAACGATGGTATTCGCAGCGATCCGCGGCTATGAGCAAATCACATTGACCAAGCTCCTGGGGGTTTCGCTGACCATTGTGGGGGTCGGTTTTGCGCTCGGGGAGAAGGTGGTTGAGTCAGGCGGCGTGACACATGGATGGATTGGCGAACTGGCTGTTTTTGCGAGCGCCCTTAGCGGCGCCATCTGCAGCGTTCTTTACCGGCCCTATCTCCGAAAATACCCGACAGTTCCGGTAAGCGCGTTCGCCATGCTCGCTTCGGTCTTTTTTCTGGCAGCACTCGCCGCAGGAGAGGGATTTTTCAGCTCGCTGCCCAGGTTTACGATCGGGGGTTGGTTGGCCGTCATCTTTATCGGCGTCAATAGCGGCATCGGGTACTATCTCTGGCTGTGGGCGCTCAACCATACGACACCGACCAAGGTGACCGTGTTTCTGGCGCTGAGCCCGATCACAGCAACTGCCTTAGGCGCACTGTGGCTTGACGAAAGGATCTCAACGACCTTCTTAGTCGGCCTTGGCTGTGTTGCTCTTGGTTTGTTGTTTGCGCACAGGCAAGCCCGTCATGTCAGGGATGAAGATTAAGATTCCCTTCTCAGATTTTTACCAAGGCGAATAGGAATCGTTTACAGGGAAGGATGGGGTGCCAAGAGAATAGAACCCCCACCAGTGACAAGAACTTCTCCACAAGGTTAAGATTTTCTTGACCCCTGTATAAAATTACAGTATAAGGAGTTTAACTCCGAGTTTGTATTGGCTGGGTGTGGTTATGAAACAAACTGCATTGACAAAGCGCCAGGCGGAAATCTTAAATTTTATTAAAACCAACATTCAATATTCAGGTTTTCCTCCAACCATTTCTGAAATTCAAGGACAATTTTCCTTTAAATCCCCTAATGCTGTCCAGGAGCATTTAAAGGCCCTCGTGAGAAAAGGACAGATCAGGCGGAATCCAAATCAGTGGAGGGGATTGGAGCTTGCAGCCTCCGACAAGAGCAAGGATGAAGTTGCTAAATATTCTACCGTTTCTGTCCCATTGATTGGACGGGTTACCGCAGGGCTGCCTGTTTTGGCTGAAGAAAATTTTGAAGGGACAATCTCCGTTGATCGCTCCATCGTTGGCCGGGCAACAGGACTCTTCGCACTTCACGTCCGCGGCGACAGCATGATCAAAGCCGGTATTTATGATGGAGATATTGCCATTGCCCAGCAACAATCCGTAGCGGATCACGGAGATGTTGTTATCGCTTTACTGGGCGATGAAGCCACGGTTAAAAGGTTCCATCGCAAAAACAAGGCTATCATTTTGCAGCCTGAAAATGATACAATGCAGCCCATCAAGGTGGATGAAGGAGACGATTTCAAGATCCTGGGCAAAGTCATTGCTACATTGCACCGGATTGGAAATAGGAAAGCTGCATGATATGCAAAAGTTAGATCTTCGGCAACCATCTTTTTACCAGTCTCAGATAAGCGGTGAGAAGAGCTACGCTTCTCGTCAGGCGGTTGAGAAAGGGGCATCCTCTTCTCTGGTTGGGCAGAGACAAATGCTGGAGATAAAATATGCACACCTTTTTCAAGAGAAACCTGACTGCCGGCAGTTAGTGACTTACGTTCCTAACAAGAAACTGCCGGTATACAATTGGTTCAAGTATAAAGAAGGTTTTTCCCGCCAGCTTGTCTTTAAACTTCTTCTCGACTGGAGAGTGTCTTCTAAAGTTTCAGACCTATATATCTCAAGCAGCAGTTGAGAAATATGCTATAGAAAACCGTCAGAAGTTTTTACAAGAATATTTTATTTATTACTTGAAACACGCAAAGATTAAAGGTGATTAACTCAAAAAGTAGAAATAATGGCTATATCAATAAAAATGGGGTCATTCCTGCAGTGGTTGCCTGGTGCTTGTCTGTGGCTTTGGAAAAAGTGCAAGTAACTCAGTTAGTTGTAATATATCATTATATGGGTTTACCAATCTCAAGCCATTCCAGGCAACCCACCCCCAAAGGTCAGGGGGTAGCTATTTTTGTCATTTTCTGGGAAAGAAAAGGCCAGTTTTAACTGCTCTCATCATAATTTTCCCTCCTGTTTGAAAGGAAAATACTGAATCAGCAGCATCAATCTTATTGAAATTATAAGGTGTTAGACTCGATGCCCCTGTTTTGGCTTGGCTTTTGCAGATTCTCTGCAAATATTTGTGCTATCTGAGGAGGCTACCATGGGAACGAACAATATTATTTTCCTTGAGATCATCGAATGGTTTGATGAAACGGGCAAAGGAATCGTCCACCGGATTCCGGAAAGGGGATCGGGAGACATCAAGTACGGAGCACAACTTATCGTGCGTGAGAGTCAATCGGCTGTTTTCTTCTACAACGGCAAAGCCTACGACGCCTTTGCCGCAGGCCGCCACACACTCAAAACAGCGAATCTGCCGATTCTTACCCGGGTCCTGAGCGCTCCCTGGGGCATGACAAGTCCCCTGCGAGCGGAAGTCTACTTCGTGAATATGAAGGTCTTTCCGAATCTTAAATGGGGGACGAAAGATCCGGTGGCCTTTCGTGACTCGGAACTTGGACTGATCCGTCTCCGCGCCTTCGGGGTTTTCAATATCCAGGTCTTCCAACCCGTGCTGCTCATTAACACACTCGTCGGAACTCAGGGAATCTATACGACAGAGACCCTTGAGGACTACATGAGCCAGGTGATCGTCTCTCGAATCAACGATCTCTTGGGAGGAAAACTCGACACCATTTTTAATCTCCCGGGGCGATATGATGAGCTGGCCGGAGAGTTAACCAAGACGCTCGAAGACGATTTCCGACGGTTCGGACTTGGGCTTTCGAGTCTTTATATCAATTCGATCACGCCCCCCCTTGATGTGCAAAAAGCGATCGATGACAAGAGCCGCCTCAATGCTTTTGACGATCTGAACCGTCTCCTCAAGATGAAAGCCGCCATGGCTCTTGAGAAAGCATCCGAATCCCAGGGGGAAGCCGGAGCAGCGTTGGGAATGGGCGTGGGTTTGATGATGCCGGCCATGTTGGCCAACCTTTACAGCGGGGCGGAGCCATCCCCCTCGTTAAAAGGAAACCGCTGTCCCCAGTGCCAGCACGTTGTGCCCAAACAGGCGGTCTTTTGTCCCTACTGCGGTTCCCATTTGCTCGTCTTTGACAAATGCTCGAAGTGCAGCAAAAACCTTCCGCCCACAGCCCAATTTTGCCCCAGATGCGGAGAGCCGGTTGAAACCAAAGCCCCGCCGAAGAAATGTTCTCGCTGCGGGGCCGAGAACTTGCCCCGCTCTGTCTATTGCAACGGCTGTGGTGAAAAATTAGGCTGATGCCATCGATTCGGCAGACACCGGATAGATCCGTATGAAAAGACGATCCTGGGAGATCGAGCTTCAGTGTTCACAGTGCGGAGCCCCGGTTTCACTCGAAGAGACCGACCGGCTTCTCACCTGCTCTTATTGCCGGGTCAGACTCTATCTCTGGACATCCAGTCAGTTCTGTTACTGCCTCCCGGCGCTCAAAGCCCCATCGGAGAACCTGATCTTTATCCCCTACTGGCGCTTTAAAGGGGTTGCTTATTCAATCGTTCCTTTTGAGGTTCGACACCGCATACTCGATGCAACCCTTCTTGCCAATTCTCACCGAACACTCCCCGCAACATTGGGAATCAAACCCCAGGCATTGAAACTTCGATTCGCCTCCGGAGAAATCCAGGGAACATTTGTCAGGCCCCAAACATCCTTACAGGAGGCGGTCATGCGCATCCAGAACCAGTTCCAGACCCTTGAAGAGAGTCTTTCGGGTCCCCCTCCTTTTCATCGTGAATTCATCGGCGAACTCGGAAGCCTGATTTTCTTCCCGGTTTTCGTAAGTAAAGGAAAAATTATTGACGGAATTCTTAGAAGAGCAATCGGCCCTGAAAAAGATCTCGTGCTTGATGAAGCCCTGTCGGGAATGCCTGATCGCTGGCATATCAAGCCCATGTCGACACTATGCCCGAACTGCGGCAATGGACTGAAGGGGGGCCCGGAAAGCGTCATCCTCTTCTGTGCGATATGCCACACTGCGTGGAGTCCATCTTCGGGCGGGTGGGCGGCTGGTCGATTTGAGACTATCCCTGGAAAACGGGATGGTTCTGTCTTTCTGCCATTCTGGAGACTGCAGGTGGCTTTTAGAGGCATCACACTCAAATCTTATGCCGATCTGGCGCGGGCAGCCAACCTTCCTAAAATGATTCTTTCCGCGTGGGAAGAGCAGAAGGTTTACTTCTGGATTCCTGCCTTCAAAGTTCCTCCTGCGCTTTTTCTCCGTCTCTCAAAACAGATAACCCTTTTCCAGCCTGCAGAAAAGACGGAGGC
The DNA here is from genome assembly GCA_016875255.1 of Deltaproteobacteria bacterium. The sequence goes on from VGRU01000091.1 coordinate 8,373, forward strand.
TATATTGCCGAGTGCCCTGCTTTATCCGGTCACCTTTTCCGAGACAAACGCTGTGGGGAGCATGAAAATCCATTTAGCCAACCTTCTCACCAGGAAAAAGGTTACCTTCCCAAAATTGCAAGAGATCACGATCAAGCCCGTTGAAAGCACATTGATCTATATGCCCTTCGATTCCGCCGGTTCAGAGCTTGTCCATCCAAAACTCCAGATCGGCCTTCAAAGGCAAACCCTTCCCCTGTGAGTCGGTCTCTGACTGATTCCCCAGGCTTAATCGAAAACTTTTTATAAACCTCAAATCTAAACCCTCAAATCTTTGTTGACAGATTCCTCTGGAAAATGTAAATTTCATCCATAATCCTAAAGAAATAAGAAACGTACCCGTATCTCATTTTATGCAACAGAATCGAACACTTGATGAAATTGGGCCACGCACCGGGCAAGCAGTGAGTGTATATTGGTCTACCCGGACTGCCCAGCAGCAGAAGCAACAGCAGAGCGGACGTGCGGACCAGGGGCTGCGTTCCGCAGTCACCGGAGGGGCCCAGATGGACGGATTCATTCAATTGTTTACTGACCTGATCACAGATTCTGGCCTTCCCTCTGAATTCATCCACCGGAAAAAGGCCGTTGAACTTCCCGGTTTCTTTCGCCCAACCAAGGAATGGGACATCCTCGTTGTCAAAGATAGCACTTTAATCGCAGCGATCGAAGCCAAATCGCAAGTAGGTCCCTCCTTCGGGAACAATTTCAATAATCGGACCGAAGAAGCTCTGGGAAGCGCTCTCGATCTTTGGACCGCCTATCGTGAGGGAGCCTTTCTGTCGAGCCCTCAACCCTTTCTCGGCTACTTTTTTATGCTGGAAGATTCTCCTGCCTCTAAAAGTCCAGTAAGAGTTGCCGAGCCGCATTTCAAAGTATTTCGGGAGTTTGCCAACGCTTCGTATATGATGCGTTACGAGCTATTTTGCAGGAAGCTGGTGTTGGAACGGCATTATACATCCGCCGCATTCATCACATCCGACCGAATCAACGGACAGGCGGGCGCCTATCGAATACCAGCAGCCGACCTTTCGGTCGAGGTATTCTCGAAGACTCTTGTAGCTCATGTATCGAGATTTGTTTAAAACAAATGGTAAAAACAACTCATAAACTTATTAATGCAGATGCCAGAAACCTCTCTTTCATTCCTGATGAATCAGTGCATCTCGTTGTCACCTCACCACCCTATTGGAACCTCAAAAGGTACAACGAGAATCCCGACCAGATGGGGCATATCCAGGATTATGAAGCCTTTCTTACCGAACTCCGGAAGGTGTGGACGCATATATTCCGGGTCCTCGTTCCAGGAGGACGGTTGGTTTGCGTTGTTGGCGATGTCTGCGTTGCAAGGCGCCGTTTTGGGAGACATCTCGTATTCCCCCTGCACGCAGACATTTGTGTCATGTGCCGGCAGATAGGCTTTGATAACCTGAATCCGATCATCTGGCACAAAATAGCAAATGCATCTTACGAGGTATCGAATGGGTCTAAATTCTTAGGAAAACCTTACGAACCAAATTCGATTATCAAGAATGATATGGAATTCATCCTCATGCAGCGAAAGCCTGGAGGATATCGTCAGCCCACCGATCGGCAAAGGCGTGAAAGCATGATCGATAAAAAGGATTTCGACCGGTGGTTTCAACAGATCTGGAATATTCCGGGCGCCTCCCTTAAAAACCATCCCGCGCCATTTCCTCTTGAGCTTGCGACCCGGCTGGTGCGCATGTTTTCTTTTGTCGGGGATACGGTTCTTGATCCATTCTGTGGGACGGGAACGACAATGGTTGCGGCCATTAAATATCAACGAAACAGTATCGGAGTTGAAATTGACCCTGAATACTGCCGCATGGTTGCGGCCTATTTAAAAGCCGAGAGTAACGACTTCTTCAGCGATGTCCAGTTGATTTTTGAGAAAGCGGAAGAGCGAAGAACCGCCTGGGTGGTAAGAGAAAATCAAGAGCTTTACGAGGTAAAACCAGCCCGAAAGAAGTTGCAGTAACTTGGTGGAAGGCCTCATGAAACTTTTCATTGAAAATACATTTAAAATACACTTGACAAGGAATTTGGGGTATGTTAAGTATACACACAATTAGAAGGACAGAAATGGATCAGCTTCGTCATTTTAGCAGTGGGTTTTATTTTTATTGGTTCTTTTATGCCGGAATCTGCCCACTGCCTCGCGCTGATCATTAACAAATAAAAAACAGTTAAGGCCGTGGGTAGATTGAAATTCTACCCACGGCCTTTTTATTTAAGCCGTGGGAAAATCCTTCTCACGGCTTTTTTATTTTTAGCAGAGGAGGGTGAACGATGATGATAGGGAAGGAAATTCGTCTGGGGCGCATCATGAACCCAAATTCCGGCAAGACCGTGATCATTCCCATGGATCACGGAGTCACCGTAGGACCAATGGCCGGATTGATCAACCTGGAGGAGACCATCCATGCCGTGGCAAGAGGCGGGGCAAATGCCATTGTGATTCACAAGGGATTGGCAGGAATGACCTATAGAAAGAATGGAAGGGAGATGGGCTTGATCATCCATCTTTCGGGAAGCACCCGGATTTCGCCGGATCCAAATTCAAAAGTAATGGTGTGCGCTGTGGAAGAGGCGATCAGGTTGGGAGCGGATGGGGTGTCCATTCACGTCAATCTCGGAGCAGGGGATGAGAAGTCGATGTTAAAGGATCTGGGGGAGGTGGCCAGGTTAGCCATGGAGTGGGGAATACCCCTGCTGGCCATGATGTATACGAGGGGGCCTAAGGTGGAGAATGAGTATGATGTGAATGTGGTGAAGCATGCCGCCCGTGTGGGTGCGGAATTGGGAGCGGATATTGTCAAGGTCCCTTACACGGGTTCACCGGAGAGCTTCCGGGAAGTGGTCGAAGGATGCATTGTTCCCGTCGTCATCGCAGGCGGAGAGAGGATGGGAAATGACCACGATCTTCTTGAAATGATTTCGGGAGCAATGGCTGCAGGGGGAGCCGGAGTCTCCATCGGACGAAATGTCTTTCAGCATCAGAACCCCTCGAAGATCGTTCAAGCCATCTCCAGACTGGTCCATCATGGATCAACCGTCGAAGAGGTGATAGGGGAGCTGGAGGAGAAGAGATGAAAAAGGTCTGGGTAAAATCGATTCCCTGGAACCAAGAGGTTGCCCTTGCCGCCATGGAGAGCGGAGCCGATGCCCTCTGGGTTCCGGCCGGGATGAAAGCCGAAGTGAGAAAGATAGGGGTAATTCCTGTTATTGCCGAGGATGGGGATTTGAGATTAGGCCTGGACGTGGTTGAAAGGGAAATCCGTGAAAAGAAGGACGAGGAGGAGATCCTCGCCTTGACCCTTTCGAAGAAGGTCGTGGTGAAGAATGGAGACTGGCGGATCATCCCCCTCGAAAACTTATTGAGCAGGACGAATAACCTCTTCGTGGAGATCGATCACCTGAGGGAAGGAGAAACCGCCCTTGCCATTCTCGAGAAAGGGGTGGACGGAGTTGTCATCAACAGCCCTGATCCGAAGACGGTTCAGGAGATCACACGCTCCCTCAAGAGAAAAACTCCCCGATTCGATCTCCTCCCGGCCAGGGTTGAGCGGGTGGAACCTCTTGGATTGGGAGACCGGGTCTGCGTGGATACCTGTTCTTCGATGATTAAGGGTGAAGGAATGCTTGTGGGAAACAGCAGCCAGGCCCTCTTCCTCATCCATTCCGAGTGCATCGAAAATCCTTTCCTGAATACCAGGCCCTTCCGGGTGAATGCCGGTCCCCTTCATTCCTATATCCTCCTGGCTGATGGCCAAACCAAATATCTCTCGGAGATCCGTTCCGGCGATCAGGTCCTGATCGTCAATTATGAAGGGAGAAGTTGTCCTGTCGTGGTGGGAAGGGCCAAGATCGAGAGGCGGCCTCTGGTTCTGGTGGAGGCTGAGGAAGCCGGCCAGACCGTCTCGGTCATCCTCCAAAATGCGGAAACGATCAGGCTCACACAGCCCGATGGTAAACCGGTCTCGCTCGTCGATCTCCAAAGAGGAAGCAACATCCTAATCCACCGGGAGAAGTCAGGCAGGCATGTCGGAGTAAAAATTGATG
>VGRU01000092.1 GCA_016875255.1 Deltaproteobacteria bacterium
CCGTGGTTGAAGTGATTTCAAGGGCCTGTAAAATGGGTATCCCGCTCTGGTTCAACATCCCAAAAGTATTGGTAAATCGAGAGAGACCGATTTTCAAAAAAAGCGGGCCTAAAACTGGAATCCGGGTTTTAAATTTATCCCAGAAGTATCTTCCATTTTCTGTCTTAAAATATCGTTTAACGAAGATAGATATTCCCAGAAGTCCTCCCAGGACAAAATACCAGTATGTTTGAAATATTTTGTTAATCCCGATCATCATTCGGGTGGGCAGAGGCAGTGGCATGTTGAACTGTGCGAAGGTTGCGGCAAACCGGGGGAAGACAAATGCGATCAGGACGGCGAAGGCAATGACCACTGAAAAGATGACAATCTTGGGATACCGCGTTGCCTCTTTTACCCTCTGACGGGTGCTCAACTCCCGATTTGCAAGGGTAACAAATCGGTCAAGGGATTCTCCCAATCTACCGGTGGTCTCACCGGCTCTAATCATATTAATATAAATGGGTGAATAAACACCAGGATGCTTCGCCATGGATGCGAAGAGCGGATTACCGGCCTCAACGTCTCTGCAAACCTGATCCAGGACATTTTGCAGTTTCTTGTTATCTGTTTGGTCCTTTAAATTGGATAAACCAGTGAGAAGGGGGAGTCCTGCCTTATAGAGTGTTGAAAGCTGCTGACTGAAGATGACGAGATCCTCAAGGCGAACCTTTTTAAAACGGTCTGTCAAATCCGAAAAGTTAAAAAGAGGGGTTCCTTCTAACTTCTCGATCGAGACCGGAAGATATCCGAGACGGTGGAGTTGGTCTCCGGCCATCTGAAGGGTAGGGGCTTCAAGCCTTCCATCCATCGCTTTGCCAGCTCTGTCTCGCGCTTTGTATTTAAAAGTGGGCATTTCTTTTACCCTTTAAAGATTTAGGGAGATAGGGAGATGGGGCGATAGGGAGCCCATCTACCTAAAACCCATCCAATCTTCAGCGTTGTTTTGCTCCAGGTAATAACCATGGGAGAGGATCGTTGATTAGACTAACGATCTTACCCAGGATATTGTCGTAATTGATCAATAATTCTTGTCCTGTTTCGTTTAAGAGATAACCGCATTTAATAGCAAACTCCAGCCAAACCTGAGTTTCAGCAGCTTCTGCTTCAGCATCACTTAGTTTGCTTACGAATGAAGCTTCATACCGCCTTTTTCGCCAGGCTTCAGCAAGATTGGCACAAACCGATCTCGATGAACGACGGATTTGATCTGTCAGTGAATAACGCTCTTCGATTGGAAACGATCTGCTTTTTTCAAATATCTGCATAGCCGCTTCAAAGGCCATTTTATAAACATCTAAATCCCGATGAGTCCGAATCAATTTCTTTTCCATATTTATCTCCCTATCCCCCTATCGCCCCATCTCCCCATCACCCTATCTCCCTATCTCTTACCATACTACGAACTACGAACTCCTAACTCCGAACTATGATTTCAGATAATTCTTCACTTTCTTCATCAACTCATCCATCTCGAAGGGTTTGGTGATGTATTCGTTTGCCCCTGTCTCCATCCCGGTTGCTTTGTCCTTCTCCTGGGTTTTGGCGGTCAGCATGAGGATGGGGATGTGTTTGTATCGCTCGTCAAATTTCAATAATCGGCAGACCTTGTATCCGTCCAATTTGGGCAACATGAGGTCCAGAAGGATCAGGTCCGGGTTCTCCTTCCGGGCCTGATTCAATGCCTCTTCGCCGTTGTAAGCGACGAGCACATCATACCCCTCCAGTTCGAGAGAGAAACGAACCGTTTCCACCAGATCCACTTCATCATCGACAACCAGTATTCTCTTTTTACTCATTCTGTCCTCCTCGTAACAATTTAGCTGTTTGAAAAAACTTGTAAAATCCCTCCCCACCTCCCTCCTTCGGCAAACTCAGGACAGGTTTGCCAAAGGGAGGAGAAAGAATTTCCCCCTTTTGCCAAAGGGGGATGAAGGGGGATTAGATATTTATTTCAAAGCCCTAAAGTGATATCCCTCCTTAATTGTTCTTTTGCTTTTCTGAAGAGTTCCTTTTTTGAGAGAGCCTCTTCAGGAAAAGTCGCCGCCCCGATTTTAATGACCAGAGCCCTATCGGGCCCCTGAATCAGAAATTTTTGAATATCCTCCTCCATTCGTTGACGGACCGCCTGTGCTCCTTTCAGATCCGCTTCACAAAGAGCCACCAGTAATTTCTCCTGTTTCCTCCTCAACAGAATATCCCCCTTTCTGCAGAGGGATTGTCTTATCCTCATTTCGAGCTCCTCAAGCAAGTCATCCTCTATTTCTTTCTTCTGTTCGGCCAATTCTATCAGAAAAAGGGAAAGAGGTGAATCATTTTTCTGCGCCTGATGAAATTCCCTGTCCAGAACAAAGCGGAAATGAGGTTCTCTTCGCTCCCCTTCTGACACAGGTAGGGTGAAGTTGAAGATGCTTCCTTTTCCTACCTCACTCTCCACCCAGACCTTCCCTCGATGGGCTTCGACCAGCCCTTTGGTGATAGCAAGACCTAACCCCGTCCCACCCGTCGAACGGTGAAGCGAATCTTCCACCTGATGAAATTTTTCAAAGACGGAGCTGAGGTGCTCAGCCGGAATTCCAATCCCGGTATCTTTGACAGAGACGGAAATCTTGTTGACGATCCCTCCCTCCCTCTCTTCGGAGAAGGCTTTTGCCAACACAAAAATTTTTCCCCTTTCAGGCGTGAATTTGACTGCATTGCCGATCAGATTAACCAGAACCTGTTCGATTTTATCTTTGTCCGCAAAGGCGGTCGGAAGGTCTTCAGGGACCTCCACCTCAATCGCAATAGACTTTCCATCGGCCTGGGGCCGCAATGAGGATGCGGTTAATTCAATGAGGCTTTTCAACGCTACATCCTCAAACTTCAACTCGACCTTCCCGGACTCAATCTTTGAGAGATTGAGCAGGTTGTTCAAAATATTGGTCAGCCGGTTGATATTTCTTTCAGCCATGGAGAGAAATTTTGTCTGATTTTCATTGATCTCGCCGGTCTTTCCAGAAAGGATGAGCTGAATCGAATTTTTAATGGCGGCCAGGGGTGTTCTTAACTCATGTGAGGCAACCGAGACAAATTCGGATTTCATCGCATCGATATTTTTCAGTTCCTTATTGGCTTTTTCCAGTTGATCGGCATAGTCTTTCAGTCTCACAAACCGCTGTTTTTCCTCAAGAACCTTTTTCAAACGTAGGATAGTTTCGTCCAGATTGAGGGGTTTGGTAAGGTAGTCGCTTGCCCCATTCTTCATCGCCTCTATCGCCGAATCGATGGTTCCATGGCCGGTCATCAGAACGGTAAGGACTTCGGGCTTAGACCTGGAAATTTCCGTTATTAGACGGAGACCATCTACCTCCGGCATTTTGAGGTCAGTCAATACGAGATCAAACTTCTCCTTTTCCATTTTCTTCAGGGCTTCCTGGCCGTTTTCCGCCAACTCCACCTGGAACCCGGCAATCCGGGTTAGGGCTTTGAATAGAAAGTCCCTGATGTCTCTCTCGTCATCCACGACTAAAACTCTATTTTCCATTATCCCTTTTCCTCCGGGGCTTCATTTTCTCTTCCCGACAGCCATTCATCCAGAGCGTCCTTCTTGAATCGCCAGCTTCCACCGATCTTTCGGCATGGAATGTCACGGTTCTTTGCCAGACGGTAGATGGTCCGTACATGAATGCTCAGATATTCCGCCGCCTCACGAGGGGTCAGGATCTCTCTGAAGTAAATTTCGGATTGCGGATTTCGGAATGCGGAATGTTTATTCATTTTTTCCCTCTTTTTGTAGTATTAATAGAAGAAATGGTTATCGCCAGAATTTGATTTGCTTCGTCCAAAAGATAAATTAGATCATCCTTGCGCAGTAAACCGGCTTCAATAAGAAGTTCCATCCAATACATACTTTCATCAGCCTCTTCCTCCACAGTACCCATCTTTGATATGAAATCAGCAGTCGATTTAGCTCTGCAAGCAGCCCGATAATTTGCCCCCACGGAAGTCCCTGCCTTAACCAGTTGTCTTCCAAGGATATCTGGTATTCTTCCCTTTGGAAGTTTTTCAACAATTTTTATAACTTCTAATGCAAAACGTTTTGTTCTTTCTTTAAGGTCCTTTTTGTCCATATTTTCCTTTAAATGTTTTCTTGAATCGTTATCATTTTACTCCGCAATCCGCAATCCGCAATTGCTAACGGTCCAGCACCTCTCTGACTTTGCGTGTGAGGCTTTCCGTGGAGAAAGGTTTTTGAATGAAGTTCACTCCTTTATCCAGCACCCCATGGTGCACAATGGCATTATCCGTGTAACCCGAGATAAAGAGAACCTTGATATCAGGCGTTGAAAGTTTTAAACGATCTGCAAGCTCCTTACCACTCATCCCGGGCATGACCACATCGGTAAGTAAAAGATGGATTTTTTTAGCCGGATGGTCCTGAATGAATTTTAAAGCTTCCCCTCCATCAGGGGCTTCATATACTTGATATCCCCTATCGCGCAGAATTCGAGCCGCCAGATCACGAACCGATTGCTCATCTTCTGCAAGGAGGATGGTTTCGTTTCCTGTTAAAAGGGAAATGTCGAGGTCTTTCCGTTGCAGATTATCTTCTTCCTCTTCAACTCTCGGGAGATAGATTTTGAATGTGGTTCCAAGACCTGGCTCACTGTAGACATTTATATTTCCACCGCTCTGCTTCACAATCCCATAAACCGTCGACAATCCCAACCCTGTTCCTTTCCCTTTCTCTTTGGTGGTGAAGAATGGTTCAAATATTCGTTCTCTGACCTCGGGGGTTATTCCGGCGCCACTATCGCTCACCGAAAGCATCACATAATTGCCGGGGGTTACTTCCATATGGGTTTGAGCATAAGCTTCCGAAAGTTTTATATTTAATGTTTCAATGGTCAGTTTTCCCCCGGATGGCATGGCATCCCTTGCATTGACCGCGAGATTGAGGATCACCTGCTCGATCTGACCCGGATCGGTCTTCACCTTTCCAATGTCTTCGGAAAAGTGATAGACCAGATCAATGTCCTCACCCAGAATACGGTGAAGCATCCTATCCAAGTCTTTCAACAGGGTGTTGAGATTGATGACCTTGAAGTCGAGAATCTGACGGCGGCTGAATGCCAGAAGCTGGCGTGTGAGATTGGCGGCTCGTTCCGACGCCTTCAAAATTTCTTCGATATTCCCCCGTAATGGATCGCTTTTATCTAATCCAAGGCAGGAAAGTTCTGCATAACCCTTGATGACGGTGAGGAGGTTGTTAAAGTCGTGGGCAATGCCCCCGGCCAGCCCTCCGATGGCCTCCATCTTCTGCGACTGCCGAAGCTGCTCCTGGATGGCAATTTTATCCTCTTCTGCTTGCATAAGCTCTTTAAACAATTGGATATTGGCAATAGCGCCTGCGATCTGATTTCCCACTCTTTCGGCTAACCTCAGATCAACCTCAGAATAAGCATTCTCTTTCAATGATCGAAGGTGCAGAACCCCAATGACAATATCTTTTGCAAGCAATGGGACTGAAATCAACGATCGAATTCCTGATTGAAAATGGGGGAGAAGATTAGGCAACGTAGCTGTAACTTTTTGAATATCGTTATCATCTTTGATGAGGATGAGAAGACTTGACCGGGTTTGCATGAGATACTCATTAACCGACCCTCCTAAAGGGAAGATATCCCCAATGCGACGGTCTGGCACATCAAGTCCAAGTATATAAGCAACCGTGACGGTGTTGTCTTTGAAATTGGTAATATTAATTGAAATCCTGTCAAAATGGATGAGCTTATGTACTTCTTCGGCGAAACGTGCATACACCTCATCGATGTTCAATGTTGAGCTAATGATTCGTCCAATCTCTGCTATGGCAACATTCTCTTTGGCCAGCTTCTTTGACTCCTCTTCGCTCCGTCGCAGAGATTCCTCTGCCTGCTTGCGCTCAGTGATGTCCTCACAGGTCATCAGGTTTTCACCTGACTCTAATTGAACGGGGATGAAATTGATGATCTTCTGCGCCCCATCCTTGCAGGTGACGGAAAAAATTCGTCCCCTTTTCTCTCCGGGTTTCAAACTTTTCAAATCATTTAACCATGCGGAAATGACCTGATGTTTATAGTTGGGGTCAGGGTATGCCTTTCTGCACCAGGTTTTCCCGTCCGGGACATCGTTTAGATCGTATCCAAACAACTCTTTAAATTTGGGGTTAATATATTTGAATATGCCATCCTTATCGATCATCACCATACCGAAAGGAGCATTTTCTGTTAGAGTTTGAAATCTTTCCCTCTCGGCACGCAGAGTCTCCTCTGCTTGTTTGCGCTCACTGATATCTCTGGCCCAGACCTGGACTCCGGGTTCTCCTAAATAATTGACGACTTTGGCATGGATCTCTCCCCAAAATGACGAACCATCTTTCCGAAGGAATTTTACTTCATAGTTAGAGGGGATTGACTTTCCTTGCATACGCGCACGCGCTCTTTCCCGTGTGAGAGCCTGAAAATCAGGGTGATAAACGAGCCAGTGATCAAGACCTTCCAATTCGCCTTTGCCATAACCAAGCATCTCATGCAGGCGACGGTTTGCAAAGATGATATTAAACCCCTTTTGAATGAAAATGCCGTCGAAACTCTCTTCAACCAGTGTTCGATAGCGTTCTTCACTCTGGGCAAGGGTTTCTTCAAATTTCTTACGTTCGGTGGTATCTCGGAAAATACCTCGAAATCCAATCGCTTGACCATATGGGTCTCTTATTAAAGAGACAGAGACCTCCCCATATCGTTTCGTCCCATTTTTTATAATCACTTCCCATTCGAACCCTTTAATAGGAATTCCGGTGCGGTAAACGGTATTGAAGGCTTGATACAATTTTTTAGCGTTTTCGTTATCCATATACTGCCGGTTATTCATGCCCATCATTTCATCTCTGGAATAACCCAGCAACCGGCATACTGCATCGTTGAAGAAGGTAAAATTGCCGGCAAGGTCCACTTCAAAATAGCCATCCTCGATGTTCTCGAGAATGGTTCGATATTTTTCTCCACTCTCACGAAGGGCCTCTTCTGCGCGTTTCCGTTCGGTGATGTCCACATAAGTGGCCAGGACAGCCGGCTCACCATTGTTTTCGATTTGAATGGCGGATAATTCCAGCCATACGGTGCTTCCATCTTTGCGGATTGCCCGGATTTCATAACTGGGACCAACTGATTTTCCTTCTAAAAGGGTTTTATATTGGTTGAAAAATGTTAATCGATCATCCGGATGGACGAGGTTTTCAATCTGTTTGGGTGTCAAGGAGGTTGGTTCATCGGAGGAATAGCCCAAAATCCTGGATATCGCTGGGTTTGCATAGACGAGGCGAGGGGGGATACCCTGAGCAATGACGATTCCCTGTAAGGATGCTTCAACTAATTTTTTGTAAATATTCTCGGATTCCCGATATGCATTGATTATTTTTGCCTCTTTATTTTGGGCTGATATTTTTAGAGATTTTTGGTTTTTTCGAATGGGCAATTTAGCCCCTTTTTTCCCTTTTTCCATAGAGAAGCCCTTTCAAGAAATATTGGCCTGAGAGAAAAACAATATGAACAAATAGCAATATTTGTTCCAAAATGCTCCACATTTTCATAAAAAGTCAAATACTGTGTGTATCTATTTAATATTAAATATGTATTCAGGTATTAAACGCGTGGAGTAAGCAGATTATTAAGCAGGGGTAATACGCTAAAAGCGGATAATTTAGGACAATATTGCCAAAAGAATGACAATTTTGGACAAAAAAAGAGAATGGAATAGTGACAAATTCGTAAAAAGTCGAAAAACACTACAGATCGTCATTCCGGCGAAAGCCGGAATCCAGTAATTTCAGATAATTAGGAAAACACTGGACACCGGTTTTCACCGGTGAGACGACTTTTTACGAGACCATCAATAGTGGAATAGTGGAATATTGGAAGAATGGAAACACTTTAGTCCTTTGAAGCGGTTATCAGAAGATCAGGCGATCAGGAAGTGGACATCAGGATATTGGGATATCAGGTCAAGCCCAAAAGCTGTTATTCTTTATCTGAGATCCTGGTATCCTGATATTCTGCATCCTGATATTCTGGTCACCTGATGCCCGTATTTCTCCGCACAAAAGTCATTGACCAGTTTCAAAGCGCAAAACTGCTAAACAATTTGAATATTCTCCAGTTCTTTTATTGATCCATTATTCCAATATTCCACTATTCCAATGGTTACTTTGCTTTTTCTTTTAGCGCTGCCAGGACTTTCTCCGGAGTAATCGGAAGGTCTTTAATTCTCACCCCTATTGCGTCATAAATGGCATTGGCAATGGCAGGGGCGGTTGGGACGAGCCCTGGTTCGCCAATGCCTTTGGCTCCGAAGGGGCCAAAGGGGTCGTCTGTTTCGATCGAGATGGCTTCAATATTCGGAACATCGGCGGCGGTCAGAATCTTATAATCACGGAAATCGGGGTTGATCACCTTTCCGTTCTTAAGAACGAGCTGTTCCGTCAGAGCGTAGCCGATTCCCATTGTTGCTCCGCCATAGACCTGACCTTCCAAAAGCATGGGGTTGATCGCTCTGCCCACATCGTGGGCTGCAATATACTTAAGGATCTTCACCTGACCCGTCTCTTTGTCCACCTCAACCTCAACACCATGGGTTCCATAGGCATACGTGACGGATAGATTTCCCTTGAATTCCCTGTCAAGGTTTTCATTGGGGGGATCATAAAAATGCTCTGCCATGACCATTCTTCCGCCGGTGGTGTAGTGTGAAGCCCTGAGAACTTTGCCCAGGGAAGATTTCTTTTCCGGGTCGATTTTTGAAAAGATGGTGCGGTCACGAATATCGAGATTTTCAGGGTTCTCTCCGAGAGATCGGGAAGCCACTTCGAGGAGTTGGTCCTTCACTTTTTTGGCGGCCATTCTTGCGGAGTTTCCTGCCACAAAGGTTGTCCGGCTGGCATGGGCTCCCACATCCCAGGGGCAGATGTCTGTATCGGTATGGGTGACAACCACATCTTCCACTCTTACCCCGAGTTCTTCGGCGACGACCTGAGCGATGACCGTATCCGCTCCCTGTCCCATATCCGTGGCGCCGGTGATGACATTGACCGTTCCGAAGTCATCGATCTTGATAATCGTCCCGCAACCGTCCGACTTGTAGACCCGGGCGCCTCCGCCCACGTGGATCATCGATGCCATGCCGATGCCTCTTCCATCTCTTCTTCCCCGGTTCTGCCGCCAGTCCAATTTCTGAGCCACTCCATCGATGCATTCCCTCAGACCGCAGGTGATGATGTTAAAATGCTGAGGGGTGACTTCTCCGGGCGTATTGGCGTTTCGCATCCTGAAGTCCAGTGGATCGATTCCAGCCATTTCAGCAAGGGCGTCTATTTGAGACTCAATGGCAAAGGTCGCTTGAGGGTTTCCATATCCACGAAAGGCTTGGGAATAGGTGTTGTTGGTATAGACGCATTTTGCCACATATCGAACATTGGGAACTTTATAGAGAGAGGAGATGGGCATCATCATGACCGAAGGCGTGGTCGCCCCCCAGGAGGTATAGGCCCCGTTATCAAGGACCATCCGGACATCCCTGAAAGTGAATGTCCCATCCTTTGTGCACCCCTGGGCCACGTCAATGACCGCAGGCTGTCTTGGCGAGGTGGCGAAAAACTCCTCCTCACGGGTGAAGATAATCTTAACAGGCTTCCGTGCCTTGTGGGCTAAAAGGATGGCGATATATTCATAGGCATAGGTGTCGAGTTTGCTTCCAAACGCCCCTCCGATCGTCGCCTTGATGACCCGGGCCTTTTTCCCTTCGAGCCCCATGGCGGCAAGCGCCTCTGTATAATCCCGCTGTGCAAGCGAGGGAATCTGGGTGTTGCTATAGATCGTGAGGTTGTTTCTGAGATCGAACTGGGCAATGCATCCGCTCGTTCCCATGCAGCAGTGGTTGACCCAGGTAAGTTTGAACCGGTCTTCCGTAACATAAACCGAATTTTTTCTTGCCTCGTCCACATCTCCCGCGACAAGTTTCCATGGGAGATTGAGGGTATTGGTCGGTTTCTTCTCCTTTCCGCCCAGATGCTCCTCATGAATGATGGGTGCCCCTTCTTTCATTGCCTCTTCCGGGTCGAAAATGGAGGGGAGAATTTCGTATTCGACTCTGATGAGATTGATGGCTTCTTCTGCAATATCCGGATCAACCGCGGCTACAGCCGCCACCTCATCGCGGCAGGAACAGACCTTATTCGCCTTCAGAGGCATGTTGTCCTTGTAAAAACCGAACTTGATGAGCGGCGTATTATATCCTGTTAAGACGGTCTTGACTCCCGGGAGTCTCTCAGCCGCGGAGGTGTCGATGTTGAGAATTCTTGCGTGGGGATGAGGGCTATAGAGGATCTTCCCCCAGAGCATCCCCGGGACTTTCAAATCCTGGATATAGACGGCCTTTCCGGTGACCTTCTCCTGGGCATCCATCTTGGGAATTCGCTTTCCGATGTTGATAAAATCTGGCATAAATCCTCCTTAAGCAAGTCAGAAATCCTGCTACTACCCGATGGTTCGTTATTATTTGGCAGGTCGGGAGACCTGCCCCTACCCTGGTAGTCTCGGGGCTTCTAACCCCCACCGGGTAGTTTCGGGTCTCCTGACCCGAAATAACGCTTGATGTCTGAAAATTCATATTCGAATATATTGTCACATAGGCCTTTTCTCAAAGGGTTTTGATACATATATCTTAATTTCTCAGTAAATTTCTTTTCACTGAGGATGTTAAAATCGTAATAATCTGGCTGCCATAATTGATAAGTGTGTCCTTTCTTTTTGGGCATCGGTAGCAGGATTCTTAATAGTATTCCTTTATCCCATACCAAAAGATATTCAATGGCTTTTTTTGCAATATATTTCTTGATATCTCGTATGATGTCTGGAAGGTCAGGAGACCTTCCACTACCCGGGGATTGATTATTGTCTGGAAGGTCAGGAGACCTTCCACTACCCGGGGATTGATTATTGTCCGGAAGGTCAGGAGACCTTCCTCTACCCGAGGGGTGATTATTGTTGGGAAGGTCAGGAGACCTGCCGCTACCCGGGGATTGATTATTGTCTGGAAGGTCAGGAGACCTTCCACTACCCGAGGGGGTGTTCCGGTTAGGAGATCTGTTGTTACCCACTGATTCACAAATCATGTGAATATGATCGGGCATGACAATAAACCCTTTTAGTTTAAAATCCCCTCGTTGTTCATAAAACAACAAAGTGCTTACAGCCGCTTTAGCAATGTCTTTATACTTAAATACCTCAACACGCTTATTTGTGACCATTGTAATAAAATGGTAGCCTTCGTTATATTTTCGTTTTTTCGATGGCAGGTCAGGAGACCTGCTGCTACCCGAGGGGTGATTATTGTTGGGCAGGTCAGGAGACCTGCCGCTACCCATTAGTCTATCCATCATTGTTTCGTGCTTCGAATTTATGAATTTTTGCTCACTTCTTTAATCGCCTCGATGATCTGGAGATAGCCGGTGCAGCGGCAGAGGTTTCCTGATATGGCGGTCCGGATCTCCTCCTCGGTGGGTTTCGGATTTTCATCGAGAAGGGCCTTGGCCGACAGGATCATCCCGGAAGTGCAGAAGCCGCACTGGACCGCTCCATTTTCGATGAAAGACCGCTGGATGGGATGCAGGTTTCCGTCCACATCAGCCAATCCTTCAATGGTGATGACGTTCTTTCCATCCACCTCGATTATGGGAAAGAGGCAGGAATTGACGGCCCTCCCATTGATCAGGACGGTGCAGGCCCCGCATTCTCCCATGCCACAGCCTTCCTTGGTTCCGGTCAGTTCCAGTTCGTCCCTCAGAACCTGCAGGAGGGTGAGGCTGGGTTCAACCTCCATCTGGAGGGGGTCGCCATTCAGTTTAAATCGGATGGTCTGTCTCATCGCTCAACAATCCTTTCTACGGCAATATGACCCGTCTCTTCCTAAAAAAAACTCCGGGTGTTTGGGTTACGGTTACGAAGCCCGTTTCGTCATTCGGTAACGGTTACGTAGAAAGAATTAACAGACGATAAACGTAGCCTTTTATTAACGATACGGGCCTCGTTACCCTTACCGTTAGACGTTTATTCTCATAGACTGTCTGATCCCTTTTTCAACAAGAACTCCGACCATCTCCCTACGGTAATCTGCGGAGCCCCGGATGTCGGTGATCGGAGAGCACTCCTGTTTGGCGCAGTCCCCTGCCTTCCTGATGATGCCATCATCGAGGAGATTTCCCTCAAGGAACTTTTCCGTCTCTTTTGCTCTCAGGGGAGTTGGGGCCACGGCTCCGAGTGCGATCCGGGCTCGCTCGCATATCCCTGTTTTGGGGTCAAGGGTTAATAGGACAGCCACATTGACCACGGAAAGGTCCACGCTCTTTCGCCGACCCAGCTTGAGGGG
>VGRU01000093.1 GCA_016875255.1 Deltaproteobacteria bacterium
AGGGGTTGTTCCGGAATTAGCTTCGAGAAAACATATCGAAATGATCATTCCAATTGTGACAGAAGCCCTGGAGAGGGCGGGGCTGACCTTAAAGCAGATGGATGGCATTGCGGTGACTCAGGGGCCGGGGTTGGTGGGCTCGCTTTTAGTGGGTCTTTCTTTTGCCAAATCACTGGCCTTTGCCACAGGACTGGACTTCATCGGAGTCAATCATATCGAAGCCCATCTCTCTGCGGTTTTTCTTGAGGAGGATCCCCCAACGTTTCCTTTTATCGGGCTGGTGGTATCAGGAGGCCATACGTCTCTTTTCCGGGTGGATGGATTCGGAGCATATAAGATGCTTGGGCAGACGAGAGATGATGCGGCAGGAGAGGCCTTTGATAAAGTCGCTAAACTGCTTGGGCTGGGGTATCCGGGCGGGCCGATTATCGATCAGCTTTCCATGACTGGAGATTCAAAGGCGATCCGGTTTCCAAGGGCATCCCTCGGGAAGGATTCGTTCGATTTCAGTTTCAGCGGGGTGAAAACCGCCGTGGTCAATTTCGTGAAGGCTCATCCCGAGCCAGCCGGAGGTTTTCCAAAAGAGATGATCTGCAACATCGTTTCCAGTTTTCAGGAGGCGGTCGTCGATGTTTTGGTAAAAAAGACTTTTCAAGCGGCAAGGCATCAGGGTTTAAAGCGAGTGGTCATCTCAGGAGGAGTAGCAGCCAATCGGCTTCTCCGGCAGAGGATGGAAGAGGGGGCGTCCGAGCAGAAGATACGGGTCCATATTCCTTCTCCTGCCTTCTGCACGGACAATGCGGCCATGGTGGGTGTGGTGGGATATGAATGTTTGAAACGAGGGATTCGGTCAGATTTTTCTCTCAACGCCTTTTCGAATCTGCCTCTGTGATGAAGAATGTCTAATGACAAAGTTCGAATGAAATCCAAAATACATGCATCTGCTGAAAATAGAAAGAAAAAAACAGATGCTGAACCAAGTTCAGCATGACACATTTGTCTGGCCTTCTGTCATCCCGAATTTATTTCGGGATCTCGTTTTTGTTTGACATTTCGGTTTAATGATCATGATCTCTATCCGACAAGAACTGAAAGAGTATGGTTTGTACCCAAAGAAAAAACTGGGTCAGCATTTTCTTGTTGATCGGAGCATTATCGACAAGGTGATTCGAACCGCCGAGGTGAATAAGGAGGATATCATCCTCGAAGTGGGGCCTGGCCTGGGAGAGATGACCCTTGGACTTGCTCGACAGGCGAAACGTGTGATCGCCGTTGAGATTGATTCAAGATTAGCAGAGATATTAAAAAAAAAGATGTCAGCCGTTTCCAATGTGGAAATCATCCAGAAAGATATCTTCAAGATCGACTTTGATGCCTTATCCCATCATGTAAAGGCGCCGTTGAAGGTGGTCGCAAATCTGCCCTACCAGATTTCAACCCCTTTGCTTTTCCGTTTCATCGAATCGAAGAGATATTTTTCCAACCTGACCTTGATGTTGCAGAGAGAGGTGGTTGAACGGATGGTTGCTCCTCCCGGCGGGAAAGAGTACGGCGCTTTATCCGTCCTGATACAGATGGTTTCCCATCCGTCCGTTCAGTTTTTTATTAAACCTTCCGCCTTCTTTCCTCCACCCAAAGTTGAGTCTGCCGTGGTCCGAATCGTATGGAGAGATGATTTAATGATGAAAACGGAGGATGAGGAGTGGTTCAAGGAGGTGGTGAAGGCGAGCTTCAGCCACCGGAGAAAGACTCTGGTCAATTCGCTGAAATATTCCGGCCTTCCTATCCCCCCATTACCGGAGAAAAGGATGGAGGCAACAGGGATCGATCCACAAAGAAGATCCGAGACGCTCACTGTCCAGGAATTCATCCGTTTAGCAGATGCCTTGAAATAATTGAGAAAATTTTATTTGCAAACCATTAGGAGGATGATTATTTTTAGTTGGAAAACTGGTAAAGGGAGTGGATTAAATGCAAATAGATAAATTTACTTTAAAAGCGCAGGAGGCGCTTCAGAGCGCCAAAGGCGTTGCCGAGCAGAAAAACCATCAGCAGATCGATGTGGAACACCTTCTGTATGCCCTTCTGATGCAAAAAGAGGGAATTGTGATCCCCATCATCCAGAAATTGGGGGCCAATCCGAATCTCATCACCTCTCAACTCGAAGAGGAGTTGAATCGGATTCCAAGGGTGACAGGAGGGACAGGCCAGGTCTACCTTTCAAACCGGCTTAATGAGATATTGAATGGGGCCTGGAAAGAGGCAGAGAGGTTGACGGATGAGTATCTTTCCACCGAGCATCTTCTGATCGCCATTGCGGATGAAAGAGGAGGAGCTTCCTCGCAGATCCTCCAGAGAAACGGGGTGACGAAGGATGCGATCTTCAGGGTCCTGCAGGAGATCCGGGGATCTCACCGTGTGACGGATCAGAACCCGGAGGAGAAGTATCAGGCATTGAAGCGATACAGCAGGGACCTGACAGAGGAGGCAAGAAAAGGAAAACTCGACCCTGTGATTGGAAGGGATGATGAGATCCGCAGGGTCGTTCAGGTTCTCTCGCGGAGGACGAAGAACAATCCGGTCCTGATCGGCGAGCCCGGAGTGGGGAAGACAGCAATTGTCGAGGGGCTGGCCCAGAGGATCGTCAAGGGAGATGTCCCCGAGACGCTAAAGAATAAGAAACTGGTTGCGCTCGATCTGGGGGCCCTGATTGCCGGCGCCAAATTCCGCGGGGAGTTTGAGGAGAGATTGAAGGCCGTTTTAAAAGAGATCACGGCAGCCGCAGGAAGTATCATCCTCTTCATTGACGAGCTCCATACCCTCGTGGGAGCGGGAGCCGCAGAGGGTGCAATCGACGCCTCCAATATGCTCAAGCCTGCCCTGGCCAGGGGAGAGTTGAGATGCGTGGGAGCCACCACGCTTAACGAGTACCGGAAGTACGTGGAGAAGGACGCCGCCCTTGAGAGGAGATTTCAGCCAATCTATGTAGCCCAGCCTTCGGTGGAAGATACGATTGCGATCTTAAGGGGCTTGAAGGAGAGATATGAGGTTCACCACGGCGTGAAAATAAAAGACTCGGCGCTTATTGCGGCCTCGATGCTTTCTCACCGCTATATCTCGGACCGTTTTCTTCCGGATAAGGCGGTCGATCTGATCGATGAGGCCGCCTCAAGGCTCAGGATCGAGATCGACAGCGTGCCCATGGAGATCGATGAGGTCCAGCGAAGGGTGATGCAGTTAGAGATTGAACGGCAGGCCCTGAAGAAGGAGAAGGATAAAGGTTCTGTCGAGCGATTAAAAAAACTTGAAGAGGAGCTCTCAGGCCTGAAGAATGAAGTGCAGGAGAAGAAACTGAAATGGGAGAAAGAGAAAAAGGCCATTTCGCAAATCCAGCAGATCAAAGAACAGATGGAGAAGACGAAGCAGATGATGAAGGAGGCGGAGCGCGAAGCCGACTATTCGAAATTGGCCGAATTGCAATACGGTGAGATGACCCATCTCGAAAAAGAGCAGAAACGGGAAGAGGAGAAACTTGTTGAACTTCAGAAGGCCGGAAAGATGCTCAAAGAAGAGGTCGATGAAGAGGATGTGGCTGAGGTTGTCTCCAAATGGACAGGCATTCCGGTCAAAAGGATGCTGGAGGGTGAGGTTGAGAAGCTTATCCGAATGGAGGAGAGGCTGGGGCAGAGGGTGGTGGGTCAGGATGATGCGATCGTTGCCGTTTCGAATGCGGTGAGAAGGGCGAGAGCGGGGTTACAGGACCCCAACCGGCCGATCGGCTCCTTCATCTTTATGGGCCCGACTGGCGTGGGAAAGACCGAACTGGCCCGCGCCCTGGCAGAATTTCTCTTCGATGATGAACAGGCCATGGTCAGGATCGATATGTCCGAGTTTATGGAGAAACATTCGGTGGCGCGGCTCATCGGAGCGCCGCCCGGATATGTGGGCTATGAGGAAGGAGGGTTTCTCACGGAGGCGGTCAGGAGAAGGCCTTACTCCATTGTCCTGATGGACGAGATCGAAAAAGCCCATCCGGAGGTATTCAACATCCTCCTCCAGATTCTCGACGATGGGCGGTTGACCGATGGCCACGGAAGGACGGTCGATTTTAAGAATACGGTCGTGATCATGACCTCCAACATAGGCAGTCAATGGATCGTGGATCTGGGAGAGAAGGATTACGAGGAGATGCGGAGGCGGGTGATGGAGGCTGTGAAGGCCCAGTTCAAACCGGAATTTCTAAATCGGATTGATGAGTTGGTGATCTTTCACAGTCTTGGGATTGAGGAAATAAAGGCCATCGTTGATATTCAATCAAAGAAACTTGAGAAAAGGCTTCTCGAAAGGCGGATAGGTCTCAAGATGACTGAAAAAGCAAAGGAATTTTTGGCGAAAGAAGGGTTTGATCCCGCTTATGGCGCCCGTCCGCTTAAACGTGTGATTCAAAAGGAGATTCAGGATAGATTGGCGATAAGGATATTGGAAGGCAAATTTAAGGAAGGGGATACGGTCACCGTGGATATGGACGGCAAGAAAGGGGAACTGGTATTCAAGGCATAGAGGCATAACTTAATAATTTTCTTGACAATAATCAAAAAAGGGGCTATACATACAGGGAATTTTAGCGGTCACCGCTGTGCAAGGAGGAGGGTTGTAGGCACGTAGCTCAGGGGGAGAGCGCTACCTTGACGCGGTAGAAGTCTGGGGTTCAAATCCCCACGTGCCTACCATTTAAACCTATTTATCAGGAAGTGAAAGACAAGTTATTGAGAAAAAAGACATTTTAACAAGAAAATTGGAGAGGCATCATTCATTTTTTCACATGGGTGATGCCTCTTCCATTTCAATTCAGGCAACCATGATAGAGAAAATAGCGATCACCTTACCCGGTGGTGAAAAGAGATTGGCTCCGAAGGGAACGAAACTTATCGAATTTGCTGATAAAGAGGCAGTGGCAGCGCAGATAGACGGCGCTTTGGTCGATCTTTCAAGACCAATGGAAAGGGATGCATCAATCTCTTTCATCTCGTCCCATTCGAGGAAGGGCATCGATATTTTGCGCCATTCGGCTGCCCATGTGATGGCACAGGCGGTGAAAGAACTTTTTCCTTCGGTAAAGCTAACTTTCGGTCCTTCCACGGAAGGAGGCTTCTATTATGATTTTGATTATGAGAAGACCTTCACTCCGCAGGATCTTGAATCGATTGAAAAGAGAATGGAGGAGATCATCCGAAAGGATGAGCCTTTTATTCGAAATGAGGTTTCAAAAGATGAGGCCATCTTAACTTTCAAAAAGATGGGAGAGAGTTATAAAGTTGAGCATATGGACGACCTTCCTAACCGCGTCTCTCTCTATCGCCAGGGTTCTTTTGTTGACCTGTGCGAGGGACCTCACCTTCCATCAACCGGGAAGATTAAAGCGTTCAAGCTCTTAAGCGTCTCAGGAACTTACTGGAGGGGAGATGCCAGGAACCAGGTGCTCCAGCGGATTTATGGAACGGCCTTCCCGGATTCTCAGGGGTTGAAAGATTATCTTCATATGCTTGAAGAGGCGAAGAAACGGGACCACCGAAAGCTTGGAAGGGAACTCGATCTTTTTAGCCTGAGCGAGGAGGCGGGTCCCGGCCTGGTGATCTACCATCCCAAGGGCGCCCTCCTCAGAACGATCCTGGAAGACTTTGAGAGAAAAGAACACCTGAAGCGTAGTTATCAGATCGTCATCGGTCCCCAGCTTCTCAAACTGGATCTGTGGAAGCGGTCCGGTCATTTTGAAAATTACCGGGACAAGATGTATTTCACCAAGGTGGAGGATGCGGAGTACGGGATCAAACCCATGAACTGCCTCGCCCATATGCTGATCTACAAATCGCAGATCAGAAGCTACCGGGACCTTCCCCTGCGATATTTCGAATTAGGCACGGTTCACCGCCATGAAAAATCCGGAGAACTCCATGGACTGCTCCGGGTCAGGGGTTTTACGCAGGACGATGCCCATATCCTCTGCCGTCCGGATCAACTGAACGATGAGATCGGCGCCATCATTCAATTCGTCGATGATGTGATGAAGATATTCGGTTTCGAATACGAAATGGAGCTAAGCACACGTCCGGAGAAATCGATCGGAACGGGTGAGGATTGGGAGAAGGCGACCCATGCCCTGTTCAACACCCTTAAAGAGAAAAACCTCCCCTTTGAGATTAACGAAGGGGACGGAGCCTTTTATGGTCCCAAGATTGATGTCAAACTCAAAGACGCCCTGAACCGGAGATGGCAGTGCGCCACCATCCAGGTTGACTTCGCCATGCCCGAAAGGTTCGATCTCACCTACGTGGGAAGCGATGGAGAAAAGCACCGGCCTGTCATGCTCCATCGGGTGATCCTCGGAGCCATGGAAAGATTTATCGGGGTGCTCATCGAGCATTATGCCGGGGCCTTTCCGGTCTGGCTGGCCCCTGTCCAGGCTATCCTTTTGACCGTAACGGAACGGCATATCCCTTATGCGGAGAAAGTCTATCAACGGTTGATCCAAAAAGGAATCCGGGTTGAAAAGGATTTAAGAAACGAGAAGCTGGGATTCAAAGTCCGGGAGGCGCAGGTACAGAAGATTCCTTATATGCTGGTGATAGGAGATAAGGAAGAGAAGGAGGAGACCGTCTCGCCTCGCAAACGGAGCGGCGAGACAATCGGTTCAATGGCTGTGGAGGAGTTCATCCATCTGGTCGAATCGGATTATCCGGCTTTGTAGGTGGAAAGTGGAGAGAGGGTCGACCACTCGCCACATTCTACACTCGAATATCCAAAGAAGGAGGTGGGATTTATCAGCAGGGATGTACGCATCAATCGCGAGATTCGGGCAAGGGAGGTCAGAGTCATCGACTCTGAAGGAAAGCAGTTAGGGATATTGCCGCTGGTAGAGGCGCTTCGGGCAGCCGCCAATGCCGATTTAGACCTGGTGGAGGTTTCGCCGAAATCGGAACCGCCGGTCTGTCGGATCATGGACTTCGGAAAGTTCAAATATCAGCAGAGCAAAAAGGCACATGATGCGAAGAAGAAGCAGGCTGTCGTCCATCTCAAGGAAGTGAAGTTCAGATCCAAGACAGAGGAACACGACCTGGAGTTTAAACTCCGACATATCGAGCGTTTTTTAAAAGAGGGCAATAAAACCAAGGTCACCATTATCTTCAGGGGAAGAGAGATCACTCATTCTGAATTAGGGAAACAGATGATGGGACGGATTGCAGAGCAGGCCAAAGAGTGGGGAAAGATTGAACAGCCCGCTAAATTTGAAGGCAGGAATTATGTGATGATTCTGGCTCCCCTGCCGAGCCAGAAGACACCATAGAATGTAGAATGTGGAAAGTGGAAGGTAGAAGGTAGAAGAGAATACCACCTGCTACGTTCCACTCTCGACTATCAAGACAAGGAGGAGATCGTGCCAAAAATAAAGACGAACCGTGGAGCGGCAAAACGATTCAAAAAAACCGGAACCGGAAAGGTGAAGGCGAAAAGGGCGTTCGCACGGCATATCCTGACGAAGAAGGCAGCCAATCGGAAGCGAGGCCTGAGAAGACCGAAGGTGATCAGCAAGACGGATATGAAAGGGATCGAGAAATTGATTCCCTATCTATAATAAGTACGAAAGTAATAAATGATTGGCGTAGGGCAGGGCTTCAGCCCTGCGTTACGAAGCAAGCCTAAAGGCTTGCCCTACACTTTTTAATTAGGAGGATGAACGACGATGCCACGGGTAAAAGGTGGACCGAAGACCAGAGCGAGAAGAAAAAAGGTCTTAAAGATGGCCAAGGGTTATGTGGGGGGACGGAGCCGGCTCTATCGGACAGCCGTGGATGCTGTTCACCGAGCCCTTGCTTATGCCTATAGGGACCGCAGGGCAAGAAAGAGAGATTTTCGGAGGTTGTGGATCACCCGGATCAATGCGGCGGCGAGGATCCATGGCTTATCCTACAGTTCTCTGATGGATGCCTTGAAGAAAGCGCATATCGAATTGGACCGAAAGATATTGGCTGATCTGGCAGTGAGCGACCCCGGCGCTTTTTTAAAGATTGTTGAGAAGGCCAAGGCAATGAAGGGACAATGAACCTTAAACGTTGAACCATGAACCAAACCCGTTGGAAGGATGGAATGATGGAATAATGGAAAATTGGGTTAAAAGTAACACTTTAGCTGTTTGAAAATCTTTGTAAAATCCCTCCCGACCTCCCTTTGCCAAAGGGAGGAGATAGGGGTTTCCCCCTTTGGTAATCTTTTCCCTGCCAAAGGCAGGCAAAGGGGGATTAAGGGGGATTTTATGATGATTCTTTTGATCAATTAACTCATAAAACTCCTTTTTTCATAAGGCTAAAGTGTTACGGTTAAAAAAGTTTTTTAAGTTTATCCAATCTTCCATTATTCCGAAATTTCATTGTTCATTGTCTATCCCACATCAGGGTCTTCAGAGGAAGAGATCGTTGAAAGAGGAGTTGGAAAAGATTCGAGAGGAGTGCCAGGCTTCCCTCGGTCTGGCAAGGACCGAGCCGGAGATCTCCGACATCCGGGTCAATGTGCTGGGGAGGAAGGGGAGCCTGACGCAACTTCTCAAGAGGTTGGGAACGCTTCCAGAGGATGAGCGAAGAGAGATAGGCCGAAGGGCGAATGAGATCAAAGAAGATCTGGAGGCAAGGGTGGAAGAGTGCCTCCGGCGCATCCAGGAACAGGAGAGAACGGAAGCGCTGGAAAGGGAGAAGATTGATGTGACCCTTCCTGGCAGGAGGATGATTTTAGGGAGAAAGCATCCCCTCACTCAAACTCTGGATGAGATCATCCATATCTTCTCACGATTAGGCTTTGAAGTGGTGGAAGGTCCGGAAGTGGAATTGGACTATTACAATTTCGAAGCCCTCAACATTCCAAAAGGGCATCCTGCCAGGGAGATGCAGGCCACCTTCTTTATCTCAGACGATGTGGTTTTGAGAACGCATACCTCTCCTGTCCAGGTGAGGACCATGGAAAAAAAGAGGCCGCCTGTCCGTGTGATCTGCCCGGGAGCGGTCTATCGGTGCGATTCGGATCCGACTCATTCCCCCATGTTTCATCAGGTGGAAGGGCTTCTGGTGGACAGGGGAATCACCTTTTCAGACCTCAAAGGGATATTGACCGTCTTTGTTCACCAAATGTTTGGTAAGGAAACGAAGCTGAGGTTCCGCCCCAGTTTTTTTCCCTTTACAGAGCCGAGCGCCGAGATAGACATCGAATGTTTTATCTGCGAGGGAAAAGGGTGCGGAGTCTGCTCCGGCACAGGATGGCTCGAAATTTTAGGCTCCGGCATGGTCGATCCTGCTGTCTACCGGTTCGTTGACTACGACCCGGAAGAGGTGACCGGGTTTGCCTTTGGGATGGGGATCGAACGGATCGCGATGCTCAAGTACGGCATCAACGACATTCGCCTCTTCTTCACGAATGATTTGAGGTTTTTGAAACAATTTTAGATTGCGGAATGCGGATTGCGGATTTAAAATCCGAATTCCGAAATCCGAAATCGGCAATGGGAGTATCATGAAGGTATCTCTCAACTGGCTCAAAGATTATGTCGATACCCGGATGGACCTGAAGGAATTGGTCAACCTTCTGACCATGGGAGGATTGGAGGTTGAGGCAGCCACGCCTATGGGGCAGGGGTTTGAAAAGATCGTTGTGGCTGAGATTCAATCGATCCGGAGACACCCCAACGCGGACCGTCTTTCCCTGGTCGAGGCAAGAACCCCTGATGGGAAATTTTCGGTCGTCTGCGGCGCCACAAATATCCGGGAGGGGCAGAGGGTTCCTCTGGCTGTTGTCGGAGCAAAACTCCCGAACGGTGTTGAGATCAAAAAGTCTAAGATCAGGGGAGAGGTTTCCGAAGGGATGCTCTGTTCGGAGATCGAACTGGGGTTGGGCCAGGACGCTTCCGGGATTATGATCCTCGATTCCGATGCCTCTCTTGGCGTGAACTTAGGCGAGGCCCTCGACTTAGCGGATACGATTCTCGATATCAGCGTCACACCGAACCGCCCGGACTGCCTCTGTGTGATTGGAGTCGCCAGAGAGATCGCAGCCCTCACCGATCAGCGGCTCAAATATCCAACCCTGTCGCTCTCTGACGCGAGCAGCGAGATTCATCAGAGAACCTCGGTGACCCTTCAGGACCCGGATCTCTGCCCCCGATATGTGGCGCGCATGATCGAAGGAGTGACGATCGGTCCCTCTCCGCATTGGATGCGGAACCGATTGGAGAAGGTGGGCATTCGCTCCATCAATAATGTCGTCGATGTGACCAACTATGTGATGATGGAGTATGGTCAGCCCTTGCACGCCTTTGATTTTGAACTGTTGGAAGAGGGGAGAATCGTGGTCCGCAGAGCTCATACAAGCGAAGAGTTTGTCACGCTCGACGGAGTCAAGAGAACCCTGGATGAAGAGATGCTGATGATCTGCGATGGGGTCAAACCGGTGGCCATTGCCGGCGTCATGGGAGGGCTCAACTCGGAGATCAGGGCCCAGACCCGAACCGTCCTTTTAGAGAGCGCTTACTTTCACCCAATGAACAATCGAAGGACTTCTAAAAAGCTCGGGTTTGAGACAGAGGCCTCCTACCGGTTTGGAAGGGGGATCGATTACGGAGGGTGTCTGAATGCTGCCAACCGCGCGGCCTCAATGATTCAGAAATTATCCGGAGGCAGGGTGATGGAAGGAGCGGTGGATGCTTATCCGAAACCCATCCGGCCCAACCCGATCCGTTTGAGCGTCTCCGGAGTGAACCGTATCCTGGGAACGGAGATCTCGACAAAACAGATAAAAACTTATTTGACGAACCTGGAGTTGGATGTCCGTCAGGAGGATGAGGAGAAACTGATCGTAACCCCTCCTTCCTTTCGCGGCGATCTCGAGAGGGAGATCGACCTGATCGAAGAGGTGGCGCGCATGGATGGATATGAAAAGATTCCACTCACCCTTCCCCAAGGGCCGCCTTCTTCCGAAGAGATGAGCCGGGAGTTGACCTTTGAACAGAAGGCAAAAGATCTCCTTATCCGGCATGGTTTTTTCGAAGTGGTCACCTATAGCTTTACGGCTCCAATCTCCTTGAATGGCCTCTGCCTTTCTCCGGACGATCCGAGGAGACAGTGTCTTCCAATTCTGAACCCTCTGACAGCGGACTCTTCCGTTATGAGAACCTCTTTGATTCCTGGTCTGATGGAGACAGCCCGTTACAATCTCTCTCATAAGAATGTGAACCTGAGGATCTTCGAATTGAAGAAAACCTATCTGCCCGCACAGGGGGAACGACTCCCAAAAGAAGTCAAATATCTTACAGGTTTGGCCATGGGAATGGATGGAGAAATCCATTGGGCCTCGTCAGTGAGGGGGATCGATTTTTACGATGTCAAGGGCTGCATCGAGGATCTGTTCGAATTCCTTCAGGTCAAAGGAGCCCTATTTGACAAGGCCGGGGATATCCCTTATCTTCATCCAGGGAAGTCGTCGAAAATCCTTCTCGGAGGAGAGGTGCTGGGGGTTCTGGGGGAGGTCCATCCGGAAACGTTAAGCCATTACGAGATTCCCGGGAAGGCCTATCTCTTCGAAATCGATTTCGACCGGATGGTGAAGAATGGAGTTGGAGAAAAAAAGTTTCGGCCCCTCCCGAAATTCCCTGCGGTCCACCGGGACCTCTCTCTCGTGGTCGAGGATCACCTCGAAGCGGAAAAGGTGGAAGAGGCCATCCGTTTGTTTGACCAACCCTTTATCGACGAAATCAAGCTCTTTGATGTCTATCGGGGAGCCCCGGTTCCCCACGGGAAGAAAAGCATCTCTTATCGAATCCGATATCAAGCCGGCGACCGGACTCTGACGGACGATGAAGTGAATCAATATCATGAGAAGGTCATCTCCAGGTTGAAGGGAGTCTTTAAAGCGGAATTGAGAGGATAAATACTAAACTCGAAACCCTAAACTCTAAACAAACTCAAATGCCCAAAATACAAAACTCAAAACTGCATGACTTAACAACCGGAGAAGTCCAGATAAGCCTTTTTGAACATTTGGATTTTGAGTTTTGTGTTTATTTAGGGTTTAGGTATCACTTTAGCATTTTGAAAAAAGAGTTTTACGAGTCAGTTGACCAAAAGATTCATCATAAAATCCCCTCGGTTTCGAGTCGCAACGACCTTAATCCCCCTTTGCCTGCCTTTGGCAGGGAAAAGATTACCAAAGGGGGAAACCCTTATCTCCTCCCTTTGGCAAAGGGAGGTCGGGAGGGATTTTACAAAGATTTTCAAAACGCTAAAGTGTTACGGGTTTAGTTTTTAGAGTTTTGGGTTTCATTTCGTGCTTCGGATTTACACCC
>VGRU01000094.1 GCA_016875255.1 Deltaproteobacteria bacterium
TTTTCCAGTGGAAGGATTCGTTCGTGATTGATTTTACCTCTTAGAATCAAGATAAACATCACGGAGAGGAGGCCAATCCCAACGAGCACATGGAGTCCATGGAGGCTGGTCATCGAATAGTAGAGGCCATAAAAGAGGACCTCCCCTCTTTCTCTTTCAAGAAGACCGGGGGCATTGGGATAGATTCCGTGATGGACCTTAGAGGCCCATTCAAAGTATTTATTGAAGAGGAAGAATAGTCCTAAAAAGATGGTTAAGAAGAGGAAGAACAAGGATCTTTCCGGCTTTCTGCTTTTCAGGAAGAAGATGGAGAGGACCATGGTCAAACTGCTGGTGAGAAGGATCAGTGTGTTCAAAGTCCCGAGTGGTCGGTTCAACGCCTCAGCGGCCAGATGAAACACCTGGGAATGGTTGAACCGGTAAACGGAGTAGAGAATGAACAGTCCTCCGAAAAGAAGAATCTCCGAAAGCAGAAAGAGCCACATCCCCAACTTTGAACCGGTATTGTTTCTATGAGTCTCCATCATCTTTTAGTAACACCTGGCAGATTTTAAATCCGAAGCACGAAATACGTGCGAAGCGGACAGCAGGACCAATTCGAAACAACCTCATAAAATTCAATTTCAAATGTTCAAAACGAAAAAAAGCTTTTAAAAATTTGAATTTGAGAAATTCGGATTTGTTTTGCTTGCCTGCGCGAAGCCGCTTCGGCGAAGGCAGGGATTTCGGTATTCAAAATTCGAATTTTTATTTTCTATACTCATATGGCCCCCGTTCAATTCGAGGAATCTTTAAAAAATTCTCCTTTGGGGGCGGTGAGGGAATCTGCCATTCGAGAGTAGCTCCCCCCCATGGATTTTCATCTGCCTTTTCACCCCTGAACAGAGAATAGACGAGATTGGCAAACATCAAGATTAAGCCTCCGATTAAAATCCATGAGCCGATCGTGGAAACCAACTGGAGGAAATGAAATTGAGGGAGGTAATCGTAGTATCTTCTCGGCATCCCTTGCCAGCCCAGGATGAGCATGGGAAAATAGAGCATGTTGAACCCGACAAAAAGGAGACCCCATGCGAAATAGGGGGCCTTCTTATGATACATCCGTCCAAACATCTTTGGAAACCAGTAATAGAGGGCTCCGAAGATGGCAAACCCCGTTCCCCCGAAGATGACATAATGAAAGTGTCCCACCACCCAGTAGGTATCATGGAGATGGATATTTGTAGCAAGGGCTCCCTGAAAGAGGCCTGTCAGTCCTCCGACCGAAAAAAGAAAGATAAAGGTTAAGGCGAAAAGAAGGGGAGGGGCGACCTCGATGGAACCCTTATATAGGGTTGAGACCCAGTTAAAGACTTTGACGCCGCTGGGGACGGCCACGAGAAAGGTCAAAAGGGAGAAGATGATTGAGGCGAGGTCACTCTGCCCACTGACAAACATATGGTGTCCCCAGACGAAAGAGCCGACAATGGCGATGGCCAGACTTGAAAAAACGATTGCCTTATATCCAAAGATCGTCCTTCTCGCAAAGACGGGGATGATTTCCGAAATGATCCCCATGGCAGGAAGGATCATGATATAAACTGCCGGATGGGAATAGATCCAGAAGAGATGCTGGTAAAGGAGCGGATCGCCTCCTTTTGAGGGATCGAATATTCCAACTCCCATAAGCCTCTCCATCAGGGTGAGAAGAAGGGTGATCCCTATCACAGGAGTAACGAGAATCTGAATCCATGCCGTGGCATAGATGGCCCATACGAAGAGAGGAAGTCGAAACCAGCTCATCCCGGGAGCCCGCAGCATGTGAGTGGTTGTAACAAAATTGATTCCTGTGAGGATCGATGAAAAACCAAGGATGAAGACGGCAAAGACAGCAAGGGGGACATTGACCGGAGTCCTCAGGCTATAAGGCACATAGAAGGTCCAGCCTGTATCCACGGGTCCGCCCCCTGTGAATAGGGAGAGGACGGCTAAAAAAGCACCCGTCATAAAGACCCACCAGGAGAGGAGGTTGATCTTCGGAAAGGCGACATCCCTTGCGCCGATCTGAATCGGAAGAAAGAAATTTCCAAAAATGGAAGGAATCCCAGGGATGACGAATAAGAAGACCATGATCACGCCGTGCAGCGTGAAAATAGCATTGTAGGTCTGGGGCCTCATGATCGTAGGACCCGGCGCAACCAGTTCGAGACGCATCAGAAATCCAAGGAGAACCCCGATGGCATAGAAAAAGAGAATCGCAAAAAGATAGAGAAGCCCGATCCTCTTATGGTCAGTGGAAAAAATCCAACCCAGGATTCCTCTCAATCGCCCTTCATCTTCGTAAAAACCGGCCATCTTTTTTCAACCTCGTTTCGGCTTCCTCCTGCCTCTCCAGATCAGAAACAGGATGAAAGAGAAGGCGAAGGTTAATGTGGCTATTCCTGTCACTTTCAATGTGTTAAAGACATATTTTCGACCTTTCGGATCATAACTGAAGCAGAACCGTAAAACCTTACTGATCGTGGGCCCGATCCTTCCTTCCGAGGCTTCGAGAAGCGCCATCCTCAGGTCAAAGGGCAAGATCTCCGTCCCATAAAGATATCGGGTGATTTTCCCATCGGGAGCAAGAATGATCAGGGCGACAGGATGCAAGAAATTTTTGCCCTCTCTCTTAAAAAGAAAACCCACAGCGTCCGTGAGCTTAAGAATACTTTCCCTGTCGCCTGTTAAAAATCTCCAGGCCTCTTCCGGAAATGGTTTCTCGATCATCTTGAGGTAAAGGTACCTCTTTTCCGAGGCCAGAAGGGGGTGTTCTGTTTCATCAAAACTTATGGATAGAATAAGAAAATCTTTCCCCGGGTCCAGGGGCAAGCGATTCAATGTCCCCGAGAGGTTGGACAATAAAAAACTGCAGACATCCGGACAGGAAAAAAAGACCGGGGCGAGGATCGTAGGCCTATTGATTAACTGTCTGAGAAGGACCGGTTTTCCATTTTCATCCCGGAAGGTCAAATCGAGGGGAATAAGGTGGCCCAGTTTCTCGTCAATTCCAACCCCTTTCTGTTCGCGATGTTCTTCAACATGGGCAAGAAGTTTACCATGACAAAAAACGATCAGGATCAGTATGATTGTTCTTACGAGAAGAGAACGAAGATGATGGCCGGGCATAATTAATAAATTTACAGCAACCCCGAGTTAAAATCAATCTTAATTTGAGAAATTCGTATGAAGAAATTGAATGATATTCAAACATCCGAAAACAGGTTATAATTGAAAAAAGTCGTATGGAGGGTGACCTATGGAGATTAAAAAGATCGGAGTCGTTGGGGCAGGGCAGATGGGCAGTGGGATCGCAGAGGTGGCCATCAGCTCGGGATTTGATGTCCTCATGAGAGACGTTAACCAGGAGGCCATTGAACGGGGGAAGCGAAGGATTGCAGGAAATCTTGAGAAAAGAGTTCAAAAGGGGAAGATCTCCATCGACGAGAAAGAGGGCGTTCTCAAGAGACTCTCGACAACGACGCGATTGGAGGATCTGAAAGAGTGCGATTTTGTGATTGAAGCAGTGATCGAAAATATCCTCATGAAAGAGGAGGTGTTTAAAACGCTCGACGCCGTTACCCGGCCGGAGGTCGTGCTTGCCAGCAATACCTCTTCCATTTCGATCACACGAATCGGATCGTTTACCCAAAAGCAAGATCGTGTAGTCGGAATGCATTTCTTCAATCCCGTCCCTGTGATGAAGTTGATCGAGATCATCCGTGGGCTGGCGACCTCCGAAGAAGCTTTTCGGACGACCAAAGAATTAAGCTTAAAGCTCGGGAAGACTCCTCTCGAAGCGGCCGATTTCCCGGGCTTTGTGTCGAGCCGGTTGATCTTTAGCTTTATGAATGAGGCTATCTATACCCTTTACGAAGGTCTGGGAAAAGCAGAGGATATCGATGCCATCATGAAGATGGGAGCCAACCATCCGATGGGTCCGTTGGAACTGGCCGATTTTGTGGGGTTGGATACGGTCCTTTCAGTGATGAACGTTCTTCAGGAGGCTTTTGGAGATAAATACCGGCCCTGCCCTCTTCTCCTGAAATATGTGGATGCCGGGTATTTGGGAGTCAAGACAGGCAGGGGATTTTACACCTATGGAGAAAAGAGATGATTGGGTTTGAATTGACGCATGAGCAAAAGAGGTTGCAAGAGAGGGCCAGGCGATTTTCTATCGAGGTGATTTTACCGGTAGCAGACAAACATGACCGGGAAGGAACCTTTCCCGTTGATGTGATGGAGAAAGCGCATCAGGAAGGGTTTCTTACCCCTCTCGTTCCGAAGGAATATGGTGGCCAGGGACTGGGGGTCCTGGATAACTGCCTCATCGCAGAGGAACTGGCCGCCGGTTGCATGGGCATCTATGTCTCCATCTTTGTAAGCACATTGGCAATCTACCCCATCATCAAATTCGGGTCAGAAGAACAGAAGGAACGATTTCTCAAACCCATCTGTTCGAAGTTCGGCATGGCCTCTTACTGTTTGAGCGAGTTGACGGCGGGATCCGATCCTGCTTCCATGAAGACAACAGCCACCCTGAATGGAGACCATTATCTTCTCAGCGGGACGAAGATGTGGATCACCAATGGAGGCTACGCCGATTTCTATCTCGTCTTTGCTACAACGAATCCGCAAAAAAAACATAAAGGGATACTCTGCCTTATTGTACCCTCCAATTTTGAAGGGGTGAGCCATGGGGAGCCTATTGATAAGATGGGCCAGAGGGCATCAAATACGACGGCGGTGAGATTTGATCAGGTCAAGGTCCCCAGAGAAAATTTACTGGCAGGCGAAGGAGAGGGGTTCAAGAAAGCGATGGCTGCCCTTGACATCACACGACCGATGATTTCCATAGGGGCAGTAGGGATGGCCAGGTCAGCCATGGAACTGGCCACACAGTATGCGAAAAAACGAATCCAGTTCGGGGTGCCAATTGCGGAGCATCAGGCCATTCAGTTCATCCTGGCGGATATGGCCATAGGCATTGAGGCGGCAAAGCTGTTGGTCTACAAGGCTGCCTGGCTTGCGGATCAAGGAGCTCGAAATTCGAAGGAAGCGGCGATGGCAAAAGCCTTTGCCTCGGACGTGGCCATGCGGGTTACTTCGGATGCTGTTCAGATTTATGGAGGGATGGGATATACGAAATGGCATCCCGTTGAAAAATTGATGAGGGACGCCAAAGTGATACAAATTTACGAAGGCACCGCCCAGATCATGAGAATCATCATTGCCCGACGGATGCTTGAAGAGGTTGAAAAGACCCTTTAAGTTAAAGCCAGGGCCTATCCCTCATCCGCTGATGGCTCTTGGATGAAAAAAGAGATCAACCTTTTCACGTTTAAAAACGAGGTCTTCCCTTTTTCCTCCGGGATGTTCAACCTCGACTAAAAAGGTTTCCTCTTTATCATCCAGCTCATAGCAAGAGCATTGTTTTATTCCTTTGATCACGTACATTTTATTCGCTCCTTTTTAAACTGTCCTACTGATGTACTTCTTTTGCGTAATCAACGACTCCCCTCTACTTAACACTTAACAGCAGCAACAGACCCCGCCACAGCATGGATCATAGGAGGATGCTTCGTACCAACAGCAATCATACATAGAGGACGTGGGAGCTTTGGATTTCTCTTTCGTCGTTTTTTTATCGTTTTTTTTCATTATCAACACCTTCCTTTCAATCTAAAAATAATCACTCCTCTTGAAGAGATCAAGGAGGTTCGAAGGCTTATTGTACATTTCATAGAAGCGGGGTGATTTAAGATGAAAAGATAGGGAGTTAAATGTAAAAAGCCCTTCCTCATCGGAAGGGCTCCAAGTCTGAAGGGAACCTCTAATAATTCCGAATTCGTCACTCCCGCGAAGCCGGGAGTCCAGTATTTTCAATACCTTCTGGATTCCGGCTTTCGCCGGAATGACATTTTTAGAGGTAGCCTGAAGTGTTACTGGACTGGAACGTTCACCTTTTGCTCCCAGCCCCGGATGGGTGCGTTGATCCTGAGGAGGCCGTTTTCATACCTGGCCGCTGTCTTGTCAGCCAAAACATCATGGGCCAACATAAAACAACCCGCGTATTCGGTATCCTCACCCCTTGGGGCTGAGACACAAAAGCTGTCTTTCCTCATGTCAAGTTTGATGTCCTTCTTGTCAACACCCGGCATCTCCATTTCCACCGTGAGGTGTCCTTGGTCCCTGTCATGGGAGATGCAGACACATGGGGTAACTTTTACTTTGTTGTCCATAAAAACACCTCCTTTCGATAAAAAGATAGGGACGAGGAATTGACATTTCAAGGTGAATTCGCCGATTTTGTATGGTATAAATAGTGAGTTCAGTTGTGTTCTCAATGCTTCGTTGTTTTAGCTTGAAGGGGGATGAAGTATGGAAGAAGGGATAGATGTAAAAAACATTGGACTCCGTGGGGTAAAGGTGGCGGATACCCGCATCTCCGACGTCGATGGAGAGAAAGGGATTCTCATTTATCGGGGATACAATATTATTGACCTGGCCCGCTCCTCAACCTTTGAGGAGGTTTCCTTTCTCCTCCTGAACGACCGGCTGCCAACGCAGGAGGAATTGAAGCGATTTCAATCAGAGCTTATCCTCGAAAGTGAAATTCCCGAAGCTATTTTTGAGATGATGAAGATATTGCCGAAATCTGCCAATCCGATGGATGTATTACAATCCGCCGTTCCTGTTTTGGGAAGTTATGATCCTCAATTAAACGA
Organism: Deltaproteobacteria bacterium; assembly: GCA_016875255.1. Next base: position 6,747 of record VGRU01000094.1, read on the forward strand.
GGAGACCAGGGAGGCGAATTTGAGAAAAACCCTCCGGTTAATGGGGAAATTGCCTGGTATTGCCGCGGCATGGGAGCGTATCCGGAAGGGAAAAGAACCTGTCCTCCCTCGTTCTGATCTGACTCATGCCGGAAACTTCTTATTTATGTTATCCGGTTCCCTCCCCGATCCCGATACAGCCAGAGACTTCGATACCTGCCTGGTCCTTCATGCCGAGCATTCTTTTAATGCCTCCACGTTTGCAGGAAGGGAGGTAGCCTCGACACATGCCCATCTTTATGCCTCCATTACGGCTGCCCTCGGAGCCCTCTCAGGAGAACTCCATGGAGGAGCCAACAGCGAAGTGATGAGAATGCTCCTGGATATTGGGGAAGTCAGTCGGGTCAATTCCTGGGTGAAAGAGAAACTCCAGAAGGGTGGAAAGGTGATGGGAATGGGACACGCGGTTTATCACATTGAAGACCCGAGGGCCGCTATCCTTCGCAAGATCAGCGAAAAATTGGCGGAGCGAACTGGGGATCGAAGGTGGTTCGAGCTAACCCTGGCGATCGAAGTTGCTACCAAAGAGGAATTTCGGAGGATCAAAGGAAAAGAAATTTTCCCCAATGTCGATTTCTTCAGCGCTTCCGTCTATCATATGATGAACATTCCAATCGATCTCTTCACGCCGGTGTTTGCCATCTCACGGGTCTCGGGCTGGGCTGCACACATTATCGAAGAGAAGTTTGGAGAGGCTCAGGCCAAACCCGAACTCTACCGGCCCGATGCTGATTATATCGGAACCTATTGCGGTCTCGAGGCCTGCGAATATGTCCCCATTGAAGAGCGATCTAAATAATCTACAAAATGGCCCGGGCCGATCTCTTGTTAACGGCACCAGACATCGTCATAGTAGAATCTATAATAAGTGGGCGTGTACCAGCAAAACTCGTGCATCGTCATCGCTCCTTTTCTTGCTTTTTTTGTCCCTGACTTTTTATTGTTTTTCTTCATCACTTATACCCCCTCTCTTGACCAAAAGATAAGGACCGGTCCCCTAAAATTCAAGGTGAAGATGGGCCTGTTTTGTGCTATAAAAAATTAAAGACCCATGGGAGAATAAAAAGATGAGGATGACACTGGCAGAGAAGATATTGAGCGAGCATGCGGGCAAGGACGTACGGCCCGGGGAGATCGTTGTAGTCAACACGGACCTCGTCTATGCTCAGGATGGAACAGGGCCCTTAGCCGTGAGAAAGATCCTGGAGATGGGGTTTGAAAAAGTTTCCAATCCACGGAAGACCATCTTCTTTTTAGACCATGCTGCCCCCAGCCCTAAACTTGAATTGAGCAATGATCATACTTTTTTAAGAGGATTTTCAGAGAGGACAGGATGCCGGATCTCTGATGTGGGATACGGCATCTCCCATCAGGTCGTGGCTGAAGAGGAAGTGAAACCCGGGGATGTGGTCATCGGAGCCGATTCCCACACCTGTACAGGAGGGGCTCTTTCGGCCTTCGCCACTGGAGTGGGGTCTACGGATGCGGCTGTTGCCATGGCCCTCGGCAAAATCTGGTTCAGAGTGCCAGAGACGATCCGGGTTGTAGTGAACGGGAAACTCCCTGCCGGTGTTTTTGGAAAGGATATCATCCTTCATCTGATAGGCAAGATCGGTGCGGCTGGAGCAACCTATAAAGCTCTGGAATTCGATGGGGATGCGATTGAGCACCTCGAGATGGCCGGGAGGATGACCATTGCCAACATGGCTGTAGAAGCCGGAGCAAAGGTAGGCCTATTTCCCTCTGATGAGATTACTCGAGAATGGTTAAACCGGATGAGGAGACCTGGAGATTTTAGAAAAATGTCCTCAGACCCCGATGCCCGATATGAGAAAGTGATTGAGATCGACGCAAAAGCCCTTCAACCCACTATTGCCTGTCCTCATCAGGTGGATAATACCATGACGATTGATCGCATCGGGGAAGTTAAAATGGACCAGGTTTACCTTGGGACCTCCTGCAATGGAAGGTTGGAAGACCTTCAGATAGCGGCAAAAATATTGAAACGTAAAAAGATCCATTCCAAGATCCGAATGATTGTTACCCCTGGATCCCGTTTGGTCTATTTAGAAGCGCTAAAAGATGGAACCATGGAAACATTGATTGAAGCAGGTGCATTAGCCATGCCGCCTGGGTGCGGGGCCTGCGTTGGACTTCACGAGGGCGTTTTAGGAGACGGTGAAGTCTGTCTGGCAACTCAGCCAAGAAATTTCAAGGGAAGGATGGGAAGCCCCGATTCGTTCATCTATTTGGGGTCTCCGGCAGTGGCAGCAGCCACAGCCATCGAAGGAAAGATTGCAGATCCAAGGAAATATCTTTAATCGTTTGGGAATAAAATTGTACACAAGGTGGTACCAAAGTTTTTTATACTGAGCAATTATAAATCCGAAGCACGAAATACGTGCGACGCGTCCAGCAGGACCAACTCGAAACAATCTCAAATGCATCAATTTCAAATGTTCAAAACGAAAGAAAACTTTAATAATTTTGAATTTTGAAAATTCGAATTTGTTTCGCCTGCCTGCGCGAAGCCGCTTCGGCGAAGGCAGGGATTTCGATATTCGGATTTCGTATTTTTTTCAACTCCCCCAAGGTTGGAGTTGGTTCCGGCTGAGCCGGGTTAGGAGGAGGGAAAATGAGAGGCAGGGTTTGGAAGTTTAGCGACGCCATCAGCACCGATCATATCATCCCGGGCCGGTATTTTTATCTCCGGTCAAACCTTCCTGAGCTGGCAAAACATATCTTTGAATATGAAAAGCCAAATTTTTCAGAAAAAGTATCGGCCGGCGATTTTATCGTAGCAGGCCATAACTTTGGCCAGGGATCAAGCCGGGAACATGCGGCCATCGTAATTAAAATGAATGGCATCCAGGCCGTATTAGCAAAGAGCTTTGCCAGAATTTTCTACCGCAACTGTTTTAATAACGGACTTCCTGCTGTGGTCTGTGATACTGAAAAGTTCACTGAAGGAGATCAGATAGAGCTCTTTTTGGATCAGGGAAAAATCGTTAACTACGGCCGGAATGAAACCATCTCATTCATCTCCATTCCACCCGTAATGAGACAAATCCTCAACGACGGCGGACTGGTGGAACATGTCAAGAAGTATGGAGATATAAGATTGAATCTTTAACCCTTCCCTACCTCCGGTCTAACGCCCCCATCCATCTTCCCCCTCTTAAGTTAAGAGGGGGAAGGGGGAGTTATAAGGGGAGGCGAGGTGGGGTTAAGAGGGGGGAAAGGAGAAGATTATGGAATGGTTGAAAGCCTTCTGCAGTCTGCTCGGTAGGATTCTCCTGGTTCTCATCTTTCTCAATTCGGGAATCGGGAAGATCGGAAACTTTGAGGGGACAGCCCAGTATATGGCTAAATTCGGCATGTCTTATACTAGCTTTTTCCTCTTTGGTGCCATCGTCTTTGAACTGGTTGGAAGCCTGAGCGTTATCCTGGGATATTTCACCCGGTTTGGAGCGCTCCTTATCCTCATCTTTCTCATTCCGACCACACTCATCTTTCATACCAATTTCAGCGATCGCATTCAGATGATCATGTTTATGAAGAATGTGAGCATGATTGGAGGATGTCTCCTGCTTTTCTCCGCAGGACCGGGGCGACTGAGTCTCGATTACTTTTTAAGGAAGAAGCGGAGTTAAGATGGGATCCGGAGGTTGGGGAATTTGGTGGAAGGCCTTCCGGTTTCACTACGCCTCGGCCAGTTTTATGCCGGGGATTTTGGGAGGCATGATTGCCTGGACATACGATGGCCAGTTCCATGCGGGATACTTTCTTCTGGTCATGCTGGGCCTGATCCTCAATCATCTGGCTCTCAATATGACGGATGACTATTACGACTTTCGCCATCTGGTCGATGTTTTTGATACACACGGAAATCCCTATTCGGGTGGGAGCGGCACTCTTTCAAAGGGTTTGATCAGTCCTGATCAGATGCGAAATGTCTTTGCGAGCTTCTATATCATTGCCATCGGGATCGGGATATTTTTAGGAATCTTGAGGGGACCTTTTGTTCTCTTCCTTTTAGCTTTTGGCTTTTTCTGCGCCTTCTTTTATACGGCCCCTCCCATTCGGTTTGGTTACAGAGGGCTGGGAGAGATCGCACAGCTTTTCTGTTTCGGCCCGGGGATCGGTCTGGGAGCCTACTATGTTCAGACGCAGAGATTCTCATGGGAAGCCTTCTGGGGGACGCTTCCCTTTGGGATGATGCTCTTTTCGATGATCACGATCAATGAAATCCCGGATTATCTTGAAGACAGGAGGGCTGGAAAACTGAACCTGGTCGCCCGCTTTGGAAAGGAGACAGGAGTGAGACTCTTTATTCTGAGCCTCCTTTCTGCTTATGGCGCCATCCTGATGGGCATCTTTTTGGGAAAGATTCCTGTGATTGGTCTGATTTCCCTGCTGACGATACCCATTGCATTCAAGACCATTTCCATTTTGCGGGCTCACTACCGGGACCCCGTTAAGATGGCTCCTGCCAACCTGGGAATGATCTGCACCCATAATTTTACCGCGATATTGCTTGTCATCGCTTACACCCTGGTCGGTTTCAAGAAAGATGACCTGTTGTCATCGTTTCTTCCTTTGCTCACACTGATCGTTCTTTACTTACCCATTGCAAAACTGATCTCAGAAGCCTTATTCATTAAAAGAAAGGAGGAAGCTTTATGACGAAAGAGGAGTTTTATCTCTTGGAGTTTACCGGTGCTGAGTGACCCCACTGCCAACATGTAGAGCCTCTCGTGGAGAGGTTGGAGGATGAGGAGGGGGTAAAGGTGGCGAAGCTTGAGGTCTGGCATAATGAGGTCAATGCCAAGCTGATGAGAGAGTATGACAAGGGCTTTTGCGGAGGAGTCCCGTTCTTTTATAATAAAAAGACCGGCAAGTGGATCTGTGGCTCCGCAGATTACGAACGATTGAAGAAGTGGGCGTTGGAATAAACACATTGCGGATTGCGGATTGCGGATTGCGGATTGAAAATTCCTAAATTCCTGAATTCCTAAATTCGAAAGGAGAATCTATGGGTTTGTTTGATGATTATCATCCCCTGAAAGGGAAGATGTTCCAGATGCTTAAGCCTGATGGGACGCTTTATTCGGAGATGGAGGCGCCGCTCAACGATCAGGAGACGCTCCAGCTTTATCAGAGGATGGTCTTCATCCGGCTGGCTGATCAAAAGGCCTTGATGCTCCAGCGACAGGGAAGAATGGGAACCTATGCGCCTGTCTGGGGCCAGGAGGCCTGTCAGGTTGGAAGCGCCTATCTTCTTCAAAAAGGGGATTGGGTTTTTCCAGCCTTCAGGGAATTGGCCGCAAGCCTGATGATGGGGATTCCCCTCAAAACAATCTATCTCTACTGGATGGGCAATGAGGAGGGAAGCCGCGCGCCAGAAGGGATTAATGTCATGCCTGTATCGATCCCTGTTGGAACACATCCCCTTCATGCGGTTGGAGTGGCCTGGGCGGCAAAAATCCGGGGGGATAAAATTGTGACCATCGCCTA
>VGRU01000095.1 GCA_016875255.1 Deltaproteobacteria bacterium
GCCATTTTTATCCCCATGGAGAGAAGAATCTCAATGGGATGGAAACGGATTCCCGTGGTGACATCGAAGTCGAGGTCGGTATGGTGGACCCGGTGAAGCCGCCAGAACAAGGGGATGAAATGGAACACCGCATGCTGAAGGTAGATGACAAAATCGAGAGCTAAAACAGCAATGGCGATCTCCATCCAGCCCGGGAGTGAAATGTTATTGAGCAACCCCCACCCGCGATTTTGAGCAAAAAGAGCCACTCCAACCGCCTGCATCGGGAGGAGTATTCGGAGGGCAAGAGTGTCGATCAAGACCAACCCCAGATTGCTATACCATCGTATCGTCTTCGATGTCTTAAGAGGACGCCGGGGAGAGAGGCTTTCCCAGACCGCCATGACAATCAGGATGGCAAAGAAGAAGGAGAGTCGAACAACGCCTTCATGTGCTAAAATAGAACCAGTCATTCTTCATTCCAAACTTCTCTTTTGTCTTCCTTAAAGTAGTCTACTTTAAAGTAGACTACTTAGAAATCATTGTCAACTCCCTTTGTGCAATTGTGCAATGATAAAAGAATTGCCTCTTAAAGACCTTTCCATCATTTGATGAATGTCCCTTTAGAAGATTTTAATAAAGCCGGAAGGGGGCAGAGAGAGAAAGCGGCAAAAACAAAGGTTTGACTTGGCACACATCAGTTCATCAAATCCAGACCAACACTTTCACAAGTTGTTGGAGGCAACCACATTTAAGAATCGAAGATTACGCATTGAAAGAAAGGGTAACACTCGCCATCAGCGGGAGGCCCGCTTTACCGCTGATTCGCCCCGTGTCGTGTCTAGCCGCTGGTGAGTTCCTGCCAATTATCATTGACAAAGAAAGCAAACCGCAATAGTGAAGCCATAGCAGTATATGCTTCGTTATCTGATATGTTTGATGGAGCTCCATGAGCCGCGGCATCCCTCCAGTACTTTATTAACGCTGTGAACCCCTTATACTCTTCTCGAAGCTGGTCCCTTGCTTTTCCAAGTAGAATATTCTCAACTCTTCGTCGACCGCCGGATGAGAAGTATTCTTTTAGTACTCTCGCTTCATCCGACTTGGCGATTGCCGTTGTGATAAGAATTGATTCAGCCGCAGCACCGCACATAGCACAGCAAGCAAGGTATGCATGCGCACCGTAGCAGCGAATGGCCTCTTGCGCGCGTTGATGGAAAGAGGCTCCATACCTGTCTTTGTAGGGAGATAGCATCTTCGCGAATCTTTCTGGTTCAGTTGGAACGAAATAGTCCTTGTCTTTTTCCTGAAGCCAGCTTCTGCCAAAGGGGGTAATCGAATACCCGTTTCCAGCATTTCCGTCATCTGTTGCTTGGGCACCGTATTCTCTTATTCCGGGTCTGAGAATTCCTCTGCGGCATAGATCCCATGCAGCGGCGTAGAGTACGGGCATCATTTCCTTGAGTTCTGATTCAACTTCAGATTGCGAGTTTATTCGTTTTTCTTTTCGAAAGTACATACGGACCATTGATGGCAAATAGAAGTCGTAGCCGTATGAACTATAACTACCGTGATCTGGCGATTGAAGCCACCGCAACAATAGGTTCATTGCATCTTCATATTCCAGTTTCATCGTTCCTCCTGCGAGTTAACGTGGAAGTCACTGGGAGCCGGATTTATCAGCGATCCGGTCGAGCCGATTGTTACGTGAAGCATCACTTTCGCCTTCGGCCGGAAACCGGACCGCTGTCCGGGCCATACTTGTCACGCAGCAGCGATCGTACTTGCTCATCGGATATCACGGTAAACCAATGCTCAAGTGCGTTCCGAAGATGTGTGAGTCGCTCTCGCAACCGCGGGACGGCGCCTCCAATATCATGCTTCAGGGAGTTAACCTCTTCGCGCACTCCAGCGAAAAGTGAGCGCTCATAAAGCTCAGGGAGCTGTCTTGGAAACTGTGCGTGAGCTCGCGAATAGAGATCTGGCCCACTGGTTTTCGACGTATCGTTGAGCAAGGCTCGAAGAAGTCGCTCGTAGAGCACATCGACACGCATTACCGCCGCATTGTAATAGAAACCCCGCATCCAGTCCTCGGGTGGCGTTGCATTGGCGCGAATGGCCTCGATTACTTCAAATGTATCCGCAACGTACTCGACTTCGCGCCGATCTCGTTGGGGAATTACCTGCGCAAGGTGATACGATTGGTAAAGTGCATAGATTGCACCGACGGCAAATCGCCATGTGTGTATTAGGCCAGGCAATTCTTGTGCGAGCTCGGCGGATTGATCCAGAAGCTCATCAAGTGATTTTAGCGCTTTATTCATGGAGTATTCTTAGTGATTCCACCTTGTTCATTTGTGCTTGTACTATACACCTTTTTCTAAAATTACAAAACAGAATGTTTCAGGAAGGAAGTCAGTAGTGGGGAAATGGATAAGTTGATGGTTCATTTCCTAAACACGATATCCCCATAGTAAGCAGTGGCGGATTCGCCGGTGTTGTCTGTGTCGGTCATGATGGCTACACCCGAGATCATCGGTGGCTCATAACCAAAGGCCTTCTTGAAATCCTCATAGAGATTTCTCTCTTCATTCACCCACTGGTTCAATTTGGTTGCGCCACTTTCGACCACAATCATCATTACCCGGTCGGTGTAGGGATTGGGGAAGAAGCCACCCACGGGAGCCGCGCTCTCCCAGATATAATTGATGGCGGCAGTGGGCGGGTACTGGCCATAGAGAATTCTGGCCGCCTCAAACTTTGCCTTCTCGAAAAAGCCTAATTTAGATGAATCATATTGGAAGGTGATGTAGAGCCGTGCCGGATAGTCATCGCCTTCCTTTAGGCGGACATTTCCTTTCTTTAAGATATTCTCCACTTTCCAGCGCCACTGGAGGATGGGATATTCTTTCGGATCGATCTGAATCTCCCGGGTCAACCCTGAGGCAGAAGCTTCGGAAACTGCCTTCACAACGACGGTCTCCCCATCTTTCACCAGGGAGTAGGTTGTATGCCGTTCGATCTTCTTGAAGATCAGGGGCTTCCAATTGGATGGAATTTTGTTCTCTATCTTTTCTGCTGAAAATTTTCCCACCTCAAGGATGGGCTGGGATTGACTGTAGGAAGTAAAAGGAGAACCCAGAAAGAGAATCATGAAAAAAATGGATTTTATGATCATAGTGAAGTGGCGCCCCTGCAAATTCTTTTTAACTTCAACCTTAGCCTTAGCCTTCACCTTTGAAGGGTGTGAAATGTTCATAGCCTTTTCTTCTCAAGCGCTCCATATCTTTGTGAATGACATGGAGTAGAGGGTGTTTCCCTGAGAGTTTTACATCAACACGGTCCCAAGACCTCTTTTTTTATCCATTCCTATGATGATTCAAAGGTTTGGGGAAATTTTAGATATATGCTTTCATTTTAATTCGGCTTGGGATTGCATTCAAGCCCTACTTTTTTACTTGATTATTGGGTGGCAGCCATAATATAAAATAAAAAAATAGTAATACTTAAGCCTTTTGAAGCGGTTATCAGACGATCAGGTGATCGGGAAGTGGATATCAGGATATTGGAATATCAGGTCAACCCCCAAATTGTTATTCTTTATCTGAGATCCTGGTGCCCTGGTATTCTGCCCCCCGATATCCTGGTCACCTGATGCCCGTATTTTTCCGCACAAAAGTCATTGACCAGTTTCAAAGCGCTAAACTGCTACAAAAATTACAAAACTTTTGTTATTCAAGGAGGAATCATATGGAACAGGTGAAGAGCGTGGATGGGTTTAAGTTTCTTCCGCCCGGGCTTAAGGCATGGGTGAAGACGTTTATTCCCGATGAGGACTTTAAAGGAAAAATTCCGTGGACGCCAATGTCGAAACCATTAAATCAGACGACCCTCGCCCTGGTAACGAGCGGTGGAATCAGTCTCAAGTCAGATCCTCCCTTCGATATGGAAAGAGAGAAGCGAGAACCCATCTGGGGCGATCGTTCCTACAGGAAGATCCCTCGGGGGACAACTGAGAAAGAGATCGATGTCAATCATCTCCATATCAACACCAACCTTGTTAAGCAAGACATCAATGTCCTACTCCCATTAACAAGGATGGCAGAGTTTGAAGAGGAGCGAATCATCGGTCGTCTTGCTCCAACAGCTTATTCGTTCTACGGGTTTCAATGGCAGAATACCGACTTTCTTAAGGAGGCCATTGAACCCATTTCAAAACATATGAAAACCGAGAAAGTGGAGGCAGTTCTTCTCACCCCTGCCTGACCTTTCTGTTGCCAGTCCGTTGGACTGGCTGCAAGGGTCCTGGAGGAAGCTGGATTTTCAACCGTGCTTCTTAGTCCAACCTGGGAGTTTACCCGGGCGGAGGGTATTCCGCGAGTAGCGGCGATTGAATACCCTTATGGCAGGCCCGTTGGACAGATAGGAGACAGAGAAGGGCAGAGAAAGGTTCTTCTCGAGGCCGTTTCCGTTTTCGAAAAGGCAAAGCGGCCCGGAGAGGTCTTTCATCTTCCCTTTACCTGGCCCGAGGATCCGAGAAAGACCGACTGGCAGCCGCCTGAGATGTCTCCCCTGATCAACTACTATTTGGAGGATATTAAGAAGGCCCGTCAACAAGCCTCTTAAATTGCAGATTTCGGAATGCGGATTGAGGATTGAAAAAAAGAAGTCAGATTTTCTAATTACTTTCAAATCTTTTCCTTCATCACTTCTAGGAATTCTGCGGGAGATAATATTTTCACTCCTTCATACTGCTTCTTCGGACAATGGCGTTTGTTCCCGGTTATCACCGCCTCCGCTAAGAACGGTTCATCGTCCGGGTCAGGGAGATGAATTTTTAAAGGTTTCGCTGAAGCGAGAAGCCCCTCTTGTTCAACCTGATCCAGGAAGGCTTCCACATTTTCTTTAGCAAAGTTAAATTTTGACCGGCCTTAACATGGTCACATGTCTTTAGTATTTTATCTCTTGACAATAGTAAACAAATTGTTTATCATTGCTCCATGATCAGGTCGTTTCGTTGCCGCGAAACCCAAAAAATATTTTACCGGCAATTTTCCCGAAAGTTTCCACAGGACATTCAGCAACGTGCCTTTATGAGACTTAATGCGATTGATGCGGCAACGAAGATTGAAGATTTGGTTCTACCGCCATCAAACCGACTTGAAGCCTTGAAGAAAGAACGGAAAGGGCACTGGAGCATTCGCATTAACGATCAGTGGCGTATCTGTTTTGAATGGCGCAGTGGCAATGCAGAACAGGTTGAAATGGTCGATTATCACTGAGGAGGTCAGCATGAAAAAAAAGCATATTTCTCCAGTACACCCTGGAGTATATCTGAAAGAGCTGCTTGACGAGTTAACATTAACACAATACCGACTCGCCCGGGAGTTAGGCGTGCCCGCAATGCGTATCAATCACGTTGTAAAGGGCAAGCGTCCGGTAACAGCGGAGCTTGCCTTGCGTCTGGGGCGCTTTTTTGGGCAGAACCCGCGCTATTGGATAAACCTGCAAAGCCGGTATGATATGGATATCGCCGAAGATGCACTGTCCGAACATGTGGCACGCGAAGTGCGTCCCTTGACGGCATCCGTTTGATCCAATTTGGTTATAACGGACTACTTACCGATGCCTGGCTCTAATTCTTGTTTCATACATCCTGTTCTTACATTTGGGATTTGATTAAAGAAGAGATAGATTGATCAATGGGATGGTGGTTCAAATCCGCCCATGGGCGCAAGAAAAATTAAAGGGGCTGATCAAATTCGGTCGCCCCTTTCATATTTGTGGAGATTCCTTAATCCTGAAACCCTTTTAAGAGGGGTCGCAACGACTGAACTGGGGTCAGGTCTATATTGTTGATATCATAATTGGAAATTGAAAATTATTTATACTGGGCAATTGTTAAGAGTGTAGATCTGACCTAAATTAACCTTCTTTTACTCCATCATTTTTCAGTCTGTTCCAAAATCTCTTTCATTTGTTCTTCTAAAATTTGAAGTTCTTTAGTGACAATATGCCAGACAATGCTAATGCTGATATCAAAATATTCATGGGCTATTCTATTTCTGAGCCCAACGATCCCTTTCCAATCCGTATTTTCATATTTCTCTTTTATCTCATCTGGTATAAACCTCGAGGCTTCACCAATAATTTCGAAATTCCTGACCACGGCATCTATCGTTTTTCTGTCTTTCTTAAAATCGTCGAATCCCATTTTTTCTGCATAATTCTTAATCAGACGAATGGATTCCAAGATATCTTCAATAAATAGCTTCCACTCCCGTTTAGACATAGCTTACATCCTCCATGATATACTTCCTCCGGTTCGGTTTAATCGCATCCGGTGTTACCAAATCAACTTCAGATTTTAAGATTTCTTCCAGAAAATCTGCCAAATGAATAAAGAGGAAACCAACGGGTTCTTTGAACTCGACCAAAATATCTATATCGCTTCCTTCACTTTGCTCGCCCCTCGCATAAGATCCAAATACACCAATCCTTTTAACCTTGTACTTTTCTTCTAATTCTCGCTGATGCTGCTTAATGATCTTTTCGATTTCTTTTAAGGTCTTCATAATTCGATTCCTTTTTATTAAAATGCCTAAACCTATTATACTCCTTTCGCAAGCGAAAATAAAATGGAAAACAATAATACCCCCTACCCCTGCCTACCGGAAGGCAGACTGACCCTTCCCCGTCAAAATTAAGGGGTATCACTTTAATCCTTTTAGTTTGAGCCAACTATCAGTAGGGAGAAGTGACGTGATTGTTATGGAAGATCATGGGGAAGTGGGTTTTTTAATGACGATATCACCGTAATAGGCGACTGCGGGTTCGCCGGTGTCGTCTGTATCTGTCATAACGGCAACCCTTACCCCTCTTCAAAAACCCTATAAGATCGATAAGATATGGAACCTTGGGAGACAGGGGCCGACCTGTTGAATCCAAGATGCATTTTCTTCATGTCACTTTTTCATTGGAATGATTATATTTATGGGAAATAGTTGATATGGAGGTGGTGGGTTTTATGAAGAGTCTGATCATCGCGGCTTTGATGCTCATGTTGATCATAAGTGGATGCCAAAGGGTTGATTCGGGGCAGACGGAGGTGAGAGATATGCCAAAAGAAAATAGTGGATTACGCGTGGCTACATTTGCCGGAGGCTGTTTCTGGTGCACAGAAGCAGACCTCGAGAAATTGGACGGTGTTGTAAAGGTTGTCTCAGGTTATACCGGTGGGGATGAAAAGAATCCGTCTTATGAGCAGGTCTCCTCAGGGAGAACAGGCCATGTGGAGGCGGTTCAAGTCTATTACGACTCAACGAGGATAACGTATGAAGAGTTGCTCGATACCTTATGGAAGCAGATCGATCCCACGGATTCCGGAGGACAATTTGTTGACCGGGGGGCACAGTATCGAAGCGCTATCTTCTATCATGACGAAGAGCAGAGACGATTGGCGGAGAAATCGAAAGAGGATCTCAATCGATCCGGGAAGTTCAACAAGCCGATCGTTACAGCGATTGTTAAATTCAAAAATTTTTATGAAGCCGAGGATTATCATCAGGATTACTCTAAGAAGAATGCCCTCAAATATCAATTCTACAGGTTCAACTCTGGCCGGGACCAATTTTTGACTGGGGTGTGGGGAAAAGACGAGGAGAAAGCCAGAGATAAGAGAGGAAAGACCTATTCAAAACTTGACGATGCCACCTTGAAGAAGAGACTGACTCCCTTGCAATATGAAGTGACTCAGAAGGATGGCACGGAACCGCCCTTTCAAAATGAATACTGGGACAATAAGAGAGAGGGAATCTATGTGGATATTGTTTCCGGAGAGCCTCTCTTCAGCTCCCTCGAAAAGTTTGATTCCGGAACAGGATGGCCCAGTTTCTCCAAGCCTCTTGAGTCAGGGAATATTGTCAAAAAAGAGGACCGGAGCTTTTTTATGAAGCGCTTTGAGGTAAGGAGCAAGCATGGCAACTCTCACCTTGGACACGTATTTGATGATGGGCCGCTCCCGACCGGACTCCGGTATTGCATGAACTCTGCCTCCTTGAGATTCATTCCCAAAGAGGATCTGGAGAGAGAGGGATACGGAGAGTATCTGAAACTTTTTGTGAAGAAGTGAGAAGGTGTGAAAAAATTGGCGCATGGTGCCTCCGCCCCCAGGGTTGTGGGTCTTGTCCAAGCTTTAGGACGCGGGGCATGAGATGTTATGGGTAACCTTTGTTCTCAGGAAGAGAGCTGTGATATACGGGTTTAGGCAACGTAGTTAAATATTAGAGGTTCCGCCCTAAAGCTTTTTCAATCCCCACAACCCTGTGGGCGGGAACAAGGATGATACTCAAAATGTATTTTTTCACACCTTCTGGTCCATGTTCGGAATAGTCCGTTAGCCATTCATTCCACCGCAGCCTTCAGGTGGCCTGTGCCATAGCAGAAAATCCCACTTCGAGGTCGGCGATCAGGTCGGCGGGGTCTTCCAGTCCGATGTGGACACGAATCAATGGATCACCCTGCCACGGGGCTACGCTGCGCAGTGAACCGATCCGGGCGGGGAAGATCAGGCTTTCAAAACCACCCCAGGAATAACCGATGCCAAAATAGCGGCGCCCCTCGCAAAGGGCAGCGATCTGTGTGGATGTGGGATTCTGTCCTTCGGAGTTGGTTTTAAGTTCGAACGAAAAGAGACCGCTTGAGCCCTTGAAGTCGCGCTTCCAGAGCGCATGCTGAGGGTGGCCGGGCAGGGCGGGATGAAGCACTGCGCCGACCTCCGGCCGGCGCTCAAGCCAGCGTGCGATCTCCAATGCGTTTTGCTGGTGTCTCTGCATGCGCACATCGATGGTGCGCATTCCGCGAAGAATCAATGCTGCATCGTCGCCGCCAACACTAACCCCGAGTTCACGCACGGTTCTCCATAGAGGTAACCAATGTTCCTCGCGCACCACAACGGCTCCCATGAGCACATCTGCATGGCCGCTCCAGTACTTCGTGAGAGGTAAGACAGAGGCGTCCACACCCCAGTCGAAGGGTTTTGCAAAGAGAGGCGACCCCCAGGCATTATCGATTGCCGTCATCACTTTATGTCTGCGGGCCATGGCACAGATGCCGGGCACGTCCTGGATCTCAAAGGTATAACTTCCCGGGCTTTCGAGAAAGATCATGCGCGTGGCAGGCTGAATCAGGGCTTCAAGTTTCTCGGGTGTAATGGTCGGATCATACCAGGTGGTCTGCACCCCCAACCTTGAGAGAATTCCGTTGCAGAAGACACGCGTCGGCCCATATGCCGAGTCTGTGACCAGAAGATGGTCGCCTGGTTTCAAATAGGCCAGCAGCAATGTCGTAATCGCCAACAGGCCTGACGGCATGAGGGCAGCCCGGCAAGGATGGCCTGCGCCTTCGATCCGGGCGAGCGCATCCCTGAGGGCAAAGGTCGTGGGTGTCCCGATGGTGCCATAATGGGAGACTCCCAGCTCGCCGCGCTCCGACGCTTCAACCCTGGCCTTAGCCTCCTCGATCGTATCAAACAGGACGGTGGAGGCACGGTAAACCGGCAGATTCGCCGTCCGAATGTCTGAGTCAAAATCTCGCCCCAATTCGATAAACGACGTTGCATTTGAGGATTCAATCTGATCGGAATCACTTTTTTCCTTATCCATCGGGTTTCCTTCCTAATACATTGAACCAGATTATAATGCAGGAGAAACAGGGGGGTCAAGGCAGGGGGAGGTCTTTGGCAATGCGTCACTGAAGCGTGGGGAAACCCGTCCATCGAGCCGTCATGTCTCCGAAAATCTTATTAAGCGGATGGTTTATATTTTTTTTGGGCAAAGACAACATTGCCCGTTGCAGAACAGACCTTGTTATACGGGATCGTCCTTTTAGTTTACAAACAAGCTGATGTTTCCGCTATAAGATGTTCTCCAACATGCCTGCCCGAAGGACGGTGATATTTCACGGAAGAGTGACGCATTACGTTCTTTGACAGAAATTGATTGAAAAGATGGTGCGTTCCTGATACGCTAAAGGTAAAAAGAAGGGGGTGAAAAAAGAGATGATCCGATTCTTATTAGGAGTGGGTACTGGTATCCTCATCTTACTGCTCTTTATTTACTTCGGCGGCGGCAAGGCTGTGAAGAAGGTTGGCGAGGGCTTAACCGAAACCGGAAAGAGAATGGAGCACCTGGAAGAAGTGATCAAGAAGGAGGGAGATGAGGTAGGGAAGGATATCAAGAAGAAGATCCTCAAAGAGGAGAAGGAGATCCCGAAGAAGGGTCAGTAGGTAATAGAGAAATCCTTAAACTCTCCTGCAAACTCCTCCCAGATGACACGGACATTGGTCACACTCGCCTCAGAGGGTCCTCGATGGCACCATTGAATCATCTCATCCACCTTTGCCTTGTCTCCTTCGAAGAGGGCTTCCACCCGGCCATCCCTTTTATTTTTCACCCAGCCCTTCAGGCCTAAGAGATAGGCCATCTCCTGGGTATGCGCCCGGAAGAAGACCCCCTGAACCCTTCCTTCAACAATGACCCGCGCCCTGGCTTTGTCCATAATAGATACTCAGAAAGTAAACCCCGTTAGAAAGTTTTCAACTTTCTAACGAGAAAGCTCACACGGGGCATTAAACCCCGTGTTCGCTGAAAAGGAAACAACCACCATCCCCGCAGCAGAGCTGCGGGGCTTTCTACCGGGGTAAAAGTTTTGTTTAATCGAAATTGACGTTTATCGTTGTCGAAGCTCGTATCGAGGCTCGTCTGATGATACTGGATGCTCGAACTTCAAGTTTCGAGCCTCTTGCTTCGATACGAGCGTCGTCACCCGTAACCGTTTGACTATCAATATATTCGGGCTTCGTAACCGTAACCGATTGGCCCTAAACCATTTTTATTTTAAAAATTATCACAGACTCCTCTGTAAATCAATAAACTGGTTCATCATGAAAAACAAGTTTGACTTGAAAAGGAGAAATTGAATCAATTAGAATTAATACATTTCTTTTTTGAGAGGTGAATGGTCAAAGAGAATGAATAAACTCTACTTAGGCATCGATATCGGTTCTGTCAGCGCCAATACAGTGATCCTGAATGATCGGGGAGAAGTGTTGGAGGAGCATTATACCCGGATCAAGGGACAGCCTCTCAAAGCGGTTCAGAGAGTTTTAGAAGAGATCCTCAGCCGCATTCCACCCGAGCAATTTCACGGCCTCTCGTTTACAGGCACCGGAGGAAAACTTCTCTCCGAACTCCTCGACGGTCATTTCGTCAACGAGATCATCGCGCAGGCCAAGGCGATTCAACATTTTTATCCTGAGATCAGGACGATCATCGATATCGGAGGAGAGGATTCGAAACTGATCTTTATCGAAGAGGAGAATGGCCATTTCAAGATCGGTGATTTCTCGATGAACACCCTCTGCGCGGCCGGCACAGGTTCTTTTCTGGATCAACAGGCTTCTCGATTGGGTCTGACGATTGAGGAGTTTGGCGAGCTGGCTCTCAAGTCCCAAAACCCACCGCGCATTGCAGGACGCTGCAGTGTCTTTGCCAAATCGGATATGATCCACCTTCAGCAGATCGCCACACCGGACTACGACATCGTCGCCGGTCTCTGCTTTGCCCTGGCCAGAAATTTTAAGAGCAACATTGGCAAGGGAAAGATGTTTGTCAAACCCATCTCCTTTCAGGGAGGCGTGGCGGCCAATGTGGGAATGAGAAAGGCATTCCAGGATATTCTGGAACTCTCGGATGGGGAGTTGATCATTCCGAAGCATTTTGCCTCCATGGGAGCCATCGGCGCGGTCCTGGTGACCCTGGAAAGCGAACAATCTAAAAGGGCAGGGACATTAAATTTGACGCCCCTGCGGGATTATCTCCAGCATCATCAGGAGAAGGAGGTGCCGTTAGAGCCTCTCTGTCTTTCTTCGAATCATGTTTCACCCCCACCCTCGCCCTCCCCCGTCGAGGGGGAGGGGGTGCAAAGTGTCTCTCCCGTGAAGGGAGAGGGGGTAGGGGGAGCCTTCCCCATCAAAGAGGAAGGGAGTCAGTCTAGCGCCTTCCCTGCTTACGGGCCGAGCCCTTCAGCAGACAGGCCAATCGAGAAGAAGATCGAAGCCTATCTGGGCCTCGATGTGGGTTCGATCAGCACCAATCTTGTGTTGATTGACAACAATAAGAAGGTTCTTTCAAAGCGATATCTGATGACTGCAGGCCGGCCCATTGAAGCGGTTCGCATCGGCCTTCAAGAGATCGGTG
>VGRU01000096.1 GCA_016875255.1 Deltaproteobacteria bacterium
GAGTTTAGATGCCTTCTTTGGCAAGCTCCTGGATCAGACTTTTTGTTTTTTCTGACACCCTTTTGGGAATCTTCACAATCACCTTCACATATTCATCTCCCCTGCCCTCTTTCTGAAAGTGGGGAAGGCCAAGCCCTTTCAAACGCATCTTCGTATGGCCCTGAGTGCCCGGAGGAATTTTGATTTTCTTTGTCCCCTCAAGGGTGGGAACTTCAGCAAAGCTTCCCAGGACGGCCTCTGAAAAGCTAACCTCTTTCTCCACTATAAGGTCATCTCCCTCCAGGGTAAAGATGGGGTGCTCCTGGATGGATATTTGCAGGTAGAGATCGCCCGGGGGCCCGCCTTTTTTCCCCTCCATCCCTTTTCCGGCAAGCCTCAGCTTCTTCCCGGCCGGCATTCCCTTCGGAATCTTTACGGATACTTCCTCCACCCTGCCATCTTTGCGATAGGAAATCCTCTTCTCTCCGCCTGAAGCCACCTCTTCAAGAGAGATCGTCAACTCATAAAGGATGTCTTCTCCCTTCTGGCCCATCCGGCCCATATCCTGGTAACCGTATGAACCACCGAAAAGATCTCCGAAATCGACGCCACCCCTCGTCCCCCCAAACTTAAACTCTCGCCGCCCCCTTCCACCGAAGAGGCCCGAGAGAAGGTCATCAAAATCGAATCCCCGGAAGATGTCCTCCTGGGTGAATCGCTGACGGAATCCATCGGCGCCAAACGTATCGTACTGCTTTCGTTTCTCCTTATCACTCAGAACCGCATAGGCCTCGTTGATCTCCTTGAAGCGTTCTTCCGCCTCCTTCTTGTTCGGATTCCGGTCCGGATGGTATTTCATCGCCAGTTTCCGGTAAGCCCGCTTCATCTCTTCGTCGCTGGCGGTCTTGCTGACGCCTAAAACCTCATAATAATCTCTGTTCGCCATTATCCGTTACCCTCGGCCTCTAAATCGAACCGCCTGCTATAGACCTCCTGGATGACCCGATTGAGATATCCTTCAGGATCATCGATCGCTTCCTTCGTAATCACAAACTCCTTCCGGCCCATTCTGTCCCGGATCAATTTCATCCCATGCTCATAATCTTTTAATAGGCGGGAGCAAACCATCTCACCCTTCATATTTTCTTCGAGGGCCATCTCCGTTATCCGATCAATGGCTTCTCCGTCAAATTGGAGCCGGATCCCATTTCTCTGCTGGAAGTCTTTCTCAAACTCCTCGATCTCTCGCTGAACCTCGACCACCTCTTCAAACACGGTGTTGACATCGTAACCCTTATTGAGCATCCGGCGGGCGATGAGGTCGATTCGGCTCTCCGGGAAAGCAATCCCATAACGTTTGCGAAACTCCCCTTCCCTGTTCATGATCGACTCCTTTAACTCCCTCTTCTCCCGTGAAAGAAGCTTCTCAAATTGAGCCAGCCTCTCGGGATGCATGGGGTCCTGGAGCAATCGTCCCAGTTCCTGCTCCGGGTGTTCGACCACTTCCCGGGTGACGACGAATTGGCGAATATCGGTTGAGGGAAGCCGTTTCTCAAATTTGAGGAGCACCTTCTCCACGGCGCTGACCAGTCCCCTCGCTCCTGTTTTTTCTTCATAAGCCCTCACCGCTAACTCGTAGAGGGCGTCTTCTTCAAACTGGATATCGATCCCATAGGATTTGAAATCTTTTTTCTTTCCGAGAATGATGGGGTTATTGGGGTTCTTGAGGATCGCATAGAGATCCCCAATTTCAAGTCTCTCAAAAATGGCGGCGACCGGAAGCCTTCCGATAAATTCCGATTCGAATCCAAAGGTGATGAGGTCCTCGGCCCTTGCCTGTTTGAGATATTCGGCTCTTTCATCCTTGGAGCGGATCTCCGCCCCGAAACCGATCCCCTCGCGGTTGAGCCGTTTTTTCACCATCTCCTCCAGGCCGTTGAAGGCTCCGCTCATGATAAAGAGGATATGTTTTGTGTTGATCGTACGTTTCTCCTTCTTTCCGGTTTTCCGGTAATGTTCGATGGCCTCTAACTGTGAGATGGGGTCGTGCGGAACCTTGAGATCCACCTCTGTCTCTTCCATCGGTTTCAGGAGGGCCCGCTGGACCCCTGTCCTGGATACATCCGGGCCGATGGTATGGTTGGACGAAGCGATTTTGTCGATCTCATCGATGTAGATGATCCCGTACTGAGCCATCTCGATATCGCCATCCGCCTCATAAACGAGATCCCGCACCAGGTCCTCTACATCTCCTCCCACATAACCGGTCTCGCTGAACTTCGTCGCATCCCCCTTGACAAAAGGAACGCCGATCTTCTTTGCGATCAATTTGATCAGGTAAGTCTTGCCCACGCCGGTGGGCCCTACCATCAGGATATTGTTCTTGATGTGGCCAACGCCTTCATACCGGGTCTTTCCCTTTGTCAACTCGGTGAACTTGATCCGGTTGAAGTGGGTGCAGATCTTGGTGGCCAGGATCTCCTTTGCCCCTTCCTGCCGGATGATGTAGTCATTGAGAAAGGCTTCCAATTCCTCGGGCTTCAGATCAAACTGGATCTTTTTCTTCTTCTCACCGGCCTCTTTCTCATCCTTCGAGACCTCTTCGGCCTGGGGTTTGGGAAAGAGCATGGGAACCACCAGCCGGATTCGGTCTCCATACTTCTTCCCTAAATACTCGTTGAGCTCCTTCTCTAATTCCTTCTGGTCCGGAATCTTTGAATCGGAATCTTTCATGAACACCAAACTCCTTTTCTTTTCGCAAGTTATAATAATAATATAACCCTTGTTGGCCTATTTTCAAGCCCCTTTCTTATTTCGGATTGCGGATTGCGGAATTCGGAATGCGGTAGGCTTGAAAAATGACTAAAGCGTAGGGCAGGGCTTCAGCCCTGCATAATTAAGCAAGCCTGAAGGCTTGCCCTACAAAAATAATTATTGCCGTTAGTTTAGACCACTTTAGTCACTTGATGGGCGCTTTGGGGGCAGATTAGACAAATTTGATGGTCTTGAGTCGGTCCCCTTCCCATTTAAACTGGCGTCTCTTTCTCTTTTGGCAGATCTTTCCCTCTTGAAAAACTGCCCCGACCAGCAGGGGAAGGGCGACTGTGGCGTCCATATAGACGGCGGCATAGGCCGATTCTTTCTCAATCTTTCCCCAGGACTTTGCCTCCTCAAAGGTGCAGCCTGAGAGGCCGCCCCATTTGGGGTCATCCGTTGTCACCTGAAAGGCAAACCGGTGGCCGCTCTCTCTCCGGAAAAGGAGCTCGCTCACAGGGCCCAATTGTTGAATATAATTCTTCGGAACGCCTCCTCCTATATAGATCGCCCCGGTGGTTTTGGCCATTTGTTTGAGTTGTGCAATCTCAAAACTGTCCCGTATCTGGTCGAGGATCAGCCCTTCGGAAGAATTCTTCTTCCGGGCATGGAGAAAGGTCAGTCCGATGCCGATGGAACTGTCACTGAGCGCGGGAATAAAGACGGGAACCCCGCACCGGGAGGCTGTCTTCAGGATCGATTTGTCATCTTTGAGGCAATTACCCAAAACCTCCAGATAGCGCCTTGAAGAAACGACCTTCTCCCCTAACTCTTCCGGAACCTCGGAGAGGAGGTTAATGACTTGATTAATCTCGTGATCATCCATCAAGGCATCATAGACCCGCACGATCCGGTGCTTTCGCAGGGCATCATCATCCCCCTCCACTGATCCGATATAATGCCGATATCCGAAGCTCTCAAAGAGGTCGTGGAAGATGTTGGCGCCCGTGGAGACGAGGACATCGATCAGCTTCATCTCGATCATATCGCGGATGACCTGCCGCATTCCGCCAGGAATCATCGCTCCTGACAACCCCATAAAGATGATGCAGGCGGGATCGCTCAACATCTTACGAAACACCTCAAAACATTTGAAGAGGTTGCGGCTCTGGAAAGAGGTGTGCTGAAAGGCCTGGATCAGATCGTAAAGGCTCCGGGTCTTTTTCATGTCGAGAGAGCGAACGGGTTGCTGGAGAAGGGCCGATTTCCCTCTTTTTTTCATCAGTTAAACACCTTGTGGAAACAATTGATTGTTGCGGAAATTAACAGATTGAAAAAAAGAAGTCAAGAAATATGTGGTTTTTGTGGTTTCTCGTCAGAAAGGATTTCCCAATTTTCTTGACAATCGGAATGAAATGAGATAGTTAGTTTATTTGAAAAAAGACAGTATGTTTTCGGAAAGGCTGAATAGTTATGAAAAAGAATTCGATCCGAATTGCCATCGTAGGTGTCGGAAACTGTGCCAGCGCTCTCATCCAGGGGATTGAATTCTATAGGGATCTTAGTCGAAAGAACCCAAAATTCGAACCCCTCGGCCTGATGCATATGGATCTCGGAGGCTACAAGCCCTGGAATATCGAGGTGGGAGCCGCTTTCGATATCGACCGGAGAAAAGTCGGAAAACCCCTCAGGGAGGCCATTTTCTCCAGACCTAATTGCACCCAGACCATCTTTTCCCAATTCAACGATTCAGGCGTCATCGTCTCTATGGGTGAAGTGCTGGATGGTGTTTCAGAACATATGAAGGATTACCCCGAAGACCGTGCTTTCGTGTTGGCCAACGAGAAACCCTGCAATGTGGAAAAGGCTCTCAAGGAATCCGGAGTGGAAATTCTTCTCAACTACCTTCCTGTGGGGTCGGATCTGGCGACTCAATTCTATGCGGAAGCCTGTCTGAACGCAGGGGTCAGTCTGATCAACTGCATGCCCAGCTTCATTGTCTCTGACCAAAAGTGGGCAAAACGATTTGAAGAGAAAGGCATTCCTGCTGTGGGTGACGATGTGAAATCCCAGATGGGCGCCACCATCATCCATCGGGCGCTGGCCAGGCTTTTCGAGGACCGCGGAGTAAAACTGGACCGGACCTATCAGATTAACACGGGCGGGAATACAGACTTTCTCAACATGCTCAACCGGAGCCGTCTGAAGAACAAACGAATCTCCAAGACCGAAGCCATTCAGTCCCAGCTTGGCGTCCCTCTCGAACCCGAGAATATTCACATCGGCCCCTCCGATTATGTCCCCTGGCAGAATGACAACAAGGTCTGTTTTCTCAGGATGGAAGGAAGAGGGTTTGGAGAGATTCCATTGAACCTCGAACTGAGACTCTCGGTTGAGGATTCGCCGAATAGCGGTGGGATCACCATCGATGCCATTCGATGCTGCAAGATTGCACGCAACCGTGGCATTGGAGGGCCCCTGCTTTCCATTTCCGCCTATGCGATGAAGCACCCCCTCATCCAGTTTCCAGATAATGAAGCCAAACAGATGGTCGAGGAATTCATCGAAGGGACGAGGGAGAGGTAATAGAAGTTCGGAGTTCGGAGTTCAGAGTTTTGAGTTAGGAGTTAGAAAATCTTAGAGCCTCACTCCTTAAAAAAAGTTAGCGCACTTTTATTTCCTGAGGTTTTAATCTCTTTGAAAAATTCTACAACCTTTTTTAAATCCTTTCCCAATTTTTCATAGAGGGCTTCAAAGCGGTCGAGGCGTTGGAGGTATCGCCGGTAGGCCATCAGGGCCGCATTGTTTAGTTTCTTCCTTTCAAAACCTTTGTAGCAGTCTGTTTTAAACTGATCTTGCATCTCTGTGAATTTTTCTTGGATCGATTGAAAGATCTCCTCCCTTCCTCTCGCCTTCTCCTCTCTCGAAACGGGTTGATCATAGAATTCCAATAACTGCCTGTAAGCCTGATCGATCCACCTCGAAAAGAGAAGGTCATCCCCCTGATAATCGATCGCCAGGGCCACCTCTTTTGAACCGGGACCATACTTCTCGGTCAAAAAATTAATGGCCCCCTGATGTCCGATGAAGGTTGCCAGTTGTTCATTCAGGTCGGTCTCCCCCTTAAAATAGACCGTAGCATGGGCCATCTCGTGAAGAATGATGTTGGCCAGGGTTGGCTCATCCCATTTCAGCATTGTTGAGAAGATGGGGTCTTTCAGCCAACCGAGCGTGCTGTAGGCGGCCGCCTGCTGGAGATAAGTGTCAAAACCTTTTCTCTCCAGAACCCCCTTCTCCTTTAAGGCTCCCTCAAGAGTGAAAAAACTTTTGTAGGTCGCTCTGCCGATAATGGGAAAGTTCCAGTGATGAAGGTGAAGGCGGTCTTTTTCGCTTGCCGTGATGACATGAAGGATAGGCCTTTTCACTTCAAAATATTTTGTGTAACTCCCTGTCCTTCGCAATCCCAGCCTCTCCTCACCATAGCGCTTTACTTCCTGGATGAGGTGGACCTTCCCCTTTTCATCATCTTCCAGCGCTTCGTCCATGAGAGCCTCCTGAACCGGAACGCTCTGAAAGGTGACGAAGGACTGGTGCCATCCTAATTTGGAGAGGTAGAGAAGGTTTCCGCAACCTGTGAGGAGAGGGAAGAGCGAAAGAAATAGAAAGACCCTCAGGCCTAAAATCATTCCTTTCTCAATTTCTGAGACATGATGACCAGCGCTATCAGACCCAATCCTATAAAATCATAGAGGGCAACAGGGTAGAACAGGAGCAGGCCTGCGGCCAGCAACATGATCCGTTCATAAAGCGCCGTCTTTTTAAAGACCCAGTTCTCCACGCCTCCTGCCAGGGAGGCAACCCCTATAAAGGCAGTGACTGTCGTCCAGATCACATCCATGACAGGTCCCTTGAGCAAAATCCCAACGCCTTTAGGATCAAGCACAAACATGAAGGGCACGATGAATGCCGGCAGGGTATATTTCCAGGCATACATCGTCGTCTTATAAGGGTTCCCTTTGGTCAGCGCAGCTGCGGCGAAACAGGAGAGCGCAGTGGGAGGAGAAACCTCCGAAAGGAGGGCATAGTAGAAAACAAACATATGGGCCGCAAAGTCCGGAACCCCAAGCTGGATCAATGCGGGAGCCGCAATCACCGCAGAGATGATGTAAGAGGCCGTGACCGGAACGGCTAAACCGATCACCCAAACAATCAGGGCGGTGTAGATCGCCGTCAGCAAAAGATTTCCGCCGGCATAGGCAATGATGATGGAGCTAAACTTTAACCCCAACCCCGTGAGGGTTACGACTCCAACAATGATCCCTGCGGCCGCGCAGGTGGAGGCCACGCTTAAAACACCGATCGAACCTCCTCTTAGTGCTTTCACCAGTTTGCCAGGGGTAAGGGCTGTTTCCTTACGGATAAAGCTGACCGCAAAAGCCACGACCGTTGCCCAGAAGACCGCCATGATCGGGGTGAAGCCGAAGGCCATGATCGCTACAATAGCGATCAGGGAAATAAAGTGAAACCCGTAGAGATAGGTAAGTTGCCACAGGCTATAAGTCTTGTCCACGGCAATATCTTTAACCCCGAATTTCTTTGCGTCAATTTCCACCATCAAATAGATCGACCAGTAGTAAAGGCAGGTTGGAATGCAGGCCATGATGATCACATCGAGATAGGAGATCTTCAAGAACTCAGCGATGAGAAAAGCCGCGGCCCCAAGCACAGGGGGCGAGAGAATGGCTCCAATCCCGCCTGCAGAGAGAAGGCCTCCTGCGGCATCCTTGCTGTAGCCTGCTTTGGCGAGCATAGGATAGGCTACCGAGCCCAGAGTGACGGTGGTCGCCACACCGCTTCCGGAGGGTCCCCCCAAAAGAAACGAGGCCAGCGTAACGGTTCGCCCAGCGCCGGTCGGTTTTCCTCCCATGGCCGCAAAGGAGAAATCAATAAAAAACTTCCCTGCTCCTGAGAATTCAAGAAAAGCGCCATAGATCGTGAAGAGGATGATAAACGTGGAAGAGACGTCTATCGGAACGCCGAAGATCCCCTCAAGGGTCATATACATGTGGCCTACCAGACGGTCAATATCATATCCTCGATGGGTCCATGGTTTTGGAAGCTCGGGTCCGATAAAGGCGTAAATAATGAAAGCAATGACCACCGCGGGCATGATCCAGCCCGTTGTCCGGCGGGTCGCCTCAAGGACCAGAAAGATCAGAATGATTCCGAAAACAATATCCCAGGAATTGGGAACGACAGAGCGGTAAATGAACTGATCGAAGTCGATCAGCATATAGAGAATGACTGCGACCCCAAGCAGGGCGAGGATATAATCATACCAGATGATCCGGTTCTTAAATCGTT
This sequence comes from Deltaproteobacteria bacterium, assembly GCA_016875255.1. The sequence goes on from VGRU01000096.1 coordinate 8,098, forward strand.
TGAGGGAGGGAAAGACCAGAAAAGAGAGGAAGAGGACAAACATGACATGAATTCCTCTCAGGACATGCGTCATGATGATGCCGATGGCTGCGTATAGATGGACCAGAGACATGATCACCGCCACCGCGGTGATAAAGATTTCTATCTTTCCCGTGAGCCTTCGGGAAGGACCCTCTTCCTCTTCGATATACTTCTCCGCTTCCCTGAGAGCCTCCTCAGTAATGACTGCTTCTTCAAACTGTCTTCTCTTTTCTTCTTCCATACTTCACCTCTTTATATGAAAAACTCATATACCTTAAATGAAATTTGGTTTTATTGTCAATGAAATTTTGATTGAAAGGCTACCGGGTTGACAAACCCAATCATAAATCATAGTAATATCTCTATGATGTTTCCAAAGATGTATCGCATTCGTCAGACCTTTGATCGGACTTCGGTCCGAGACATTCAACAGGCGGTAACCGATGAATTAAACCGGTTATCGTTCAGTGAAAAACTCCGACCGGGCCACTCGATCGCCATCACCGCAGGTAGTCGCGGAATTTCCAACATCGCCCTTATCCTGAAGACGATCGTCGAATACCTCCGACCCTTGAGAACCCAGCCCTTTCTCTTCCCAGCCATGGGCTCCCATGGTGGCGCCACGGCAGAAGGTCAGACCGATCTCCTAAAGCATTATCAGATCACGGAAGATCTGATCGGCGCTCCTATTCTTTCTTCTATGGAAGTTGTTGAAATCGGTCAAACCAAGGGGAATCTCCCGGTCTGTGTGGATAAGAAGGCTTATCAAGCTGACCATATCATCGTGGTCAATCGTATTAAACCCCATACCAAGTTCAAAGGGCCCATTGAGAGCGGATTGATGAAGATGATGGGGATTGGCATGGGGAAGCAGAAGGGAGCAGACCTCTACCACAAGGCGGCCATCGAGTATGGTTTCCCAAAAATCATCGAGGATGCCGCCAGGGTGGTTTTGAAAAATGCCCCTATTCTCTTTGGACTGGGAATTGTGGAGAATGGTTACGATGAGACAGCCAAAGTCGTTGGGTTAATGCCTGAAGAGATAGAGGCAGAAGAGAAGGACCTTCTGTCTCATGCAAAAGCGATGATGCCCAAACTCCCTTTTAATGATATCGATCTGCTGATCGTGGATGAGATGGGAAAAGATATCAGCGGGGTTGGAATGGATCCTAATGTCACCGGTCGAAATCGGGACATCATCGGAACCTTTCCTCATCCCACCTGTGTGAAAAGGCTCTTCGTGCGAGATCTGACAGATTCGTCCAATGGCAATGCCATCGGAATCGGTCTGGCCGACCTCGCCACCAAAAGGCTGGTTGAAAAAATCGACTCTCAGGCTACCTACATGAACTGTATTACAGCAATCAGCCTTGAAAAGGCTTCCATCCCGATGCACTTTGAAACCGACCTCGAGGCCATTCAGGTAGCGCTGGGTTCAACAGGCCTCACCCCGCCGGACAGGACCAGGATTGTGCGTATTAAGAACACCCTTCAATTGGATGAGGTGGAGGTTTCTGAAATTTATCTGGAAGAGCTTAAGAAGAAATCCGACTTAGAGATTCTAAAAGGACCCTACCCTATGGTTTTTGATTCTTCTGGCAATCTTCCAAATCTACTATTGCATCAGACCAGAAAAAAAGATCCCTTCGATTGAATAATGATGTATAACCCCCCTCTATTCCCCCCTTAATTTAAGGGGGGACGAAGGGGGGTTAGGTTTTAAAATGCCTTAAAAAATAATATCCCAGGGGCATCGAAACCACTCTCAATCGGATCCGATCCCCTTTTTCTCCGATCTCGCTGAAATAGATCTTCCTCTCCTTCACGATCAGTCCCTGCTCTTCTGCGCTTCCCTTTCTCAGATAAAGAGTTTCAAATTTCTGCCTGACTGGATGGAATTCTGTCGTATCTTCAAATCCGTAATATTCCATCACCCCCGGGCTCTTCGTCCTCACCCCTTCAAGGAGAATGGTTTCATCTTTGATTCGGAATTCTTCGATGACAGGCTCAAGGTGGATGGAATGAGTGTAAAACAGGGAGAAGGGCTCGGTTGGGCTGACCCGTATCTGGAGAGTCGTTTTGCGGTCCAGGTTTTCAAGCTGGAGAAAATTGATCTTTTTAAAAAGGAAGACCCCTCCCAACACGAGAAGGACAAGGATCAGTGTTAGGAGGGGCCAGATCTTCCGTCTCAACTATTTGAACTTCAGCCCTTTCTCCGTGAAGTACCGGATTGCTCCGGGATGAAACGGTATCGGGGAGCCACCCACCTGCGGTTCCAGAGAGAGCCACCTGGCTTCTCGATGCACCGTCACCAGCTCCGGTTTGCGATCGAAGAGGGTTTTCAGGATATCATAAGCGACATCCCCTTTCATATTCTCATTGCAAACGAGGAGGTTCCAGACCACCGCGATGGAAACGTCCGCATCCTGTCCCGGATAGGATTTGGCAGGGATAACTCCTTTCACATAGAGCGGTCCATACTTTTCCCTCATCTTCGCAATCGCGTCCCCATGGTCAATCAGTTTCATCTTGATCCCGGGAGTGGCCCCGACATCGGTCACGGAGGCAGTGGGAATGCCTCCGTCCCAGAAATAGGCATCGATCTTCCTGTCCTTCAATGCCCCCGCTGATTCGGAAGCTCCCAATTTGTCTCGGGTCATATCCTTGTCAGGATCCAATCCGTAGGCTTCGAGAACCCTTAGGGCCTTTACCTCTGTCCCGCTTCCAGGAGCCCCTGTGGAAATCCTTTTTCCCTTCAGGTCGCTCACTTTCTCTATCCCTTTTCCCTCTAAAGTTACCACATGCATATTGTTAGGATAGAGAACGGCCAAGGTCCTCAAGGCAACCTTTTCCTTAAACTTCCCTTTTCCCTGAAAGGCATCCCATCCCACATCTGCCATGATCAGGGCCAGATCGGCTTTCCTTCCCCCAACCAGAAGGCAGTTATCGACTGAGGCAGTAGTTACCTCTGCGGTGGCCTCGGCATAGGGAATATATTTTGAGATGATATTGGCCATCCCTCCTCCCATTGGATAATAGACCCCTCCTGTTCCTCCGGTGGCAATAGAGAGACGTACCGCCTTTTGGGTCCATACTGTGGAAGCCCCAAAAACAAATAGAGCGATGATCCCAAAGATGATGAACCGTTTCATGAAATACCTCCTTTCAGAATTAATGTTGGCTTAAATTTATATTAGACCTGCCCTCAATGTCAAGGAAAGCTTTAAAAAACTATTTTTCGCTCTCCGATTACACACCTGCCTGCCGCAGGCAGAGATTTCAAAAAAAGATTTCACAGATTTTTCCTTATTTATCAATGCATTTATAATCTATGTAATCGGGCCCTAATCGGTGTAATCAGAGATTTCTGGACTTTTTCAGAAATCTCAGAAAATCCTCACGTTTCCAAGACGGGCCGGTGGATGATTTGGAGATCTCCCTTCTCAAGGCAATAGCAGGTATTTTTCAGCAACTCCTGGTCATCCTGATCCGGAAAGTCCTGACGAAAGAAAGAACCCCTGCTCTCTTTCCGAGCCAAACTCCCGTTCAGGATAGCCTTCAAGAGAAGAGCCACATTCTCCAGTTCTCTCTTCCTGAACAAATCTTTCAAGGTGGCAGGATAAACCTTATCAATCCTTTTCTCTATCGACGCCAACCGCTCGAGCCCTTCCTTCAAAGAACGCTCTTCCCGAGCCGGTCCTGCATATCTCCAGGACAGGGTCTTCAGTTCTTTGAGAATCTGTGTTGGAGGATCGAAGCTCCCCCTGCTCTTTTTCAGATAACCTTCTGCTTTCCTCTGCCATTTTCTCTTGAACACTTCAGAAATGAGATCGGCCTCTCTTTCCCTTGCATATTCTGAGGCAGACTGACCGGCCAGAATACCGAAAACCGCACATTCGGTCAGGGCATTTCCTCCGAGGCGATTGGCTCCATGGACTCCCCAGACAACCTCTCCTGCCGCAAAGAGTCCCTTGAGAGCGGTCATCCCATACTCATCAATTTCAACACCTCCCATACAGAAATGAACCGCCGGCGAGACCAGAAAGGGACGATCCCGGAAGGGGAACTTCGATCGACTGAGAAAATTGAGCGGATATTGGCTCCACTT
>VGRU01000097.1 GCA_016875255.1 Deltaproteobacteria bacterium
ATGGCCGCGGGGCATCGGATATGAAGGGAGGAGTCGCCTCTTTCATCCATGCCATCTCCATGATCGACCGTTCCAACATCCCTCTCAATCAGGGAAGTCTCGCCCTCCATCTCGTCTCCGATGAGGAGTCGCACGGCCATCAGGGCATGGGTTTTCTTGCCCGAAAGGGACTGATCAAAGGGGACGCTGTTCTTGTGGGAGAACCGACCAATCTCGATCTAATCATTGCCCAGAAAGGAGCTCTCTGGTTCAGAATTGCCACTTTTGGAAAGTCAGCCCACGGCTCAAGGCCAGGGCAGGGCGTGAACGCCATCGAAAAGATGATGGCCTTGATCGACCGGTTGAACTCCATCCCATTAGCAAAAGAGCATCCCTTGTTAGGAAAACCGACGATCAATATCGGAAAGATTCAGGGCGGGATAAAAGTCAATGTGGTGCCGGATCGATGCGAGATCGAGGTCGACCGGAGATTGTTGCCCGACGAGAAAAAGGAGGAAATCTTAAGAGAAATCAAATTGGCGATCGAATCCATTCAAGCACGGGATCCTCTTTTAAACTATCAGATCGAAGAGATCGATTATGCCGAGCCGTCAGAAATTAGTCCTGATGAGGATATCGTCCGGATCGGCCTCGAAGCGGGCAGGGAGGTGAGGGGAGAAAGGCCAAATGTCAGAGGTTTTTCCGGATTCACCGACGCTCGCTTCTATATCAATCAATTTCATATACCCACATTGATTTTCGGCCCGGGAGGAACGGATCAATCCCATACCACGAATGAGTCCGTGGAGGTGGATAATTTGATTCAGGCGGCTCGAATCTATGCGAGGATCATCGTTCGATTTCTTTCTGTCAGTGGATAATAAAATTTGCTGTGGGTAATTTATCAACTTAATATAGAAAAATCCGAAGCACGAAATCCGGGCGAAGCGTCCAGCAGGACCAATTCGAAACAATATCGAATGACCGAAAATGAACTACCCCGCCGCAAGCAGCGGGGTATCACCTTCTCTTCTTTGCCGTCATTCCGTGCTTGACACGGAATCCAGGCGGGTTTGCTGGATACCGGCTTTCGCCGGTATGACGAATTCGCCGCAAGCAGCGGGGAATAGAACCCCAAGGGATTTAAAATTTCTAAACCATGGTCATTTGATATTCGAATTTGTTTCGGATTGGCCCTAAGAGGACGCTTCGCCCGATATTCGAATTTCGAATTTATGTTTTTAGGAGGACCCTATGTCGATGAGACCGTTTCCGATGAATCTGAACTTTAAGACAGGGGAGCTCACGCCTAATGACCGGACCAACATCCGGAGATTGAGCGATATGAAGGGGATGTTTTTTGAGGCCGAAGCCGAGCGCCGGATTCTTGAAAAGGAGGACCCCCTGATCTATTCCTTCAGCGAGAAGGTCTTGCCCGAAGAGAATGGCCATCTCCAGATCGCCACGACCACGATCCACCCGGGGAAGATCGGCGATGAATATCATATGACCAAGGGACATTATCACAGACGTCCTGATACTTCGGAGATGTATCTCGGTCTGGAGGGGGAGGGCTGCCTTCTCATGCAGACCGTGGAGGGGGATTTCGAATCCATCACCATCCGGCCCGGCACGGTTGCCTACATTCCGCCCTACTGGGGCCACCGGATGGTCAATGTAGGAATGAACCCTTTTATCTTCTTTGCTGTCTATCCCGGAGACGCAGGCCACAACTATGGGGATATTGAAAAAACAGGGTTTGTGAAGATCCTCATCGAGAGGAATGGGAAACCTCTCCTGATCGACAACCCAAGATGGAAAAAATGATGAAAGTGGATTTTGAAAAGATCTTAAAGGAACTCAAGCCCTATCGGGAAAGGAGGGCAGCGGTCGATCCGGGGCATGCTGCCCTCCTCGTCATCGATCTGCAGAATTATTTCAAAGGGATTGCTCAAGGCGTGCTTGGAAATATCTTGAAGGTAATTCAGTCCTGCCGGAAAAAGAATCTTCCCATCATCTTCACCCAGCACGGCCATACCGATCCTCCCTCAGATGGAGGAGGGCTGCAGAGGTGGTGGGGGGAGTTGATCATGGCCGGAACCGAAGATTGGAAATTTCTTCCGGAGGTCGTCATCAAGGAGGAAGACATCGTCCTCCCCAAGAAACGCTACAGCGCATTTTTTGAGACCGATCTGGATGAGAGGCTTCGATCGAAAGAGATTAAAGATTTGATCATCTCAGGGGTCATGACGAATCTCTGCTGTGAAACTACAGCCCGTGATGCCTTTATGAGGGATTACCGGGTCTTTATCCTCATCGATGGAACAGCCACCCGAAAAACCGAACTCCATCTCGCCACATTAAAAAACCTCGGTTTTGGCTTCGCCTACCTCCTCACCTGCGATGAATTGGTTCAAACACTAAACCGAAGTTCCCCCGCCATTAAGAAAGTAACTTACTGACCTCCATACTGTTTTTAGGAAAACGGGCTTTCAGTTACATGACTACAGCCCAAGGAGCTGGAAAGCCCGTTCCTGAAGCGGAGATTTTTCTGTTAATTGGTAAAACGTAGGACCCTTTGGATCTGTTTTTACTCGACAGCGGTTTCGACATCGAGTTCCAAGTTCCATCAAGAGCGTATCGAAACTCTGCACAACCAAACCCTCAGAAGTGAAACGAAGGTTCTTTTTCTTCTTCGCAGACTCGGAGGATTCGGCGGGCTTCACCGGATCGCGTTTCTTACGATTTCTGTCCAACTCTTCATCGTCAAACAATAAGGAAGCCAGGGCCTTGCGCATGTGCCACTCCACATAATAAGCCAGCATGCATAAAAAGATATGTGCCCGGACATGGTCCTCCGTCCGATGCCAAATGGGACGCACCAACAGATCGATCCCCTTCAGAGTTCGAAAGGCACGCTCTACCTGGGTGAGATTCTTATAGCTACGAACCGCATCTTCCGCTGAGAGCCGCTCTTTGGGCTCGCTGGTTCGGATCACATAGATTCCGTCCAGGGCTTCCTCCCTGCTAATCTTGTCTTCATTGCGGACGAAAGAAAAACGATTCTCTTCAATGCTCAGAGTAAAATGCTTTCCTACCTTGAAACGGTCGATCACCTTCCCCACTTTCTTGCCAATCTCGTCCTTTCCCAAGGGCTTCTGGGTCCTGCGTGCCACTTGCTTCGAAATCCGCTCCAACTCCTTTTCCGTCGCCTCTAACAACGCCTGACGCTTGCGTTTCCTTTCCTCCGCCAACAACGGATTAAAACAGGCCACGAGCCGCTCTGACGGAAACTCCGGAGAACGAATCTCCGCAAGATCCCTCTGGTCAAATAACGACATTTGAAGACTCCCGCTCTCAACCAAGTCTCGAATCGCAGCAGACCGTAAGGCCGAAATCCATCCCAACCCCGGATAGGCCCTCAGCTTCTCTATCTGCGTCTCTGTCAGCATCCCCCGATCCCCTACCAGTACCAAATAACTCAATCCAAAACGATGACGCAGTTTCTCTGCCTGATCCACCACCGTGCTCGGATCTCCCGTGTCTCCAGGATACACCTCCACCGCCACCGGCCGCCCCTCCCCATCCGTAAGCAATCCGTAAACAATAATCTGCCTCCCCTTCTTCCCATCCCGATCATGACCAAATTGAGCCAACGGACAACTCCGCCCCTCATAGTAACTGCTCGTCACATCATAGAGCACTAACGACCCCTCCGAAAGATGCCGGGAAGCTAACTTCTTCTCAACCCCCTCCTGCCTCTCCAATAACCAATCCATCGCCTCATAAAGCTCATCCTCGTCGGCATCACTGACCCCAAGCTCCTCGGCCAATGTCGTCGTATGCCACAACCGCGTCGTCGCTAACTTCGAACACGGATGAATCAAGCGCTCCGCCACCATCGCCACCACCAGATCTCGCTCCCGACAACGAGTGGATGAAATCAGTCGGTCTAAACCGATTTTCCGAATTGTTCCCAAAATCGCCTCCACATGACCATGGGGAAAGGATCGCTCAATGGCGAAAGCCTCCTCCGGGGCCACCAGAGGCTCGTTCTTCAAAACTCGACGCAACGCCTCCACTTTCTCTTTAGGCCAACCCGTAAGATTGGCAACCGTTCGTTTGCGAACCTTCTTGCCTTCCCGCCAGGCTTCCCGAAGCAGAATGGCCGGCGGAGATTTGCGATTCGGAACAATATCGATAAACATGGATACATATATAGCACATTAAACAATATATGTCAAGAATAAAATGCATCATTACATGGACACATTTGGCATGTTAATTGCAACAGGTTTTCCTTGAGAATCCAATGAGATAACCCCTTTTCTAAACCATTTTTGCGGGGGAACTTCGGACTAAAATAAAAGGTTTACGGTGACGATGCTCGTATCGAAGCAGGAAGCTCGAAACTTGAAGCTCGAGTATCCAGCATCCATATACGAGTCTCGATACCAGCATCGACAACGACAAACGTAACCTTTTATTAACGATACGGGTCCCGCGAAGCGCGGGAATGACGTGCTCTCTTGAGATTAATGACGCTGTGTATACCTTAACGTTGCAAAGAAAAGGGAGGTGGGCATGCTTCCAATCCTTTACAATTGCGGATCGTTTCTATGTTTTATGGGGAACATTCGATGTCACCTGAGGTGACCTTTGAGGTATGCTTGAAACCTTAGTAGCCAACCATTTAAAGGTGCCGCTGTAAAGGCTTTCCAGCACACCCACCTCCCTTTTCATGTAATTTTTATGCAACCGTAGGGTATAGTCTTAGAATGAAGGGGGTTCTGGACCTTTTTACCCCGTTAGAAATAATGCCCCGCTGGAATTTCTAACGGGGTTTAGATAATCATATTCTCAGTTCGATACCTTTATCCCTAATTTCATAAATAAGAGGGATCCATGTATCTTTCTTATATGTTTTTACAGAGATGGGAACAGGCTCAAGACGAGGATCGATTATGCCTGCGAGCCTGAAAAGGGTCATCCCTTCTTCTACCGGATCTTTTCCAAAATTTTTTGAGACGACTGCAACATCGATATCGCTATCAGCCCTTGCGTTACCTCTTGCATGGGAACCATAAAGGATAACATGATCAATTGCTATCCCTTTTTGTTTGAGCACCTTAACAAATTTTTTAATAACTTTTAAAGCTTCCCTTTGACCCACTTAAACACCTCTCTTATCTCCTCTAACTTTTTAGCCGTAAAGGCTTTCGTACATTTTTTATAGAAGACCTTGGTCGCATGGGGATAACGTGCCTCGAAATGAAACTCCATAAATTCGCGCAGTTTTACGAGTATTGCTTCGGGGACTTCAAGTTTTGAATTCTCTGCCAAATAAGGAAGGGAATGGGTGAAAGGGGCATGGGTCTTTCTATTTTTCACAATAACCGCTTTAAGCATTTTTTCAAGGGCCAGATGCCCCATAAAAAGTGCATAGGGATATTTCTTGCTTTTAAACATTGCATTGGCAACGCTCAAATCGTACTGAGCCCCTTCTAACCAATAGGAGACTGTTCTCTCCACATCAAATTTCACCATTATTTTAAGGCCCTTATTTATGCTCTTGGAGGATACAATATACCCAAATCTCAACAGAAATACAAGAAAAACAAAGCGAAAAGAGACGGGAATGAATTACTGGTTGCCGAAATATAATGCGTAATTCTTTTAACTTACCTTCGATTCATCTCCAAATTTCTCAACACCTCTTCCAGGATCGTGAGGGCGGTGTCGGCCTCTTTCTTGGTGATGATGAGAGGCGGGACGAGGCGGATCGTATTCTCACCGCATCCAAGGATGAGGAGCCCCTTTTCAAAGCAAGCCTGAATCACCCTGTTTCGCTCTTCAATCGCTTTTGTTCTGGTCTTTCGGTCTTTGATCAGTTCCACTCCGATCATCAATCCCCTTCCTCTTACATCGCCGATCAAATCAAACCGTTTCTGGAGTTCTCTTAGCTGATCGAAAATGTATTCGCCCATTCGTGCCGAATTCTCAACCAGCCCCTCTTCTAAAAGTGCGATCGTGGTCAGGGCGGCCTGGCAACTGATTGGATTTCCGCCAAAGGTGCTCGCATGAGACCCGGGAACCCAGTCCATCACCTCGGTCTGAGAGACTGTGGCTCCCAGGGGCATGCCGGAAGCAATGCCTTTTGCCAGGGCGATGATATCAGGAACCACGCCCCAGTGTTCGATCGCCATCATCTTCCCTGTCCTTCCCATACCCGTCTGAACCTCATCCACAACGAAGAGAATGCCGAACTCCTTTGCCAGTTCATAAAGTTTCTGATGAAATTCGAGCGGCGGGACGATATAACCGCCCTCTCCCTGAATCGGTTCGACGAAGATGGCGGCCACTTCTTCCGGAGGAATGCTCCGCTTGAAGAGGTCCTCGCGAATCCAGTCCACGCAGGCCACTTCGCACTCAGGATATCTAAGATGATAGGGACAGCGGTAGCAGTAGGCATAAGGGATATGGGTTATCCCGGGGACAAGCGGAGAAAAACCCCTCTCATGGACCACCTTGCTCGCCGTTAAAGAGAGGGCACCCATGGTGCGTCCATGGAAGGCCCCAAAAAAAGCAAGGATCCGAGGCCGTTTCGTATGATACCGCGACAGTTTCAGGGCAGCTTCGATGGCTTCTGCTCCGGAATTTCCAAAAAAAACCCTCTTCTCTTTTGGACCGGGCGTGATGGCGCCTAATTTCTGGGCAAGAGTGGACTGAGCATCATAATAAAAATCGGTACCAGACATATGGATAAACTGCTCGGCCTGACCTTTGATGGCTTCCACCACCCTGGGATGGCAATGGCCTGTGTTGCAGACAGCGATCCCTGAGGTGAAATCGAGGAATCGATTCGAATCGACATCCTCCACCATTGCTCCGATTGCCCGCTTTACCACAAGGGGATAGACACGGGTATAGGATTGGGAGACAAACCTCTGATCCTTTTCCAGAACTTTCCTCGCCTCTGGTCCGGGAAGTTCGGTCATGATCGAAGGGATCTTATCTCTTATCACTGTTTCCTCCTTTCGTAGAGACTGTGTCGCACTTAGCCGTTTGCCCTTCGACATGGTTCCACCTTCGACAGGGCTTCGGCGGACAGGCAGGACGACCGGCTAAGTAATTGGTTTGTAACATGTCATAGTCCGTTTGTGGTGAGCCCTTCGACTCACCGTTCGCCCTGAGGTTCTCGAAGGGTGAACGGTTCGCTCAGGATCGAACCATGAACGGACTATGACACAGTCTCTTATGGCGTAAAGCGCTTCATTAAAGCCCTAACCCTGGCCTTTCTGCCTTTCCCTTCCATCATAAGGGATTTGGGGAATTTAGAAAAGGGAATTTTTGTATCCCTTCAATTAGGGGGGAATTTCATTTCATTGATAGTCATAGTCGATAGGCGGGGCGTGCTGCAGGTCTAACCCCGCCCCCAACATAGGCGGGACAGGAATGTCCCGCCTATCGGGTGTAATTAAATTTTTATCAGGAATTTTGTGGCTCCCCGTGATTGAGGGGTTACAAATTTTTAGGAAGGAAATCGCTGACCCCATTAGAAGTAATTCCTCACTCGGTTTTATGTCCCGCTATAGCGGGACTGGAAATTCTAACGGGGTAAACCTTAATTATTCGATAAAAGGTAGGCCAGATTGTCCAGGATGGTGGTGAAAAAAACATCCTTTGCCACGAATCCCTCCGGTACGATAATCTGTGTAGGGGCAAAGTTAAGAATGCCTTTTACTTCTGCCTCCACCAGGAGGTCAGCTACACTTTGGGCCTCTGAAGGAGGTGTGGTGATGAGACCGATCTCAATCCTTCTCTCCTTGGCCACCTCTTTTAGCCGATTGATATGAATGACCTCGACGGGTTTTCCAAGCTTTTCAGAAACCCTTCCGATCACGCTCGGAGGATCAATATCAAAAGCCGCAACGATCTTATAATTCTGCTTGAGAAAATCTTTATAAGAGAGCAGGGCAGAGCCTAAATTCCCGATGCCTATGACCGCCATTCTCCATTCCTTGTTCGATCCAAGGATTTTTTTAATATCACTGAGCAGGTCTTTCACATAATAACCTACGCCACGAATGCCAAACTCACCGAAATAGGCCAGGTCTTTTCTCACCTGTGCGGCATTGACCATGCATCGAGTGGCTAATTGTGCAGAAGAGACGACTCCTTCTCCGGCATGCTCCATCTCTTCAAGACATCTCGAATATCTCGATAATCTCCTGATCGTCGCTTCTGGTATTTTTTGATATTTCAATTATGTGACTCCTTTCACAAAATTTGTGAAATATTTATTAAATTATAGCCCCTTTGTCAAGTTTTTTGTTTGAGAGCTGTGAAAAACAACCTTCCGCTCTCTTGATTTCTGGGTTTTTTCAGAAATCTTTGTTACGGAAGATCTCATGGTGAAAAATAAAACGCCTCATACCCGGAATGGTACAAGGCGTTTCGTCTAACTAATTGAATTCAATAAATAATTTTTATAAATGTTTAACTTTCTTCCATCACTTCTTTTTTGACAGCTGTTTGATGGCCTCATCGAGGCGGTTATTGGCAAATTCTAAAAGCTCCTCGGTATATTCAAGGTTATGAACCCCGTTTCCCTTTTTGACTAAATTGTAATTAAACTCCGCCTCTCCAAAGGGTTTTCGATAGACGAAGGTATGGCCGCCGCGGCTTTCAATCCTTCTGATCTCCTCCCTAACTTTTTCGACCTTCGGAGCCAATTTCGCCAATAACCCATCGGAACTCTTTTTCCATCGGGTGAGCATCTCTCCATAACTCTGGTCATGACACTCGATACACTGTTTCTTGATGGCATCGAGGGTATCCTTCTTCCTGGCAGGCACCCCTTTATGACAGTCTATACATTCGACCACATCCAATTTACTGCTCGGCCTCTCCTTAACTCCAATACCCCCTTTCCCCTGAACCAGTCTTTTGACCGAGATATGGCAGTCTTCACATTTGACCTTCTTAATCTCTTTGCCGTGATGGCAGTCCCTGCAATTCTTATAAAAGGTCTTTCCGTGAGTGTCCCGGGATGAATGGCAATCCATGCATTTCATCTTTTTTCTGAGCACATGGGTTTCATGGGAGAATTTGATGTCGTTGAAAGGAACGGCCCGTTTTTCGATCCCGATATGGCAGAGGGTCGTGCAGGTCATTTCTGTCTTAAATTCTTTGGATTGATGATTCCTGTCAAGGCTGGCCAGGGCTTGCTCCGTCTTATGGTTCGCCGCATTGAGGAGTTTAATCGCATACTCAATATTATGGGCGCCTTTCCCCAAGTGAACGAAGTTGTAATTGTGGCGCGCCTCGTTCAGAAAGTTCTGGGCCTTTTTAAACTCAGGGGATCTTGCCCGGTCCTTTTCCGCTTCCTGGAGAATTCCTTGGACATTGGAGAGACGCTGGCTGGTTTCGTTTTTCGCTTTTGAGAGAAGGACCTGCCACTGTTTTAATGTCTCATCAAATCCCTCCCCATGGCAAACGACACAGGACTCTCCCATGGCCCTCTCAACATATTTCGTGGTGTAAAGCGCGGCCTGCCTCTCCCCTTCTTTCCGATGGCAGGCCACACAATCGACATTGGTGGTAAACATTAGGCTTGGGGAGTCCGGGACGCCAATCCCGCCAGTGCCGCGGTAAAAATCCCTCGGGGCCAGGTGCATCTCCTTGCTGTGGCACTTATCGCAGACCGTGGGAGAATGAACCATCGTAAGGATGGGACCAATCTCGTGCTTGATAGGGGTGTGGCAATCCGCACATTCGATCTTGTGGTCGGTGACATGCATCTTGTGCATAAATTGAGTGGTATATTTGGTCGTAAGGATCTCGGGTTCACCATGGCATTGAACGCATTTCCCTTCTGGGACATGGCCATCCCCTTGAACCACATTGACATGGCACCGCTCGCATTCAACTCCTCTTGCAATATACTTCCGGTGGTTAAAGTTCCAGCCTTTGACCTTGATATCGCCCTTGGGTTCGACATGGCAGGAGACACAGCTTCCCACTGCGCAGGAGATACATTCTTCTTCTCCTTTCGGGCCTGCCCGATAGTAATGGCAGATGAAACAGTTGATTTCATGGACGGTGAGATGGGCTCCCTGAACGATCTGGGCATGGCAGCTGGTGCACCGAAGCTTCATCCCTCTTCTAAGCTCCTCAAGGTGTTTCCCGTGGGAGAAAGCCACATTCTTGTAGACCATATCCTTCTGAAGATCCTCTATCTTATGGCATCCTTTCTGAAGGCAACTTGCATCGCTGATCTGTGCATGAGGTCTGTTGGGCCTCTTGCCCGAGAGGAAATAAGCGAGCGAAACCTGGCCATCCACCCACTTCCCCTTGAGATGGTTTAAAAGGCCAGGCTCGTAATGGCACTGTGTGCAGGCAACGTGGCGGTGGCTGGAAGCCCTCCACGACTCCATATAAACATCCATCTGATGACACGTGCCACAGAAGGTAGAACTCTCGGTAAACCTGAGAAGGGCTAATGAGAGGATGATAAAAGCGATGCCACATAGGATGAGAGAGGTTTTAATCGCTCTTTTATGTTCAAGGGTCCCCTTTTTAAAACCTAAAAAAACTTCAACCCAAAATCCCTTAATCAGGTCGTGAAGCTCTTTTAGATTCTCAGTGCTACAGAAATCTTTTAGTTTTTGAAGAATTGAACGAAGGACCAAATCAATTTTAATTTTTTTCATCGGAAACCCCTCCCCATCGAACTGGTTAATATGCTATATTTTCCCTAAAAATTTTTCAAGCAAAATTTTTTGCAAATTTTCTTTTCCGTATTGCTTTTTATAAGCAGTTCCTATATAAACTATTTTACTTCATTAAAATTTATCCTCTCACAGGAGAACCACCAAAAGGAGGCGTTATGTCTAAAATCATTATGGGCCTGCTCATCATTGTCGTTCTCGTCCTATGCTTCCTCTTATTCTGGATCGTCATATTGAGTTTCGCCCTCCTCTTTTTTGGAAAAAAAGAGAGTAGGGAGAAGAAACGCTTAACTGAAAACCCGGAGACAACCTGAATGGGCCGATATATTGGAATTGACCGGAAACGGTTATTTGTTCCAGTCCTCTGCTTCCTTCTCCTCTTTTTGGCTAAAGGATTGGATTTGTCTCTCTCGAAGGAGGGAGAGGACCCTATGGAAAGGAGAGAAGAAAAAATAAGGGCCTTTCGAGAGAAGAGAGACCTTTTCTTTAAAAAGGATACTAACTCCCCATTAAAAGAGAGCGACAAGAAAAGATTCAAAGGTCTCGTCTATTATCCGATCGACCTGAAATATGCAGTCACCGGATCGATAGAGAAATATCCCACGGATCCGAAACCCATCTATGTGAACCTTCCGACGAATAAAGAGAGAGAAAAGAAATATGTCAAATACGGACGCTTCAAATTTAAATTGGAAGGCAAGGAGCATGTCCTCCAGATCTACCGGCCACTTGGAGGCGGGGATTTTTTTCTTCCTTTTAAAGACAAGACGTCCGAAACCGAAACCTATGGGATGGGACGTTATCTCAATATCGAGCCCATGCCAGGCGGGAAAGTGCTGATCGATTTCAACCGGGCCTACAACCCTTTCTGTGAGTTCAATGAAAAATTTACCTGCCCATTTGCCCCGAAGGAGAATTGGCTCGATATTGAGGTCCGGGCAGGGGAGAAACGGTTTCGATGAAACCAAATTCTAAATCCCACCGGTTACGGTAAGGGCAATCCCGCGTTTCGCGATGCCCGTATCGTTAACAGAAGGCTACGTTTGTCGTGTTTAAATCTTTTAAACGTAACCGTTACCGAATTACGAAACGGGCTTCGTAGCCTTAACCGACTGACCCTAAAGCGAACGGGCTTCGTAACCGTAACCTTAACCGATTGTTCCCAGGCCAAACGTGGAGGTTAATTTATTTCGGTGAATAGAAAATGAGGATTGAATTGAAATATAGAAGCATCCTTGCATTTATGACGATCGGGCTCATCGTCACCCAATCCTACGTTCCGCTTGCCCCGGCCGCGCCAAAAACCCATTTCACCATTGTCTATACCAATGATGTGATGGGCGAGGTTGAACCCTGCGGCTGATTCCGAAGCCCCCTTGGCGGGATCGCCAAGAGAGCCGCCCTGATCTCGGAAATGAGAAAGGAAGGCGCAAAGGTCCTTCTTCTCGACACAGGAAACCTTCTCTTTCGAAAAT